>NZ_JADQBF010000016.1 GCF_016278775.1 Demequina sp. | reverse complement strand
CGTTCGACGTCTCCCTGCTCGAGGTGGGCAAGGACGAGGACGAGTTCTCCACCATCCAGGTGCGCGCCACCGCTGGCGACAACCGCCTCGGTGGAGACGACTGGGACCAGCGCATCGTCGACTTCCTGGTCAAGGAGGTCAAGAACTCTGAAGGCGTGGACCTGTCCAAGGACAAGTCGGCCCTGCAGCGCCTGCGTGAGGCCTCTGAGCAGGCCAAGAAGGAACTCAGCTCGGCCCAGCAGACCACCATCTCGCTCCAGTACCTCAGCATCGGCGAGAACGGCCCCGTCCACTTGGACACCAAGCTCACGCGTTCCAAGTTCCAGGAGATGACGAAGGATCTTCTCGACCGCACCAAGGCGCCCTTCAACCAGGTCATCAAGGACGCCGGCATCAAGCTCGCTGACATCGACCACGTGGTGATGGTCGGCGGCTCCACCCGCATGCCAGCGGTGAGCGACGTGGTCAAGGAACTCACAGGGGGCCAGGAGCCCAACAAGGGCGTCAACCCCGACGAGGTGGTGGCCGTGGGCGCCGCCCTGCAGGCTGGCGTCATCAAGGGCGAGCGCAAGGACGTGCTGCTCATCGACGTGACCCCCTTGAGCCTCGGCATCGAGACCAAGGGCGGCGTGATGACGCAGCTCATCGAGCGCAACACGGCCATCCCCACCAAGTCCTCAGAGGTGTTCTCCACCGCTGATGACAACCAACCGTCCGTGATGATCCAGGTGTTCCAGGGCGAACGCCAGTTCGCCCGCGACAACAAGTTGCTCGGCACGTTCGAGCTGGGCGGCATCGCACCGGCCCCGCGCGGCGTGCCCCAAATCGAGGTGACGTTCGACATCGACGCCAACGGCATCGTCCACGTCCACGCCAAGGACCGCGGCACCGGCAAGGAATCCTCCATCACCGTCACCGGCGGCTCTGCGTTGTCGAAGGAAGACATCGACCGCATGGTCAAGGACGCGGAGGAGCACGCCTCAGAGGACGCCAAGCGTCGCGAAGAGGCAGAGACTCGCAACAACGCCGAGTCCTTCGCGTACTCGACGGAGAAGATCCTGTCCGACAACGAGGACAAGGTTCCCGCCGAGGTGGCAGACGAGGTCAAGGAGGCCATCGCCGAGGTACGCAAGGCGCTTGAGGGAGAGGACGTCACCGCGGTGAAGACCGCCCACGACGACCTCGTGGCCAAGGCGCAGCGCATCGGTGAGGCCATCTACGCAGCCGAGCAGGAGGCGGGCGACCAGCCGGGTGCCGACGCACCTGCTGGCGACTCCGGCCCTGCCGACGACGACGTGGTTGACGCCGAGATCGTTGACGACGAAGACGACACCAAGTAGTTAGGGACTGCAGCGTTCAGTACTACAGCGCACGCCTGGCGGCGGGCGGGAAAGCCCGCTCGCCGCAGACGCGCATGGAAGGACGTCTCATGGAAGACAACACCGGACCCACCTCGCCAGACGACGACGGCGCCGACGACGCTTTGGCGGAAGCCGAGAAGATCATCGACGACGCTGCGCCCAGTAGCGACGATTTTGACGCCGACGAAGAGGGCGCTGACGACGCCCTGACACAGGCCGAAGTCAAGGCGGCCGAACACTTGGCCGACCTTCAGCGCCTGCAAGCGGAGTACGTGAACTATCGCAAGAGGGTGGATCGCGACCGCGCCGCCATCTCAGACATGGCAACGGCCAAGGTGCTTGAGTCGCTGCTGCCGGTGCTCGACGACATTGCTGCGGCTCGCCAACACGGCGACCTCGCCGAGGGCCCGTTTGCGTCTATCGCTGACAAGCTCGAAGAGGCCCTGGGCCGCTTCGGCTGGTCAAGTTATGGCGCGCAAGGAGACGTCTTTGACCCGGAGGTCCACGAGGCACTGATGTCTCAGCCGAGCGCCGACGTCACCGAGGCAACCGTGCAGCACGTTGCCCAGCCGGGCCACCGCCTCGGGGACCGGGTGGTGCGCGCCGCACGAGTCATCGTCGCCCAACCGGAAGACGACTAGTACCGCCACACTGCACGCACCATCGGACAAGAAAGGAGGCAACCGTGACAAGCCAAGACTGGTTCAACAAGGACTTCTACGCGACTCTTGGCGTGCCGAAGGATGCCTCCGCGACCGATATCAAGAAGGCCTACCGCAAGCTGGCGCGGGACCTCCACCCCGACCGCCACCCGGGCAACGCGGCTGCCGAGAAGCGCTTCAAGGAGGTCGGCGAGGCGTACGGCGTGCTCTCCGATGCGGAGCAACGCCAACAGTACGACGCGATCCGCGCCATGGGCGGCGGGGCCCGCTTCCAGGCGGGCGGCCCCGGCGGCGGCCAAGGCTTCGAAGACGTCTTTGGCGGCATGTTCGGCGGCGGTCCCACGCGCGGCCAAGGCTTCGAAGACATCCTTGGCGGGCTGTTCGGCGGCCGCGGCCGGGGCGTCCAGCGGGGCGCCGACCTTGCCGCAGCCACCGAAGTCTCGTTCCGTCAGGCCACCCAAGGCGCTACCGTCACTCTGGGCATCGACGGGCAACGCGTCTCCACCCGCCTGCCAGTCGGCGTCGCCGATGGCCAGAAGATCCGCATCCGCGGCAAGGGCCGGCCTGGCGCGGGTGGTGGGCCCGCAGGGGACGTGATCCTGACCGTTCACGTGGGCAAGCACCCCGTGTTCACCGCGGACGGCCGCAACCTGCGCATGAACCTGCCCGTCTCCTTTGACGAAGCGGTGCTGGGCGCCACGGTTGAGGTGCCCACCCTCACGGGCGAGCGAGTCAAGGTCAAGATCGCTCCAGGCACCTCCTCCGGCGCGACGCTGCGCGTCAAGGGCAAGGGCCTCGTGGCCAAGGACGGGGTCGGCGACCTGCTGGTGCGCGTCGAGGTGGCCGTGCCATCGAAGCTCTCCAAGGCCGCCAAGGAGGCGCTCCAGGCGTTCGCCCTTGAGACCGCTGCCGACGACCCGCGGGCACGCCTGTACGACGACGCGGCCAAGTAGGGCCCTAGCCTGGGCAGTGAGGCCCACAGGAAAGGAGGAGCCATGGAGCAGCCAGACGTTGACGAGCCCGTGTTCCTGATCTCCGCCGCAGCCGACCTTGCGGGCATGCACGCCCAGACCCTGCGCCAATACGACCGGCTCGGGCTCGTGGTGCCCCGGCGTCGTCCAGGCGGCGGCCGCCGCTACTCTCTGCGAGACGTGGCGACCTTGCGCGAGGTGCAGCGCATGAGTCAAGAAGAGGGCATCAACCTCGCCGGGATCGCGCGCATCCTGTCGCTCAGCAAGCGCGTGGAGCGGCTTGAGGCGGAGGTGGATCGGCTACGCCCGCGCGCCGACGTGGGCTCGCGCGTGTTCACGACGGGACCGTCAGGCAACGTCGTCATCGTGGAACGCGGCCAACGCGGCCGACGCAACGAGGGCCGCGGCCTGGTGGTGTGGCGGGGCCGCTCTCAGTAGATCGCGGTTAGTCGTCGACCTCGACGGTCTTGATGCGCGCCGCGTGCCCAGACACGATGCGGATGTCCCGCTTGCGCACGCCCCAGTGCTCCGCGAGCACCGCGACCACGCCGTCGTTGGCCGCGCCGTCGACGGCCCGCTCGCGCACAAACACGGTGAGCAGGCCGTCGGTCCCCGCCTGCACCAAAGGCCCCTTCCTGGAGCCGGGCTTCACGTGGATGCGATAGCGGGTCACGTGCCGTCGCTCCGCGCGTGGGAACGCCCCATCGCCGCGCGTAGGGAGCGAAGAGGCGCGGTGGTGCGCCACGACACTGTGGCCGCCATCGCTTCGATCTGGGCGTGCAGCTGGCTGATCTCGTCTTCCCTTTTCGCGAGCGCAGCGCGAAGGGCCACGGCTTCGCGAGCCAACTCGTCGTCCCACGCTTGCGCCACCGCAGCCACGGCGTCGTCCCTATTGAGCGCGCCGACCGCCCGCGCGGACCACTCCGCCCGCACTCCTGGAAGCTCGCCGAGCGGCGGCCACGACGCGTGCTCGGAATCGGGGTGCCATCGCTTGCGGTATACGGCCGTGGTGACGACAACCGGGGCGTGCGCGACAACGTCGAGCGCCCACACCACGTCGGAGAAGACGTCGCCTTCGCGGTGCGGCAAGGGCCTGGTCGCGGCGCTGCGTTGCACCGAGCGAAACAGCAGGCCCAGCGGTGCGGCGTCTTGGGCAAGCAGGGAGAGCATCGCCGCGGCGCGCACCCGCGCGTCGGTGCTCGACAGCTCAGGAGCACACTCCACTCTCCGCAGCTGATGGTCGACGGACGACGCTTCGGTGGCGGGAAGTTCGGTGATCGAACCGCAGGCGAGGGTCGCGGCCGGGTTTGCGTCGAGTTCGCGCTCGGCGCTGACTACCCAGTCGGCGCCGATCTCGTCGTCGTGTGCCAGCCACATGTGGAACTCGGTCGTCACGCTCGCCTGCAGGTCGTTGCAGTGGGCGACCCAACCCGGATCGATCGCACGACGCCCCACGAAGGACACCTGGTCGACGTCGGCCAGCCGGTCACGAAGCACCGCCAGCGCGTCGTCGGCCTCGCCTGCGTCCGACACGACCACGTGGGCGACGGGTGCCAGGGCCCTCGCGTTGCGCTCGACCACCTCCACCCACGGCAGGGACCGATGCAGGGGAATCAGTACGGTGGTTCGGCTCATGCAATGTCTCCGAGCGCGTCGATCGCCTGAGCCGCCGCGAGGGGCGCCGTCGTGAGCTTGAAGTTGTGGGGCGTCACAACCCTGCCGACCCGCGTCGTCCCGAACTCGGAACGGGCGTGAAGGTCCGAGCGGCGCTCGTCGATGTCTACCGAGCCGTGCCCGAGTATGACGCCACCGATGGCCTCGAGCACCTCGCCACCGCCAGACCACAGGCCGCGGCTGCGCAAGGCGTCGAGAATCTGCTCGGTGATGTCCGTGCGGTGCTGGATCGACGCGAGCGCTTCGCCAACCTTGGCGGACGGTTCCCAGCCCCACTCGTGGAGAATCCTGCCCGACGGGTACCACGACATGTACGTGTGGGTGGCGAGACGCACGACGTCGCCGTATGGTCCGTGCACCATGGTGACGGTGCGGTGATCCGGGTCGCGGGCCATCCTCACCGCCGCCTTCACGCGATAGTTCAGGGCGTGCCGATGCTCGCGCGACACAAACAGGTGCTGACCTTCCCAAGTGGCGTTGACGACCATGTCAAAAGGGCCAAGATCGGGCCCGTCCGCCACCCTGATCGTGGCGCCGCGCGAGTCCTCCTCAATGCCAATTGCCTCGACTCCCACGCTCACCCGGATGCCAGCGTCACGAACAGCCTCGAGGATCACCTCGGCAAGCAGTTCAGGATCGACAGCGCGCTCAGTCGTGTCAAAGCTTGCCAGGCCGGTGGCGTCGTCGACGCGCACCGTCGTGTCGACGACGCGGTCGAGTGGCCTGCCAAGATACGAGGTGCCTGGGACGTCGGCCGCTACCCGGTTGATCGCGGCATAGCGCGCCGCAAGCTCTTCAGGCGAGGCGAGCGAGTCTTCCATCACCAGGTACCGAAAGGGATCGGAGGCAAGCCGGTCCCACTCGACGCGGTGTCCCACGGCGCGCTCCACCACAGGTGCGAAGGCTAGTGCACCGCGCACCATCAACCGGTGCGTCGCCTCATCGCCGAGCGCGAAGATCGGCCCCAGGTGGATCTTGCCCTCGTTGACACGGCTCGCGCGGCGCCAGAGCTGCGGATCTTGCTCCACGATGGTGACGTGGTAACCGCGCTCCGTCGCCAGGAGCGCGCAGAGCGTCCCCAGGATGCCGCCACCGATCACGCCTATGCTCGCCACTCACACCACTTCCCTCAGCTCGTCACGCGAGCCTAGCGGCGCCCTCCCTCTGGGCGGAAGACTCAGCGAGCCGATGCACGTTGTCAGACATTCGTCGTACCTTCTTCTCATGCCTTCTGATATTGCGGTCGAGGCCGACGGCCTCGTCAAGTCCTTCAAGGACACCAAGGCGCTCAAGGGCGTCTCCTTTCAGGTCCCCCGCGGCACCGTGCTCGGAGTGCTGGGACCCAACGGCGCCGGCAAGACCACGGCCGTGCGGATCCTCGCCACCCTGCTGCGTCCGGACGCTGGGCGCGCGATCGTGGCCGGCCACGACGTCGTCAAGCATCCCAGTGAGGTTCGCAAGCGCGTCGGCCTGACGGGCCAGTACGCGTCGGTTGATGAGGAGCTCACCGGCAGAGAGAACTTGGTGATGATCGGTGAGCTGCTCAACATGCGCCCGTCCATCGCCAAGGGCCGGGCGGCGGAACTACTCGACTGGTTCGACCTGTCCGAGGCTGCCGACAAGATGGCCAAGAACTACTCCGGCGGCATGCGGCGGCGCCTGGACCTGGCCGCATCTCTCACGGGCCACCCCGAGATCGTGTTTCTCGACGAGCCCACCACCGGGCTCGACCCAGCCAAGAGAGAGGACATGTGGGACGTGGTGCGCGACATCGTCGCCCGCGGAACCTCCGTCCTGCTCACCACGCAATACCTAGAAGAGGCCGACGCCCTCGCCGACGACATCGTCGTCATCAACCATGGCGAGGTGATCGCTCACGACACTGCGGAACGGCTCAAGAGGGTGGTCGGCTCGCAGACCCTGCGAGTGCGGCCAGCGGAGCCGGACACGGGCGACGCCGTGCGCGCGATTCTCGCCGACGTCGCCACGGACGGGGCACAAGTCGACCAGCCCCGCAACGGAGAGTTCTCGGTGCCTGTGCGGGGCGATGCGGCCCTCGCCGACGTGGTGGGGCGGCTCCGTGCCGCCTCGATTGAGGTGACCGAGCTGTCGCTCATGTTGCCGAGCCTTGACGAGGTCTTCTTCACGCTCACGGGAGAACGCAATCGCACCGCGCCAGGCGCTTCGGACGCGACCGAGGAGGTCGACGCATGACCACCGCAGGAGCAACCCATGAGGTTGCGGTCATCCCCCACGGCCCCACAGACGTGCTGAGGCACTCGTGGGTTCTTGCCAAGCGGTCGCTCGTCAAGACGTGGCGCACGCCAGAGGGGCTGATCGACGTCACGTTGTCGCCCATCATGTTCACGCTGTTGTTCGCCTACATCTTCGGCGGGGCGATCTCGGGGTCAGTGCAGGACTATCTGCCGTTGCTGGTGACCGGGATCATCGGACAGAACATCGCGTTCGCGTCTGTCGGCATCGGCATCCAATTGAACGCGGACATGGAGAAGGGCATCTTCGACCGTTTCAGGTCGCTGCCCATCTCCCGCATCGCGCCACTCTTTGGTGCGGTGCTGGGTGACGTGGTCCGCTACGTCCTGCTCATCAGCATCATGGTGGGCACCGGTTACGCGCTCGGGTTCCGTGTAGGCACGGACATCTGGCACTTCCTGGGCGGCGTGGTGCTCGCGATCATCTTCGCGTTGAGCCTCGCGTGGGGGCCGATGCTCATCGGTCTGTTGGCAAGGTCCCAGCGCGCCGTCCAGGGCATCGTCTTCATGACGCTGTTCCCGCTGACCTTCGCATCCAACGCGTTCGTGCCCACCGAGTCCATGCCCGACTGGCTGGCCGCCTTCGCCAACGCCAACCCCCTGTCGCACCTGGTCCAAGCGCTGCGCGCGCTGTGGAACGATCCCGCGTTGGGCACGGTCGCGGCAAATGATGGCCAGTGGCAGAGTCCCGTGGCCTGGACGCTCTTGTGGTGCGCGATCTTTGTGGCGGTGTTCGCGCCGCTCGCCATTCGCGCCTACAACCGCAAGGCATGACGCCCACCGGTGTCCGTGAGCGGCACACAGGTTGTGGCGCGTGACGCCCTCAGCGCGTCACGCGCCACAACCAACGTGCCGACCTAGCGCTGCATCGACTCGATAAGTTCGTGCGCGTAGTGGTGGGTATCGGGAAGAGACTCGATCCAAACTCGAGGGGGCTGGCGCATGAGGTTGCCGACGCGCATCGTCACCGCCCTGTCCGAGATGTGGTCGCGGAGCACCGCGACTCCCCGTCCCAGAGACGTGCCGCGTTCCACCAGCACCGCATACAAGCCATCGCCCAACCGCGCCATCGGGTAGCCGTCGCCGTACGCGGCCTTGAGGGCCTGGCCCACCGCCGCATTGCGCGCCATCCGCTGCCACGGATCAGCGTCGGCAACGGAGACGTCGATCATCACCAGCGCATGCGTCTGCGTCACCGTGGTGCCCTGTCGGTTCGCGAATCCGTAGACCTCCGAGAGCCTCTGCGTCAGGTACTCCGCCGTACCAAGGCCCGACTCGGCGTCAGCCATCTGCGGTGCGGCCGGAGCAGCAACTGAACCCTGCGTCCAGCCCTCGCATAGGGCGCGGATGGAGCGGATGGGGGCGGACTCGAAGCCCGCAGAGCGGAACAGCACCGCCATGTCATCGATGGCCTCGGTGATGCCCACTCCGGATTCTGATCGGGCCTGCCCCAGGCGGAACGCGGACGGCGCCGTGTCCAAGCGGGCCTCGAGCGCCTCGACAAGGGCCTCGGCGGCTGGCGTGTACCAGTCGCCTGGCCGCAACCAGACGGACTCGATGCTCGCCGCCTGCCACGTGTCCAAGAGTGTCGAAGGTCCCACCGTGCCCGTGAGGTGTTCGTTGACCGTCATGCGCTATGAGACGGTGATGAGGCCCGCCTATGACGCATGTTTTCGTGGAATACCGCAAACTCGACACGCGTCATGCGGCGGGTGTGACGAATCCCACGCGAGCGTAGCCTTGTGCATTGCCCCCAAAAAGGGGGACGATAGAAGGCACGAATCTCCCTACATTCGGCAGGGTGGACGAGTACATGGGCAATGAGCTGATCGCTCTTTGGACGGAAATGTCCAGCGATCCCGAGCTGATCGCAGGCGTGCGCGCAGGCGACTCGGCAGCTTTTGGCGTGCTCTACGAGCGCCACGCGACCGCCGCCCGCAAGGTCGCCGCGCAATACACCAACACCCCTGCCGACATCGACGACGTGGTGTCCGAGTCGTTCTCCCGCGTCTTGAGGGCCCTCCAACAAGGTGACGGCCCCGACCTCGCGTTTCGCGCCTACCTGTTCACCATCGTTCGCCGCACCGGCATGGATCTCATCAACAAGGGGATCCGCACGCGGCCGCGCGACGACATGTCGCCCTACGAGTCTGCCCTTGGCTATGAAGCGTCGTCCGACGAGCCAGCCTTGGCCAACTTCGAACAAGGCCTCGTGGCCGATGCCTTCACGTCGCTCCCAGAACGCTGGCAAGCGGTGCTGTGGTACACCGAGGTTGAGAAGAAGAGCCCCAAAGAGATCGCCCCCCTGCTAGGCCTGTCAGCGAATGGCGTGGCCGCATTGTCGTACAGGGCGCGAGAGGCGCTACGCCAGGCCTATCTGCAGCAACACCTCGCCACAGCTGGCGACGTGGACTGCCTTGAGGCCAACGCGCAGTTGGGCGCGTTCGTGCGCGGCGGGCTCAACAAGCGAGAGTCCTCTCGCGTGGACGAGCACGTGCGCACGTGCGCGAAGTGCGCCGCGCTCGTGGCCGAACTCGAAGACGTCAACCGCGGCATGCGCGGCATCATCGCTCCTCTCGTGCTGGGCGCGGCCGGAGTCGCTGCACTCGAGGGTGGCCTACCCATCGGCGGAGTGCTCGGCACGGCAACTGGCGGGGGAGCCGCTGCTGGCTCCGGCACGGGCGCAACTGTCGGCGCCGGAGGTGCAGGCACGTCGGGCGTCGCGGCGGCCGGAGCGGCCGCCGTCGTGGCCGCTGGCGCC
>NZ_JADQBF010000024.1 GCF_016278775.1 Demequina sp. | reverse complement strand
TTGACCACCTCTGCCGAATCGGCAAGGAAGGCATCGACCCTCACGCTGATCTCCTCTCGTCGCTGTCGCATAGCCTACCTACGAAGTGACTGCGCAACGGGCCTAGAGTGTGATCCATGGCTGGCACGATCAACAGGGACGACGTTGCGTCCGTGAGAGAGCGTGCACCGATCGAGCAAATCGTGGCGGAGCACGTGACCCTCAAGCCCGCAGGCGTCGGTTCGATGCGCGGACTGTGCCCGTTCCACGACGAGCGTTCGCCTTCCTTCCACGTGCGGCCGGGCGTGGGCCGCTACCACTGCTTTGGCTGCGGCGAGGGCGGAGACGTCATCGACTTCATCATGAAGTTGGACGGGATGAGCTTTGTCGAGGCCGTCGAGTACCTGGCGCCGCGCGCCGGAGTGGAGCTCCGCTACGAGGCGGGAGGCCAGCGCTCGGAGCCTTCTGGCCCGCAGCGCGCGAGGTTGCTGGAGGCCCATCGCCTCGCGGCCGAGTTCTACAGGGAGGCGCTCGACGGTCCTGAGGCGAAGATCGGGCGTGACTTTCTCACGGGGCGAGGCTTTGGCAAGGAGGCGGCCGAGGAGTTTGGCGTCGGCTACGCGCCCCAGGGCTGGTCTGCGCTGCTCGATCACTTGCGCGCCCGCAACTTTGCCGAGCCGGAACTCAAGGCGACCGGACTGTTCTCCGAGGGCCAGCGCGGCCTCTACGACCGTTTCAGGGGCCGGCTCGTGTGGCCTATCAGGGACGTGACGGGAGAGGTCATTGGGTTTGGTGCACGCCGCCTGCATGAAGACGACCAGGGCCCCAAGTACCTCAACACCCCGGAGACGCAGCTCTACAAGAAGGCCCAGGTACTCTACGGAATCGACCTGGCAAAGGGTGCCATCAGGACGGACAGGACGGCCGTGGTGGTCGAGGGCTACACCGACGTGATGGCGTGCCACCTGGCAGGTGTCAAGAACGCCGTGGCCACGTGCGGAACCGCCTTTGGCGAGGATCACGTGAAGATCGTGCGTCGCCTCATGGGGGACACCGGCGGCGCCCGCCTTACCGTGGGCGGAATGGGCGCCAAGGTGGTCTTCACCTTTGACGGCGACGAGGCCGGGCAGAATGCCGCGCTCAAGTCCTTCAGTCTCGACCAGCAGTTCTTGGCACAGACCTTCGTCGCCATCGACCCGGAAGGCCTGGACCCGTGCGATGTGCGTCAGCAGCGCGGCGACGAGGCCGTGCGGGCTTTGCTCGAGGCGCGCGTGCCCCTGTTCGAGTTCGTCATCAAGACGACCCTCGCCGGCCACGACCTCAACACCCCGGAGGGTCGCGTGACCGCCTTGCGCGCGGCCGCCCCCGTGGTCGCGAGGTTGCGAGACTCCGCCCTGAGGCCCGAATACGGGCGCCGGCTGGCCGGATGGCTTGGCATGGACACCGACACCGTGCTGGCAACCGTCACCCGGGCGGGTTCGTCTGGCCAACGCCCATCCGCCGGCGAGCAGGCCCAGCGCCCGGCTGAGGGTCAGGCGCCTGGGCGACCTGACCGGCGCGACCCGATGGTGCGGGCCGAGGCGCTGTCCCTGGGGGCGCTGCTCCAAGCGCCGGAGGCGATTCGGGCCGACCCCACGGCGCTGCAGGTCGCCGACGACTTGGTTGCGGAAGCGTTCGCGGTACCCCAGTACCGGGCAGTGTTCTCCGCGATAGCGGCGGCCGGGGGAGTGCGGGCCGCCGGCAAGGATTGGGTGGCTCAAGTGGTTCTCGAGGCGGGCGAAGACCTGGCAAGCATCGTCAACGAGTTGGCGGTCACGCCATTGCCACACGACAAGCCCGAGACCCTCGGCGTCTATGGCGGATCCGTCATGAGCAAGGTTCTGGACGGTCACCTGACCCGCCGTATCGGCGACCTACGCGGTGCCATGCAGCGTGCGGGAGCGGGAACGGAAGAGGCGCAGCGGCTGTTCGCCGAGATGATCGCCATGGAGGCCAAACGCCGGTCACTGAGGGGCGACTAGTTCCCCGGCGTCGCTTGGGTGAACCGCATGTAACCATTGGGTGAATTTGCGAGCAATGGGGCTGCTTAGGCCGCTTGTGCGGATTACCGTCAGAGAGTCCTTACCGGTGTATCGATCTCTTGACGAGGTAACCACAGTGAACAAGTCCCCCAAGCGCTTCGCGCTCTCGGCCATGGCAGGCGCGGCCGTGCTGCTGCTGGCCGCATGCTCCTCGGACGACGCCGAACCGTCGTCCACCGAGTCGGAGGCGATGTCGCCAGCCGAGACCTCCGCGAGCTTGCCAGACAAGTTGACCCTCGCCCTCGTGCCATCAGACGAAGTCGACCAGATCACCACGGACGGCGAGGCCCTCGCCGAGGCGCTGTCCGCCGAATTGGGCGTGGACGTCGAGGTCTTCGTGCCCGAGTCCTACTCCGCCGTGGTCGTAGCGCTTCAGACCGGCCAGGCCGACATCGGCTTCCTTGGCCCGATCGCCATGGTGCAGGCTGAGGACGAGGCCGGCGCCGAGATTGTGCTCCAGGCGGTGCGGTACGGCTCGTCTGAGTATGTGGGCCAGTGGCTCACCAACGACCCAGGCACCTTCTGCCTCGACGACGTGACGACAGAGACGGACGACGAGGGCGTTGCCTACTCGTACTGCAACGGCGCCACCGGGGGTTCCGGCCCGGCGGGCACAGAGGCGCTCGAGCTGATCGACCCTGAGTCGGTCATCTCCTTCGTGGACGAGAGCTCGGCTTCCGGGTACTACTTCCCGGCCACTCAGTTGCAGGAACTCACGGGTGTCGATCCGATCTCTGGCCTGTCGAATGCGCTGTTCGCCGGTGGACACCCGCAGTCGGTTCAGGCCGTGTACGACGGCGACGCGGTGGTGGGCGTGTCCTTCAACGATGCGCGTAGCGCGCTTGCGGACGAGTTCCCCGACGTGGGCGAGAAGGTCGTGGTCTTCGCGTACACGTCCAACATCCCCAACGACGGCGTGGTCGTCTCCGGCGACCTGAGCGACGAGGTGCAGCAGATGATCACCGATGCTCTGCTCGCGGTGGCGGAGACGGAGGAGGGTGCCGCGGCGCTCGCCGCTGTCTACGAGATTGACGGGCTCGACCCGGCCAACCTCGACGCGTTTGAGAACGTGGTGCGCCCCGTCGAGGCGAACTTCGGCGACGCGTAACTCCCACAGTGATCGGCTCCGGCGGTCGCCCTCGCTTCACAAGGGTGGCCGCTGGAGTTCGTCTATGCAAGGTTGGACCTCATGATCGAGCTCAAGGACGTCACCGTCCGCTATCCCAACGGCGTTGTCGGCCTCGACGGCGTGTCCCTCACCATCGACCCGGGGCAGTTCGTGGTGGTGGTCGGCCTGTCAGGCGCAGGCAAATCGACGCTGATCCGCGCCATCAACGGGCTCGTCTCCGTCACGTCGGGCTCGCTCACAGTCGACGGTCATGAGGTGTCTGGCGCCTCCAAGCGCGAGCTGCGCGCTATCCGCTCGCGCGTCGGCATGATCTTCCAGTCCTTCAACCTCGTCAAGCGCACGTCGGTGATGAACAACGTGATGCTGGGCCAACTCCACGACATCCCCGCCTACAGGTCCCTCGTGGGCGCGTGGACGCAAGCGGAGAAGGAGAAGGCCTACCAGTCACTTGAGCGCGTCGGCATCGTCGAGAAGGCGTGGACGCGCGCGTCGCAACTCTCAGGCGGCCAGCAGCAACGCGTCGCGATCGCGCGAGCCCTTGCGCAGGATCCCTCAGTGATGCTCGCCGACGAACCCGTCGCCTCCCTCGACCCTCCCACCGCGCAGATGGTCATGAAGGATCTTCAGCGCATCAACCGCGAGCTCGGCATCACCACCGTCGTCAATCTCCACTTTCTCGACTTGGCGCGCCAGTTCGGTGAGCGGGTGATCGGCATGCGGGAGGGCAGGATCGTCTTCGACGGTCCTGGTGCCGACGCCGACGATGCGGTGTTCGAGACCATCTACGGGCGCTCCTTGACCGCTGAGGACATCCTGCCGGGACGGTCGTGAGCACCGTGGCTCCCGCGGTGCCTGAGGCTCCTGCGCGCCCCCGCAAGCCGGCGCCGTCCAAGGGGATCATCGCGGCATTCGTCGTCGCCGCCATCTTCACCGTCTGGGCGGCGCGCAGCATCGAGTTCACGCTCATGCCGCTGTTCACCAACCTGGACAACGGCTGGGAGATCATCCACCAGTTCCTCAACCCGTCATGGGGATTCATCTTCAGGGTGTGGGACGCGTGGGTCGAGACCATCGCCATCGCCATCATCGCGAGCTTCGTCGGCGTCGTCCTGGGCCTCGTGTTCTCCTTCATGGCCTCTACCGTCACCAACCGGACTCGGTGGTCCTATCGGGCCACCAAGGTGTTCCTGTCGGTGGTGCGCTCATTGCCAGACGTGGCGTACGTGCTCATCTTTGTGGCGCTCGTGAGCATCGGCCCGCTCGCAGGCATCCTCGCCCTCATCGTCTTCAACATCGGGATCGCCGCCAAGCTCACGTCCGAGACGATCGACGCGGTGGACACGGGGCCGCTCGAGGCGGCCGACGCGTCGGGCGCGGGAACGATCGCGCGGGCACGCTGGGCCGTGTTGCCGCAGATCCTGCCCAACTACTTGTCGTACTGCCTGTACATCTTTGAACTCAACATCCGCGCGTCCGTGGTCATCGGCATTGCGGGAGGCGGCGGCATCGGCCAGGTCATCAACGTCCAGTTCTCGCGCTTCGCCTACGAGAATGTCGCCGCCATCACTGTGGCGATCTTCGTGGTGGTGTTTGTGATCGACCAGGTGTCGCAACAGCTGCGTCGGAGGTTCGTGTGAGTACGCGCGACGAGGCCGCTAGCAGGCCCCGGCAGCCCTCGAAGGCGCGCGCGACCGCTACCTGGATCCTCCTCCTCATCCTCGTGGGCGGAGCGGCGTGGCTGTCGGATGCGCGCTGGGGTCAGATCACCGGAATCTTCACCGATGGCGGTCGGTACTTCCGTCTCATGACGGAGGGGCTGTTGCAGAACCCGTTCTCCGACCCGTGGGCTGGCTACTGGACGCGGGCGTTCGACGCGATGATCGAGTCGGTGCACATGGCGTGGGTTGGCACAGTCCTCGGCGCGGTGCTGTCAATCCCGTTCGGCTTTCTCGCGGCGCGCAACATCTCTGGGGCGGTCACGGTGCAGCTCACGCGAGGGGTGCTCAACCTCATCCGCGCGGTACCGGAACTCGTATTCGTCATCGTCCTCATGTTGCCCATCTTTGGGTTCGGCCCTGTGGCCGGTGCCCTTGCACTGGGCGTCGGGGCCATCGGCACTCTCGGCAAGCTCACCGCGGAGGCGCTGGAAGGTGTCGATCCCGGACCGGTCGAGGCGGCCAAGGCGTCCGGATCCGGCAGGCTCGCGGTGCTGCGGTGGGCGTATTGGACCCAGGTGTTGCCGGAGGTGATGGCGTTCTGGTTGTACCGCTTCGAGATCAATGTGCGAGCGTCGGCCGTGTTGGGCATCATCGGTGCTGGCGGCATCGGCCAACTGCTCAGCCAACTGTTCTCCAAGCGGGCATGGGACCAGATCGGCATCACCCTGCTGGTGATCATCATCGTGACGGTGATCGTCGACATGGTCTCCGGCGCGATTCGCCACCGCATCATCGGCGGGGGCAAGGCGAAGAAGGACAGGGTGCGTGACGACGCCGTCGAGGTGGGGCTCTGAACCACCCGTGCCCGCCTTGCCCACACGCCCGCCGACAGACGCGAAAGGCCAGCCCGTGAGGGACCGGCCTTCAAGCTCCCCCGACTGGACTCGAACCAGTAACCTGCCGATTAACAGTCGGCTGCTCTGCCAATTGAGCTACGGAGGATCGTCGATGATTCCATCGAGCGCGAACCGAAGAAACTTTACACGATCTGAGGTCTCCATTGGTCCACGGTAATCTTGCTGCGCAGCACCACTAAGGGGGAGCGATGATGCCCGAGTACGACACTGGAGCCACCGCCTGGATCATCCTGTGCACCGTGCTCGTGCTGCTGATGACCCCCAGTCTCGCCACGTTCTACGCAGGCATGGTGCGCTCCAAGAATGCGCTCGGCATGATGATGTACGGGCTCGCCGCGGTTGTCTCCGTCTCGATCACTTGGGTGCTACTGGGCTTCTCTCTCACCTTCGGACCGCAGGCCCTTGGTGGCTTCGTGGGCAATCTTGACCACGCGGGCCTCGCTGGGCTGGCGGAGTCCTCCACCTTCTCGGCGCTCGACGTGCCACCCATCGCCTTCGCGGCATTCACCATGATGATCGCGGTCGTGTCGGCCACCATCATCACGGGCGCTGCGGCTGACCGCATGAAGTTTGGCGCGATGCTGTCGTTCCTCGCGTTGTGGTCGGTGGCAGTGTTTCCCGTGACTGCGCACTGGCTGCTGGCCGACGATGGTTGGCTGACCAGGTGGGGAGCCATCGACTTCGCGGGCGGCTCCGTGGTGGGCGTCAGCGCGGGAGCCTCTGCGTGGGCGCTTGTGCTGGTGTTGGGCCCCCGCCGAAAGTGGCAAGAGAGCTCAATGCGGCCGCACAGCCTGCCCCTCACGCTCGTGGGCGCGGCTCTGCTGTGGGTGGGTTGGCTGGGGCTCACCGCGGGCTCCGCGCTGTCGGCCGATGGCGTCGCCGCTTCAGCCGTGCTGGCCACGCATCTCGCCGCCGTCGGCGCGGTGGCGGGGTGGCTGTTGCTGGAGAAGCGACTGACGGGCTCTGCGCCCGCGCGTGGCGCCGTCTCTGGCGCAATCGCAGGCCTGGTGGCCGTGACCCCAGCCGCTGGCTACCTCGACCCGTTCGCGTCCCTCTTGCTCGGCTTCATCGCAGGCGGAGCGTCGTACCTTGCACTTCGCATCAAACACCGCTTGCGCTTTGACGATGCGCTCGACGTGGTGGCCGTGCACCTGGTGAGCGGCGCGATCGGAATGCTGTTTGTCGGCTTCTTCGCGCGTGAGATCGTGGGTGGTGGCACCGTCGGTATCGGTCTGGTGAGCACCGGCAACGCGTCCCTGCTGGGCAAACAGGCGGTCGCTGTGCTCGTGGTCGCCGCCTACTCGTTCATCGTCAGTGGGATCGTCGCGATGGCGCTGCGTGCGGTGATGGGCCTGCGCGTCACACCTGAGGGCGAGGAGCAAGGACTCGATATCGCGCAGCATGGTGAAACGGCGTACCAGATACGCCACTAGTCTCGGCGTACCACCAAGGGCCAGTAGCTCAGCCGGTTAGAGCAGCGGACTCATAATCCGTCGGTCGTGGGTTCGAGCCCCACCTGGCCCACTTGTAGCGCGTTCAGTCGGCGAGATCAAAGCCGTTCTCGAACGACGCGAGCCCCTGCTCGAAGATGTGCTGCAGTGGCGTCGTGAACCCGCTTTCGTACCAGTGGTGGATGCCGCCGGTGATGGCGCCGACGATCGCGTGCGAGAACAACTGGACACGCAAGTCACCATGCTCCTTGCCGAGCCGAGCCGAGAGCGCCGCGCCGAAGGCTTCTGCGGCGCGATAAGAACTGAGGGCCGATGAGGCTTCGATCGAGGGTTCTTCCATCATGAGCGTCACACGTCGACGTATGAGTGCTTCGTCGGACCCAAATGCGCCCGACACGAGGGCGTCGACCGCGTGCCTCATGGCGTCGAAGAGAGTCTTGCCGGGGAGGTCGTTGGCGATGCGCTCGACCCAGACGGGGTCGTACTCGTCCCACAGGACGATCTGTTCCTTGGTTCCGAAGTAGCGGTATACGGAGCTGGGGGATACGTCGGCCGCGTCGGCGATGCGCTCGACGGTCACGGCCGTGAAGCCGTGCTCCTCGAACAGCGCAAGCGCTACGGCCTGGATACGTTGCATGGCGGCGAGGCGCTTGCGCTCGCGCAGCCCGCCCGCGGGTTCGGTCTCTGTCACGTAGGCAAGCCTACCATAACTGCAAGTATCTGTCATTTGACAGTCACTCGCACTAGGGCTACCTTGAAGTGAAAGTAACTGTCAGAAGGCGTGCGAACGAAGGGGAGAGCGATGGATGCGGCGATTGTCACGAGGGCCCTGGTCAAGCGGTACGGCAAGACCGTTGCTCTCGATGGCGTAGACCTGTCGGTGCGCACGGGCGAGATTCACGGTTTCCTCGGCCCCAACGGCGCGGGAAAATCGACCACGATCAGGATCCTTCTCGGATTGCTGCGCAGCGACTCAGGCGACGTGACCTTGTTAGGTGGCGACCCCTGGCGCGACGCGGTGGCCCTCCACCGTCGACTTGCCTACGTGCCGGGAGACGTCAACCTGTGGCCGAATCTCAGTGGGGGAGAGGCAATCGACTTGCTCCTGAGCCTTCGCGGCGGATTCGATCGGGTCAGACGCGACGACATGATCGACAGATTTCAACTCGACCCCACCAAGCGGTGCTCGAGCTATTCAAAAGGCAATCGGCAGAAGGTGGCTATCGTGGCCGCCTTCGCGTCCGACGTCGATCTGTACATTCTCGATGAGCCCACGTCTGGGCTCGACCCACTCATGGAAGCCGTCTTCCAGGATGTGGTCAAGGAGCAGGTGAGGCAAGGCAAGACGGCGCTGCTCTCGAGCCACATCCTCGCCGAGGCGGAAGCATTGTGTGATCGAGTGAGCATCATCCGCAAGGGCAGGATCGTGCAGTCGGGGACCCTGGACGAGATGCGCCACCTGACCCGCACCTCGATCCACGTTCACACCGAGAGCCCCGTGCGGGGGATGGAGGGCAGAGCGGGCGTCCACGACCTCGCCCTGGATGCTGAGGGCGCGACCTTTGAGGTGGACGCGGAACAGTTGGGCGACGTGCTCGCCGAGCTCACGGCCTTTGGCGTCGTGGCACTCACCAGCACGCCGCCTACCCTCGAGGACCTCTTCCTACGCCACTACGGCGACGAACTTGCCGAGTTGACAGGGAATGGAGCGGGGTCGTGACCGACTGGAAGGGTACCTGGCGTCTGGTTCGTCACGGGCTGCGCAGGGACCGCGTCGTGCTGCCCGTGTGGATTGCAGCCCTGACCGGACTGAGCGCCGCAGTAGTGGCGGCCGAGGTGGCGATGTATGCGACCGCGGCCGAAAGGGCACACGGGGCGGCGTTCGGCGCGGCGAACGTCTTCACCAGGATCATGGATGGGCCCGCCTCTGGTACCTCGCTCGGCGCCATCTCGATGGTGGAGGCTTTCCAGAAGCTCGCGATCTTCGTGGCGCTCATGGCCGCGCAGGCAGTGGTTCGCCACACCCGGCAGGATGAGGAGACCGGACGCGCGGAACTCATCGGGTCAGGCGTTGTGGGGCGGCAGGCACGGCTCACCGCAGCGCTCATCGTGTCGGTCGGCGCGAGCTTCATTGTGGGGGCGGGCGTCACCATGGCGCTCTTGGCCCACGGGCTTCCGCTCGAGGGCTCGCTCGCATCAGGAGCGGCACTCGCGGCCACGGGCGCGTGCTTTGCGGCGATCGCGGGCGTGGCGGCTCAGGTGTCAACGACCCAGCGCGGTGCGAACGCGCTGGCGGGAGGCGTGCTGGGGTTGTCCTTTCTGCTGCGGGCGGTGGGCGATGCGTTCGGGACGGTGACCGCCAGTGGCGTCGAGTTGGTGAGCGCGTGGCCTTCCTGGCTCTCGCCCCTCGGTTGGGGTCAGCAGATGAGGGTGTTCCATCAAGACAACTGGGCCGTGTTGGCTCTCTTCAGTGTGCTGTTCGTCGGGCTCGCGGTGACGGCTTTTGCGCTCGGCAACCGTCGCGACATGGGGGCTGGGCTCATCGCAGATCGCTCGGGGCCCGCGGAGGCCCCGCCCAGGCTGCTGAGCCCCGGCGGGCTCGCTCTGCGACTCCAGAAGTGGCCACTGATCACCTGGGGCGCTGCCCTCGTGGTGACTGGGGTCGCATTCGGAGCGGTGGGCGAGAGTATGGAGGACTTCGCTGACACCAATCCGCAGGTGGCCGACCTCTTCTTGGGAGTCGCGCCTGGGGCGACCATCGTTGAACTGTACTTCGCGCTCGTGTTCAGCTTCATCGCGGTCGCCGCAGCTGGATACACCGTTCAGGCGCTCCTTCGGATGCGTGCAGAGGAGGTCTCAGGGCGGCTCGAGCCCATCCTGTCCACCTCGGTCGGTCGCATTGCCTGGCTTGCGAGCCACGGTCGGTTCGCGGTGGGCGGCACCGTCGCCGTCTTGGTGGCGTGCGGAGGTGCGGCGGCCCTGAGCCACGGCGTCGTGAGTGGGGACTTTGCTGCGGGCTGGGGCGTGATGGCGGCCGCCTTGGTGCAGATTCCCGCCGTCCTGGCGCTGGGCGCGGTGGTCTTCGCTCTCTTTGGAGTCGCCCCCCGCTGGGCAGGCGCGCTCTCGTGGGCGGCCTTAGCGGTGAGCTTCGTCATGGGGCAGTTTGGGGATCTGCTCGAGCTGCCTCAGTGGGCGCTGAATATGTCGCCGTTCACGCACGTGCCTGCTGTTCCCGCCGTGGCGCTTTCCTACGGGCCACTCGTGGTGCTCGTGGCGGTAGCCGCAGTTCTGGTTGGCGTCGGCATGGCAGGCTTCGGACGCAGGGACCTCGCCATTGCCGCATGACGTCGCACTCCCCAGGTAGGGTGCCGGCATGACGTACCGATTCTCGGCGGAGATATGGCGCTGGGAGGCCCAGAGCGCCGCCTGGCACTTCGTATCGCTCCCCGACGACGTTGCCGACGAGATCGACGAGACCGCCCCAGAGCCGCGGGCCGGTTTCGGTTCGGTGAAGGTCGAGGTCACGGTGGGCGTCACCACGTGGCGCACGTCGATCTTTCCGTCAAAGGACCACGCGACGTTCATTCTGCCCGTCAAGAAGGCGGTGTTGACCGCTGAGGGCCTTGCGGTGGCCGACACGGCGCAGTTCACCCTGACAACGGTGTAGCGCCCGGCAACTACGCGCCTTCAAGCAACAGTTCTGCCACCACAGCGGGCACGGCATCGGCAATGTCCAATGCCGTAATCGGACCGCCTCCGGAGGCCGCCTCGGCGGCCCTCGCGTGGATCCAGGACGCCGCCACGCCCGCCTCCAGTGCCGAGAGTCCAGACGCCAACAGTGCGCCCGCTATGCCGGCGAGCACGTCGCCGGAGCCGGCCGTCGCGAGCCAAGCGGGGGCGTCTGGCAGTGTCACCACGGCGCCGCCTGGGGGAGCGACCAATGTGGGCGCGCCCTTCAGGAGCACGGTGGCGCGTGCCGTCTCGGCGAGCAGTCGCGCGTGTGCGGGCCTGTCGCGGGCCACGTCCTGCTCCGTCACGTCGTGCCGCATCGCTCCCAAGGTGGCGACCAGTTCCCGGGCGTGCGGCGTCATCAGGACCCGGTCCGGTGCGGCCTGACGCGCCCCGGCGGCCCGCGACCGCGCGCACGGCTCCAGTGCACCGGCATCGACCACGATGGGCACGCCGGACGCGAGGACGGCGCCGATGACCGCGTCCTGACCTGGGTGATCGGCGACGCCTGGCCCAATCACCCATGCGGACACCCTAGGCAGGCGCTCGGTCGCCTCACCCGAGTCGTGGACTACTCCTCCGGGCGCGCGGACAACACCAGGTCCTGCGCGCGGCGGGGGCCGACGTAGCGCACCAACCCGATGCCGGCCCGTAACGCGGCCGACGCCACTAGTACCGCGGCTCCCGGGTATGCCTCCGACCCGGCCACGATGCCCACCACGCCACGCGAGAACTTGTCGTCGCTGGCATTGGGGACCGGCCAGCGGTCCGCCACCCAACGCCTGTCAATGGGCTCCATGCCCCTAGCCTGGCACGCGCCACCCACCTGGGCCATCACGCCCACAAAGCGCGCCGTCTGGCATGACAGAATTGCGCCATGGCAATGCGAGATATTCGAGTCGTTGGCGATCCGGTGCTACGTACACCTTGCGAGCCCATCACCACGATCGATGATCGTGTGCGGTCGGTGGTGGCAGACTTGCTGGAGACAGTCGACCACGAGGGTCGTGCCGGGCTCGCGGGTAATCAGATTGGCGTGTCGCTGCGTGCGTTCTCGTGGAACATCGACGGCGACATCGGCTATGTGCTCAACCCCGAGATTGTGGAGAACCACGCGGAGTACCAAGAGCTCGGCGACGAGGGCTGCCTGTCGGTGCCGGGCCTGTGGTACCCGTGCGAGCGGCCCCTGTACGCCAAAGCTGTGGGAATCGACCTTGAGGGGAACGAGGTAGTGGTTGAAGGCGAAGACATCTGGGCTCGCCTCGTCAACCACGAGGTGGACCACCTCAACGGGAAGCTCTTCATCGACCGACTGAGCAAGGACGTGCGTCGTAGCGCCATGCGCGAACTGCGCGAGCAGATGGAGCGTTAGTCGGTTGGCTCGACGCCCACGTCGACCACGACGATCTCGCCAGCGGCCTGCGTTGCCGGTGCGGTCACCAGGCACGGCTTGAGCGCCGTGAAGGTCACGGTCAGGTCGGCCCTGACATGAGTGTGAGGCAGGGTGCCGCTATCGGCGTCCAGACCCGAGGGGATATCCACAGCCACGACGACGGCGGTCTCCGGGATGGCAGCAACCAACCGTGCCGCTGGCTCTCGCAAGCCGGGCTTGGAGCCGATGCCGACGATTCCGTCCAGCACCAGGTCTGCGGTGGCGAGAGCGCCGAGCGCTGAGCCGAGTCCGGCGTCGTCGTTGGCGTCGTGCCACCGCCCACCTCCCTCCGTGAGCGTGGCCACGCCGCGCGGATGCGCCGTGTGGGCCACGCCGACGCCCGTAACAACCGCTCCCCGGCTGGCGAGGAGCGCGCCCGCCAACAGGGCGTCGCCGCCATTGTTGCCGGGGCCCACCAGCAGCACGACGCTCGCGCCGCGGGTCCGCCTCTCGCGGCGCTTCAACAGGTCCAGGCAGGCGCGAGTGAGGCCCTCTGCCGCGCGGTCCATGAGCACGGACTCTGGAGTGTGCTCCATGGTGTGCGTCTCCGCGGCCCTGATCTGGGCGACGGTCATCACGGGGGGAGGGCTCGCGAGATTCGCAGGCTGAGTAGGACTCACGTTTCCACCCTGCCACAGCGATCCCGGACTCGCTGCCGTGTCTCGCTGGTGCTTTCGGCGCTGTTGAGGCACGATAGAGACACACCCGGTGTAACCGGACGCCTCGATAGGTCGTAGGGGAAGACGCACCTATCAATAAGGAGGGGTCATGGCTGCCATCGCCCGCGGTGTTCTTTTCGTGCACTCAGCTACCCGCGCAATGTGCCCTCACGTGGAGTGGGCGGCGCAGTCCGTGTTGGGTTCGCGCGCCACTTTTGACTGGATCGACCAGCCCGCAGGCACCCAGTTGTACCGCACAGAGGTGGCGTGGCAAGGCAAGCAAGGCACGGGTGCGCGCCTTGCGTCGGCGCTACGCGGCTGGGAGCACCTGCGCTACGAAGTGACGGAGGACCCGTCCTTCGGTTGTGACGGCGCACGCTGGTCGCACACGCCTTCGCTCGGCATCTTCCACGCCGTCACCGACGTTCATGGCAACATCGTGGTGCCCGAGGACAGGATTCGCGCGGCCATGGAGTCCGGCGGGACCGCGGCCGACTTCAAGCGCGCCATGGACCTCGCTCTGGGTACATCCTGGGACGAGGAACTCGAGCCTTTCAGGTACGCCGGACACGGAGCACCGGTCCGCTGGCTGCACAGGGTCGGCTGACGCCGACACACGCCCTCAGTCGAGGCGCACCGGGCCGGGGCGCGAGCCTTGCGCCGAGTCGCGAGCCGCCGCGCCTCAAGCGTTGATGAAGACGAGCGCCACGTTGTGCCCGCCGAATCCAAACGAGTTGTTGATCGCCGCGAGGCTGCCAGACGCGGCCATCGGCCGTGGCGTGTTGCGCACGAGGTCCACCTCAAGGCCGGGGTCGGGGTTGTCGACGTTGATCGTGGGTGGCGCCACGCGGTGTTTAAGCGCCAGGATGGTGAACACGGACTCCACAGCGCCAGCGCCGCCCAAGAGGTGACCGGTCATCGACTTGGTCGCGCTGAGCAGCACGTTGTCCCCGTGCGAGCCCATGAGGCTGCGGATGCCGCGCGCCTCGACCATGTCGCCGGCGGGAGTCGAGGTGGCGTGTGCGTTGACGTGCGCCACGTCGGCGGGGGTGAGGCCCGCGCGTTGGAGCGCCAGCTTCATTGCCCTGGTCTGGCCAGCGCCTTCAGGGTCTGGGGCCGCGATGTGGTGGGCGTCGGAGGTCATGCCCAGACCGACCAGGCGGGCATGGATGCGAGCGCCGCGCGCCCTCGCGTGCTCCTCGGACTCGAGCACGACGATGCCTGCGCCTTCGCCAAGCACGAAGCCGTCTCGCGTCGTGTCGTAAGGGCGCGATGCGGTCTCGGGGGAGTCGTTGCGCCTTGACAACGCCTGCATGGCGGCAAAGGAGGAGATCGGGAGGGGGTGAATGGCGGCCTCGGTGCCCCCGGCGACCACGATGTCCGCACGGCCAGACTCGATCATGTCGAAAGCGGTGCCGATGGCCTCCGCTCCAGATGCGCAAGCGGACACGGGCGCGTGTGCCCCTGCCTTCGCGCCGATTTCCAACTCCACGTACGCCGCAGGGGAGTTGGGCATCAGCATGGGCACGGTGAGGGGAAGGACGCGCGAGGCGCCCTTCTCCTTCACCGTGTCCCACGCCGTTAAGAGGGTCCACACACCACCGATGCCGGAAGACACCGCCGCGCCGAGCCGCTCAGGGTCCACCTCTGGCGAGCCGGCATCCTTCCACGCCTCTCGCGTGGCGATGATCGCGTATTGCGCCGAGGGGTCCATGCGCTTTGTCTCTGGTCGCGAGAGCACCTCGCTGGGTTGCACTGCGATCTGGCCCGCGAAGTTCACGGGCAGGTCGTAGAGTTCAGCCCAGTCGTTCTGGAGCGTATGCACGCCCGAGCGACCCTCGAGCGCTGCCTGCCACGTGCTGGGCACGTCTCCGCCGAGCGGGGTCGTGCAGCCGAGTCCAGTGACAACCACTGCCATGGTGTTCCTCCGAGATGTGCGTGGGTGGGGCCAGGTAGGTGGCTTAGGCCTGTGCCGTGGTGATGTAGTTGACTGCGTCGCCGACGCTGACGAGGTTCTTGACCTCTTCGTCGGGGATGCGGACGTCGAACTTCTCTTCCGCGAGCGTGACAATCGTCATCATCGACAGCGAGTCAATGTCGAGGTCGTCGGTAAACGACTTGTCGAGCTGAACGTCGGCGGTGTCAATACCGGTCTCTTCAGCAACGATCTCTGCCAGGCCGGCGAGTACTTCCTGCTCAGAAAGGGCCATGAGGGTGTTTCTCCTTGTGTTGGGTGATGCCAGACGGCATCGGACTTGTGAGGAACGACTATCGAGAGTAGCGCGGTAGACGCCCACGCTATGGGAGGACCACCACCTGGGCGGCATAGACCAGACCTGCGCCGAAGCCGATCTGCAGTGCCAGATCACCAGACTTGACCTCCCCATCGCGCAGCATGCGCTCCGTGGCAAGGGGGATCGAAGCGGCCGACGTGTTGCCGGAGTCGACGATGTCGCGCGCGATCGCCACGTGGTCGGGCAAACCGATCTGCTTGACCATCTGGTCGATGATGCGCATGTTGGCCTGGTGGGGGATGAACGCCTGAATGTCCGCTGGCGTGACGCCTGCGGCCTCGATGGCCTCGAGAGCGACGGGGGCCATCTTGAACGATGCCCACTTGTAGACGCTGGGCCCCTCTTGGTAGAGCGTCGGGAAGGGCGTGTCGGGGTTGTCACGGTACTCGAACCAGGAGGCCGTCTGTCGCACCAGGTGCGCGCCTGCACCGTCCGAGCCCCACACCGTGGGTCCGATCGCTGGGGTCTCGGAAGGTCCCACGACGACGGCACCAGCGGCGTCTCCCAGCAGATAGGAGATGGAACGGTCGGCTGGGTCGATGAACTCGCTCATCTTCTCCGCGCCCACCACGAGCACGTTGCGGGCTTGCCCCGAACGCACCAGGGAGTCAGCTTGGCCGATGCCGTAGCAATAGCCAGCGCACGCCGCAGAGATGTCAAAGGCCGCGGCGTCGATGCCGAGGCGGTCAGCCACGACAGGCGCGCCGCCGGGCGTGATGTGAGGGAAGGTGATGGTCGACAAGATGACGGCATCGATCTCGTCGGCATCAATTCCGGCGTTCTCGAGGGCCTGGCGCGAGGCGGCCTCAGCCATGTCGATCACCGACGTGTCGGGCTTAGCCCGCACTCGCGTGGCGATGCCGGTCATCTTGCGAATCCACTCGTCAGAGGAGTCGATCGGCCCGATGATGTCCTCGTTCGGCACCAGCAACTCGCCGCGGAAGACGCCCAATCCGCGAAGACGCGCGAACCGTGGACCTGTGGTGGTGCGAATGACGGTCATCCAGTGTTCCTTGCCAGTTCGAGGGCGGCCGTGAGGTCGTCCGGAGTCTTCAGCGCGACCGAGGGGACGCCCTTCATGGAGCGCTTCGCGAGCCCTGTGAGGACTCCGCCTGGCGCGAGTTCAATGATGCCAGTGACGTCCATCGCCAGCATCGTGTCCATGCACAGGTCCCACCGCACCGGCCGTGCCACCTGAGCGACCAACCCGGCCACGGCGTCGTCGCCTGAGGTGACGACGGAGCCGTCGGCGTTGGTCAGAAGAGGAACGTCTGGATCGCGTCTGGTGCAGGCCGACGCAGCTTCTTCGAGTGCGGCGACTGCTGGCACCATGTAGTGCGTGTGAAAGGCGCCGGCGACTTGCAGTTCGATGACGCGGGCCTTGGCGGGCGGGTCCGCCATGAGCGAGGCGATCGCGTCGGAGGATCCCGCAGCCACGACCTGGCCGCCGCCATTCATGTTCGCCGGAGTGAGCCCGTACTCGGCCAGCTTGCTCGCGACCTCGTGCTCCACGCCGCCCAGTACCGCAGCCATCGACGTGACCCCGGCCTCGGCGGCGGCGTGAGCCATCGCGAACCCTCGAGTGCGGACGAGCGAGACCGCATCCTTGCGAGCGAGAACCCGAGCGACGGCCGCCGCAGCGAACTCGCCCACCGAATGCCCCGCGACCACTCCTGGTGTGATGCTGCCGAGGGCGGAGTAGGTGGCAAGAGCGGTGGCGACGAGCAGCGGCTGAGCCACGGCGGTGTCCCTGATCGTGTCGGCGTCGGCCGTGGTGCCCAACGTCGCCAGATCGAGACCGCTGGCCTCCGAGTACTCCGCGATCGCGGTGCGCACGTCGTCAAGTTCGAGCCAAGGGGTGAGCATTCCTGGGCTTTGGGCACCCTGGCCGGGACACACGATGGCGAGCATGGTTCAAGCGTGCCTCATGTTGACCCCTGTTAGTGGCCAACCGGTCACCGACTTGCGGGCCTAGATTTGTAGTGAACCTACAAAAGGCCGCGACCCGCGTCCCTCAGCCGACCGAGCGCGAAGGCCATCTCGAGGACGTGGGCATCGCGCGTCGACAACACGTCCCAACCTGTCAGTTCGGAGACCTTTTTGAGGCGATACCGGACGGTGTTGGCGTGCACAAACATGGTGCGGGCGGACAGCTCTAGAGAACGCCCACAGTCAAGGAAGGTCGCCACGGTTTCTTGTAGAGAACCTCCAGCCCTCTGGATCGGGTCATAGGCGATTGTGAGGAGGCGATCGCGCGCACTCGCGTCCCCCACGAGCACGCGCTCAGGGAGGAGGCTGTCTGCGTACACAGGTCGAGGCGTGAGCGACCAGGCGGGCGCCGCGACCACGCCAGCGAACGCGGCCCGCGTTGCTCTGGCCACCTCGACCAGGGTGACGGCGGGAGGCCCGATCACCACCGGCCCCGGGCCGAAACTCTCGATCATGCTGTGGGCAAGGTCTTCAAGGTTCTGGTCCGAACGGGAGATCACGATGAGGTCCTCGCCGTGAATGCCGACCATGGCTCCCGGTGCTGCGCGGCGAAGCGCGCGCCTGAGTTCGGCCGACTGGACCTCACCGAGGGCGCCATCAGTACGGCCCACCATCACCAGGGTGGGGCCCGGCTTCCAGCCAAGTGCCGCGGCGCGCGACGGTAGATCGTCGTCCACCTCACCCCGCACGAGCGCGTCAACGACGAGTGCCTCGAGCCGGGCGTCCCAAGCACCGCGCGATTCGGCGGCCCTCGCGTATACCTCGGCCGCGCTGAAGGCCACTTCACGCGAGTAGCGCAGGATGGCTTCGCGCAGGTGAGCTTCGCCGCCAGCCGCGGCAAAGTCGTCGGCGTGCTGCTCGACAATCTTCACCACGGTGCGCACGATGCTGAGCGTGTGTTGCAGCGAGATGGAGCGGGCGAGTTCGGGCGGCGCCGCCGCAAAGACTTCGATCGCGCCGCGATAGGACCCTCCGGGGCTGGCATACCACGTCACAAAGGAGGTGATACCTGCCTGCGCGACGGTGCCCACCCACGAGCGCTCCTGGGCTGGCAACTCACCGAACCATCGATACTCGGCGTCAAGTTCCTTGAGGGCGGCGGTGGCGAGTTTTCCTGTGCCAGCCCGGAGCCTGCGAAGCGTGTCGTGCTTCACATCGGCGGTAGCGACCATGGGGGACAGCATACGGGTCGTTTGTGCGAGAGGGACAACGAGGCGCCCCCAGAATGGGGGGCAAAGTATGCCCTAAAGGGGCACAAATCGGATGCCGATGCCTACCGAGCCGGTTCACTACTGGGTGATCTCACAAGTGAGATCGTCCGGGGCCTTCCTCTCGCGCATCTAGGCGGCACTCGCTATTCTGTGGTCAAGGCGAAAGTGGGAGCATCATGAATGCCAGGCCCCGCCCGTTGCTTGGATCCCTGCTGGGACTTCTGCTTGGAATCGTCGTGGTCGCACTCCTGTGGCAACTGGGAGTGGCGCCGCCTGATCGGCTGATTCTCTTTGGCGTTCTCGCCCTCACCGTCTTGGTGGTGACGGTCATCCTCACTCAACGCGTGGCTCTGGTCCGCAAGCGTTTCGTGGTGATCATGGTGTTGTGCGGGCTGATGGCAGGCGTCGCTGTTGCTGGCATTCCCGACGTCGTCGCCGGCGGGTCGCTCACCGACGGGTGCTCGGCCAGTGGGACCTCATCGCTCGACAGCAAGACTCCCGATCAGACGTCGCTTGCCGATCCGTTCGATGTGACACGCACCGACACGGTCGTGTGGACCGGTGAGTCGCAAGGCGTCTTCACCGACTGGAACGGCGCGCTCGGCATCGACGTGGGCGGCTTTCCCATCAAGATCTGGAGCAGCAGTTCGGCTAACGAAGACAAGGAGCGGTCGAACGCCGGCTCCGAAGACGTCGCCGCCTACCTCGAAGACATCGAGGGAAGCACCGGCATCACGCTCGCTGGGACCTACCACGTGTACGGCAGCCTCGACGCGGCGGAGGGCGGCTGCGACATGAGCGCCTACGTCAGGGTGGAGGGCGCGGGTGCGTTCGCGGGCGCGTTGAACATTGCCCTGTGGATCGCGCTTGCCGTACTGCTCATCACTATTCTCATCATGGCCTTGGTGGTGCGACGTTCGATCACCAACGCGGTCGCAGCTGGAGGCGCAACGACCGTCGTGACGGGCGACCCCGGCCACCCAGGCCCCGCGCCATTGGCGCCCACCGATCCACGGGACGCCGCACCACGCGAGCAGACGAAGGGTGAGGACCCGAACTACGGCGAGACCACGGAGACGCGATCCAGAGGCGACATTCTCTCGGATAGTGATACTCCCGGTAGCTCGTCAGCAACCGACACAGACGACGCCTCCGAGAGCGACGACGGCGATCGCGCACCTGAGGGAGACGACAGGCCCAAGGGGTAGGGCCAGCCTTTTCGACGGTAGCGGTGGCCTACGCGTCGCCTCCCGCGTTGCCAGACGTGCCCTTCGTGACATCGTGCAGCTCGTAGCGCTCGACAGCACGGGCGGTGGTCCCTGGCTCCACCTCGCCGCAGCGTTCCAGTTGTTGCAGCACGCGCGCCGCGGTCGAGGGTCCGTCGATCTTGAAGTAGCGGCGGGCGGCCGCGCGAGTGTCAGAGAAGCCGAAGCCGTCGGCTCCGAGCGTGGCGTAGTCGCCAGGAATCCACGCGCGCACTTGGTCCGGCACCAGGTGGTCGAAATCGGTGGTGGCGACGAAGGGTCCCTCGGCACCGGCAAGCTTGCTGGACAGGTAGGGCGTGCGCGGCTCGCGGTCAGGGTGGAGGAATGCCTCGTGCTCGCAGTCGAGCGCCTCGCGCCGCAACTCGTTCCACGACGTGACAGACCACACCGACGCGTGAACATTCCAGTGCGCCTGGAGCAGCTCCTGGGCCTCCAGGGCCCATGGCACGGCGACACCCGACGCAAGAATCTGTGCCTGGGGGCCCGCGCCAGCGGGAGCGTCTGCGAACTTGTAGATGCCCTTGATGATGCCCTCGACGTCCACATCCTCCGGCTCGGCCGGCTGCTGGATCGGCTCGTTATAGACCGTGAGGTAATACATGACGTTCTTGTCGCGGCCGTCGTCCGGCCCGTACATGCGCTCGATGCCGTCCTTCATGATGTGACGGATCTCGTAGCCGAACGCTGGGTCATAGGTGACGACGGCACGGTTGGTGCTGGCGAGCAAAGGCGAGTGCCCGTCTGCGTGTTGCAGGCCCTCGCCGGTGAGCGTAGTCCGGCCGGCGGTCGCGCCGATGATGAAGCCGCGCGTGAGCTGGTCGCCTGCGGCCCAGAACTGGTCACCTGTGCGCTGGAAGCCGAACATCGAGTAGAAGATGTAGACCGGCACCATCGGCACGCCGTGCGTCGCGTAGGACGTTCCGACCGCCTGGAACGCGGCGGCCGATCCGGCCTCGTTGATCCCGGTGTGCATGATCTGCCCGGACTCTGACTCCTTGTAACTGAGCATCAACTCGCGGTCCACCGGCAAGTAGTTTTGGCCCTGAGTGTTGAAGATCTTGGCCGACGGGAAGATCGCGTCGAGGCCAAAGGTGCGGGCCTCGTCTGGAATGATCGGCACGATCCGGTGACCGAAGTTCTTGTCCTTGATCAAATCCTTCAAGAGGCGCACGAAGGCCATGGTGGTGGCGACCTCTTGCTTGCCTGACCCCTTGGCGAGCAGTTCGTACACCGCAGGTTCTGGAAGCTCGATCGGCTCATAGGAGTCGCGGCGCTCGGGCACCAATCCGCCCAGTTCCTTGCGACGGTCGAGCATGTACTTGATGGCCGGGTTGTCGAAGCCAGGGTGGTAGTAGGGCGGGTTGTAAGGGTCCGCGTCGATCTGCTCGTCCGTGAACGGGATGTCGAAGGTGTCTCGCAGCACCTTGAGGTCCGCGGCGGCGAGCTTCTTCATCTGGTGTGTCGAGTTGCGTGCCGCAAAGTTGGTGCCGAGGCCGTAGCCCTTGATCGTCTTGGCGAGGATCACGGTGGGCTTGCCGTTTTTCTCATGCGCAGCACGGGAATACGCCGCGTAGAGCTTCCGGTAGTCGTGTCCGCCGCGCTTGAGCGCCCAGATCTCGTCGTCCGTCATGTCATTGACGAGTTCCTTGGCGCGTGGGTCGCCGCCGAAGAACTGGTCGCGAATGAAGGCGCCTGACTCGGCGCGGAACGTCTGGAAGTCGCCATCGGGGACGGTGTTCATGAGGTTGGTCAGGGCACCGTCGGTGTCGCGCGCCAGTAGCGGGTCCCAGTTGCGGCCCCAGATCACCTTGATGACATTCCATCCCGCTCCGCGGAAGAACGCCTCGAGTTCCTGGATGATCTTGCCGTTGCCGCGCACCGGTCCGTCAAGGCGCTGGAGGTTCGCATTGACCACAAACGTGAGGTTGTCGAGCTTCTGATTGGCGGCGAGTTGCAGCATGCCGCGAGACTCCGGCTCGTCCATCTCGCCGTCGCCAAGGAACGCCCACGTGTGCTGCTCAGAGGTGTCCTTGATGCCACGCAGTTGCAGGTAGCGATCGGTCCATGCCTGGTAGATGGCCGATGCGGGCCCAAGCCCCATCGACACGGTGGGGAACTCCCACAGGTCGGGCATGAGGCGCGGATGCGGATATGACGACAGGCCACGGCCGACCGCTGACTCTTCTTGGCGGAAGGAGTCGAGGTCGTCCTCTGAGAATCGACCCTCGACCAGGCCGCGTGCGTACACGCCCGGCGCGGCGTGACCCTGGAAGTACACGTGGTCACCGCCGCTGGGGTGATCCTTGCCCTTGAAGAAGTGGTTGAGGCCCACTTCGTAGAGCGTGGCCACCGAGGCGTACGACGAGATGTGCCCGCCGACGCCCTTGCCTGCGGCTTGAGCGCGCGTCACCATCACGGCCGCGTTCCATCGGATCCAACCGCGGTAACGCCGCTCGATCTCTTCGTCGCCAGGAAAGTCCGGCTCGTTGTCGGCATGAATGGTGTTGACGTACGGGGTGTTGAGACTCAGCGGCACCATGAGTTGCTTCGACGCGGCATGTTCGACCATCCGATCGATGACGTACTCGGCGCGCGTGGCGCCACCGCCTTCGATCATTCCGTCGAGAGACTCAAGCCACTCGTTCGTCTCTTCTGGATCTTTGTCGATCGCGCCGTGCTGTGCCACAGGGGACCTTCCGTTTCGGCGCTTGGTGTCGCGCTCAAGTCACGTGTCGGTGGGTTGCGGGGGTGCCGCTTACCAGATCATTCTTGCCGTATCCCGGTCTAATGTCACGCCAGCACCCTGGGTTCGCTTCACTCACCCGACCCCCGACAAGCGGGCGGTGTACGCCAGCGCCGTTGCGACGTGCGCACCCGGACCCGTACTGTGGTCCAAACGAGCGCAGATCGCTGCGCTCTCGAACGAAAGGAGCAGGCGGGCCGTGGCCACGACAGAGGGCTCGGAAGCGCTCGACACCGCACTGGTGTCTCGCCTGGGTTTGACCCGGGAAATGGTTGTACAGGAATTCGGTCACGACACCGATGTGTGCGACGCGCTTCGCAGAGCGATCATGTCCGTTACAGGTGAAGACCTGGTGGACGAAGACTACGGTGATGTCACCGACGCGGCGATCGTGTGGTTCCGCGACGGCGACGACGATCTGGCTGACCTGCTGATGGACGTGCAGTCCTTGCTCGATGGCAGTGCGCAGGTGGTGCTTCTCACCCCCAAAGCGGGGCGGCCGGGGCACGTGCTGCCTCGGGATGTCGAGGAGGCCTCATCTCTTGCCGGACTCCACGCAACGTCGACGTTCGTTGTCGACGATTCGTGGACCGCAACCCAACTCGGAGACAAGGGCCGCTCCAAGTGACCCACCCCCTTGTGGGTCACGCCGCTCCAGAGTTCACGCTCAGCGACCAAGACGGAATCAATGTGTCGCTGTCGGCTCTGCGCGGCAGCGATGTGTTGCTCGTGTTCGTACCGTGGGCGTTCTCGCCCGTGTGTACGTATGAACTTGAGCAGTTGCGTGACGCGGAAGACCTCGTGGCTTCTGACGCCCATGTGTTGGTAGTGAACTGCGACTCGAAGTTCGTCAACCAAGAGTGGGCACACCAGAACAAGTTCCCTGGCACCCTGCTGAGCGACTTCTGGCCGCATGGCGCCGTGAGCCGCGAGTACGGCGTGTTTGACGAGGAACTGGGACGCTCCAAGAGGGGCACCTTCCACGTCAACGCCGACGGGCTCATTGACTGGGCGCTCGTGAGTCCCTCGGGAGACGCTCGCGACCTCGAGGAGTACCGCAAGGTGCTGGGACTCGTCTAGGCGACCCACACCCCTGGCGTGATCCGTGAACCCTGTGTCGATAGGGAACAATGGGTCACGGGCCCTTAGCTCAGTTGGTTAGAGCACTGCGTTTACACCGCAGGTGTCATCGGTTCGAGTCCGGTAGGGCCCACGGAGGGAGTCACGATGGCGTTGGGGCAGGTCCGCGAGTTACTGAGCGGTAGCAAGTACGACGCCTACGCGAGGCGTACCGACGGCATCCTGCTTGCCTTGGGATTCGTCTTCCTGGTGGTGTGGACGCTCGGCACGGTCGCTGTAGACCTGCCGCGCCCTGTACCAGTACTGATCGGCACGCTCAATGTGCTGATCTGGATCGCGTTCGTGGTGGACATCGTGATCCGCATCACGCTCGCCCACAGCTCGTGGCGATTCGTTCTCGCACACCCGCTCGACATCCTTGCCGTGCTCTACCCGCCGCTACGCCCCCTCAAGATTCTCGCCGTCTTCACCAACGGATCCAGCTTGCTCAAGGGCCGGGGGGCGGTCAACGCCACGCGCGCCGTCGTGCTGTCCGCAACGCTGCTGATTTGGATCGCGGCGGTGGCGATCCTTGGCGCGGAGCGTGGCGTGCCGGGGGCGAATATTGCCAGCTTCGGCGATGCGGTGTGGTGGGCGATCGTCACCACGACCACCGTCGGCTACGGCGACTTCTACCCGGTGACGGTGACGGGCCGCATCGTGTCGGGAGCACTCATGGTGCTGGGGATTTCGCTCATCGGTGTGGTGACTGCCACCGTTGCCGCATGGTTTGTGCGTCTCACCACTGCGGAGTCTGAAGAGCGGGAAGAAGCCTCGATCGCCAAGAACGAACAGGAAATCGGGCGGCTGCACGACAAGATCGACGTGCTGGAGGCCAAGATCGACAGGCTCCTGGCCCCGCACGAGTCGAAGGAGAACCCATGACCACCGTCGCCGACATCGTGGGCTGGGTCGAGCGTCGCTTCCCGCCGGAGCTTGCTGAGCAGTGGGATGCGCCCGGCCTGGCCGTCGGCAATCCTGCGAGTCAGGTGCGGCACGTGCACTTTGCGGTGGACCCCACGCTCGAGGTGATCCGTGAAGCGATAGCCACACGGGCAGACCTCCTCATCACCCACCACCCCTTGCTCTTGCGCGGCGTCACCTCCGTCGCCGCGAATACGGTCAAGGGAGCTGCCGTGCATGCCCTTGTCGAGGGTGGTTGCGCTCAGTTGGCCTCCCACACGAACGCCGACGCCGCTGCCGAAGGGGTCGCGGACGCTCTTGCGACCGCAGTCGGCGTACGCATCGACGGCCCTTTGGTACCCACCACCGGGCAGCCATCTCCCGTGGGATCGGGGCGCGTGGGCACCATCAAACCCACGTCCCTACGGACGTTCGCCGCCGCAGTCGCGGCCGCACTCCCGCCGACCGCGGGCGGCGTGCTGTTCGCGGGGGATCCTGACGGCATCGTCACGAAGGTGGCGGTGGTCGGCGGTTCTGGTGACGCGTTCCTCGCCGACGCCGCGGCGGCAGGCGTCGACGCCTACGTCACGGCGGACTTGCGTCACCACCCGGCATCTGAGGCGCGCGAGGCCGCGCTCATCGGCGACGGCAAGCCCTACTTGGTGAGTGTTTCCCACGCGGCCTCCGAGTCGCTGTGGCTGCGCGCGGCCGCCACCGAGGTGGCCGACGCGTTTTCCGTCACCACTTCGGTGAGTACGCTGAACACCGACCCCTGGACCGGCCGCGAGCCGTCACCATCTTTCAAGGAGTGAATAGTGCCTCAGGCCCCCGTGGCTGACCAGCTCAGGCTGCTGACCGTGCAGGACCTCGACACCAAGGTGGCGCAGGCTCACCACCGGTTCGCGAGCCTCCCTGCGCGCCAAGAGCTGAGCGAGATCACCGCTCAACTTGCCGCCTTGGAAGAGAGCCGAGTGGAGGCCGCGACGGCGGTCACCGATCTGCGCCGCGAGGTGACGAAGGCAGAAGACGACGTCGTCACCGTGCGGGCCAGGGCCGACAGGGACAACCAGCGGCTGCTCTCCGGGGCCGGGCTGGCGCCCAAAGAACTCCAGGCGCTGCAGAGCGAACTGGAAGTGCTGGCCAAGCGCCAGGGCGACCTGGAAGAGATCGAGCTCGACGCGATGCAGCGGCTCGAGGATGCCGAGGCTGAGGCCGCGCGCGTCGCCGCCGAGATCGAGGCGGTGGGCGCCAAGGTCGCCGAGGTGCAGGCAAAGCTCGACGACGAGGCGGCCACCATTGAGGCCGAGATCGTGTCTCTTACTGCGGGTCGCGCCAATGCCGCGGAGGGGATCGACGAGGGCCTGATGGCGTTGTACGAGAAGCTGAGGGCCGCGCAAGGCGGCACCGGAGCGGCAGCGCTCAAGCACGGCGCCTGCCAGGGATGCCACATGAGCCTCAACCCCGCGGACTTGGCGCACATTGAGGCCGCGCCAGCGGACGCTATCGTGCGCTGCGAAGAGTGCGGAAGGATCCTGGTGCGCGGGGCCGAATCGTGACCGACCCCGTCGAAACCAGGGCTAACGACACTCCGATCGCCCTGCCTGGCGATTCCTCACCACTCTTTCGCGTCAGTGGCGTCGATCTGCTCAGTCCCTTGAGCGTCGTGTTGGTGCGCCACGGTGTGACCGATATGACGGTCACCCGCCAATTGTCGGGCTCTGGCGTACCGGGGCCTGCGTTGAACGCCGCTGGCCGGGTCCAGGCCGCCAAGGCAGCCGACGCCGTCCACGCCATCGGCCGCCGCGACTGGCCCTCGGTGGCCACCGCCACCCGTGTCATCGCGTCGCCCTTGGTGCGCACTCAAGAAACGGCCGCAGCCATCGGACGGCGCCTCGGCGTGCACCCGGAGACGGAGGATCGTTTGCGGGAGATTCACTTTGGGTCGTGGGAGGGCCGCACCGCGGAGGAGATTTCTGCAGACGACGCTCACATCATGCATCGGTGGCGATTCGGCGAGATTCCGGCGGAGGGCGGGGAGTCGTTCGGCGACGTGGGGGAGCGGATGGACAGCCTGCTCGTCGACCTCGCGCGGGAACACGCCCGCGCGGCCACTGCACAGAAGGACGAGCCGCGCACCTGGGTGGCCGTGTCACACGCGGTCGCCATCAAGTGCGCGGTGGGTGCGTCCATGGGGATGCCAGTGAACCGGTGGGGCGCTATCTGGCCCGTTCCCGCATCGGTCACCATGCTGCAACTCAGGGTTTCCACCACAGGAGAGATCGTGGAAAGGCACCTCATGTCCGTGGGCGCGCCCACCGATTAGGGTGAGTCGCGAAGGAGGACGCTGTGTCTGATGCTTGGAAGAACCCCGTGCCCGTGTGGACCGAACCCACGTCGGCGTCTGTGGTGCGCGTCGCGGGGCGCGGGCTACTCGCTGGGCTATGGGGGGCCCTCGCCCTGTTTGTGCCCTGGGCGTTGCTGGCCGTAGTCCTGTGGATCTTCTCGGCAGTGGCGTTCTTGCACGCGGTGCTCGCGATCGCCAACCTCGCGCGCAACAAGGGCGTGTTGTTGATGCTCACGCCTTCCGGGACGCTTGAGTGGCCACAGTCCTATCAGGAGACGTGGCTCGGTCGGCCACGCGATTGGGTGGACGGCCCCACCATCAACGTGGTTGAACATGCGGGCATGGGTGTGCCGTCGCTGGTTGAACCGCGGGTCACCCTCAAGGGCGCAACTCAAGAACTCGTGAACCTGCCGCTATACCGGGTGAGTCCGGTCGAGTTTGCGAAGGCGGTCAACGCGGTGGTGGCGGAGCGCGGCATCGTCCTCAAGGCCTACGGGCGGTCTTAACCAGCGACCACCACGGTCAGGTGGTCTGGACCTTGGTTGCGCGCCTCGAGCGCCACGTCGACAAGGGAGGCGCCGACGAGACTTGCCGCTGCGTCGGCAACGTCTTGGGGCGACTGAGGCGCGGTCTCGTAACCCATGAGGTGTGCCGTGAGCAGGCCGCGGGTGTGCTTGGCCATGTGGCTCACCACGGTGCGTCGCCCGTCGAGTTCGCGCAGCACGCGCACCGCCAACCACGGGGCATCCCTGGGCGCCCAGGCGGCCGCATAGGAACTCGACCTGCAGTCCACCACCACGGAGCCGTCGGCTACCTCGGTCAGGTGCGGGTCGAGGTGCTTCTTCCAGTAAGCGCTCAGGCCGCCGATGCGGGGGAGCGTGGTCGCCATCGATAGCCGGTAGGCCGGGATGAGGTCGGCGGGGGAGACCGCGCCCCACAGGGCGGAGATGATCCTGACGCGGTGGTGAGCTCGGTGCATCGTCGCGTTGTCCCACTGAGCCATGCCTGCCGCGTCGTACAGCACGCCCGAGTACACGCTGGCAGCGCGCGCCGTCGGCTCGGTCCACAGGCGCGTGTTGCGCGCCACGTCGTCGGCGAGCGAAGGGCCCACGTCGAGCACCCTCATGGCGTTCCGCTGACCGCTCACTCTGGAGAGCGTGTCGCCCACGCGGCGGCGCGCATCGGCGAGGGCTGGATGGCTGAGCGCGGACAGATCGACGGGTTCGCCCTCGGTCGCGGGGGTCTTGCCTTCTGACGGCGGGAGCAGCACAAGCACGCGCTACACCTTATGCTTGAGCCGCGGATGAGTTGGCCAGGCGGTCGCGTTGCGGGGAAACCCGTACCGAGGAACGTCCGGGCTCCGTAGAGCAGGGTGATGGTTAACAGCCACCCGGGGCGACCCGCGGGAAAGTGCCACAGAAAATAACCGCCTCCGGCCTCGGCCGGCGGTAAGGGTGAAAAGGTGAGGTAAGAGCTCACCGCGTCGCTGGTGACAGCGTCGGTCAGGGTAAACCCCACCCGGAGCAAGACCAGACAGGATGCGTTTGAGGGCTGCTCGCCCGAGCATCCGGGTAGGTTGCTAGAGGCGTGCGGCAACGTACGTCGTAGATGGATGGCCGCCCGTCGTGCCCCGTGCACGGCGACAGAACCCGGCGTATCGGCCAACTCATCCGCCTAGGCAGTGCCGCGCGCATGCTTCAGCACCGGCTACCTTGACGGCGGGCTACCGGTTCAGCGCGGCGAGCAAAGTCGGGCATGGTAGTGGCATGAGCGATTTCGATATCAGCGGCAAGACGATGGTCATCACCGGCGCCACCAGCGGAATCGGCAGGGGCCTAGTTGACTACTTTGTCGACCGCGGCGCGGTGGTCGCGGCTGTCGGCGGCCACGACGCCACGGTGGAGCAACTGCGCGATGAGATGGCGTCAAGCGGGCGATCGGCGCGGACCTACGCCGCGGATCTACGCGACGTGTCGCAGATAGGACCACTCTTCGACCGGATCGCGGAAGACCACGGCCGGATCGACATCTTGGTTAACAACGCCGGCATGGGCAAGCCGATCCCCGCCATCGACGTGACGGTCGAGGACTGGGACACCATGATGGACCTCAACCTGCGGGCAGCGTTCTTCTGTGCGCAGGCGGCCGCCCGCCACATGCTTGACCGCGGCTACGGGCGGATCATCAACATGAGTTCGCAGATCTCGGTGGTCGCCAACCAGGACGAGGTGGTCTACTGCGCCTCCAAGGGTGGTCTGAACCAGGTGACACGGACCCTCGCCCTAGAGTGGGGTGGCGCAGGCGTCATTGTCACCGGTGTGGCGCCGACCTTCACGTACACGGCAGGCACGGCAGATCGGCTCGACACACCAAGCTTCCGCGACGCAGTGCTCTCCAAGATCCCCCGCGGACGCTTCGCCACCATCACGGACATTGCGGCGGCGGTGCAGTACCTCGCCAGCGATGCAGGTGAGATGGCTAACGGATCGACCCTCATGGTGGACGGCGGCTGGACCATCGTCTGATCGGATGGAGGGGTGGCCTCCCATACCGACTCATCGACCCTCTTGGACTACGGCCCGGTGAGGCGCCCCACCTGTCGTCGCGCCAAGGCGCCGAACGCGGCCGCCATGATCACCAACACGATCATTGCCAGTAGCCAATTGCCAACCGACGCAGTCCACAGCGGGTCCTGAGGCCCGTGCGGGACCAGGTCGCGCAGGTCCATGCTGATGGCACTCGCGGCGTATCCCCACCGCGATGGCGCCAGCGCGGCGAGCGCCGCGAGTCCCGCGCGGTCCGTCACGGAGAATAGTCCTCCAGACAACACCAGTTGTCCCATCACCATGACCACCAGGATGGGCATCACCTGTTCAGAGGAACGGATGACAGCCGACAACCACAGGGACACCATGCACGAGGCGAACGCGGTGGCGCCGATGGCTGCCGTCAGTTCCAGGCCAGCGCCAAGCGACGTGCCCAGCAGCATGCCGCCGTCTGGAAGACTCAAGAACAGCGAGAACGTGACCACCAGAATCGCCGCCTGAACCGCGCAGATCGCCGCGAATACCAGCATCTTCGCCGCGGTGTAGGCCGTCGCAGACAGGCCGGAACTGAGTTCGCGGACGGCGATGACGCGCTCGCCCACCACCTCACGGCTCGACGCGGCCGCGCCCATGAACACCGCTCCGGTGATCAGGATGACCAACAACTGTGAGGGCTCGGATGGCGAACCGATGCTGGGCAGCGACAGGCCCTGACCGCCAGGAACCACCAGCGCCAGCAAGGCAAGCACCACGGGGACCAGGCCCAGGAAGGCGCTGTATCCGCGATCAGCCCACAGCAGCCGCAGGTGTCGCCTGGCCAACGTGAGCGTCTGCTTGCGGGTGACCGCGGCGTCGGCCGTGCCAGCAGGGGCGCCAGCTGCTCGCCGTGTCGTCACGCTTCGTTGCTCGCCGGGTCCCGTGATGTTGTGGGCATCCACGTAGCGCTGGTGAGAGGCGGCGGGGTCGCCGGAGACCTTCCTGAACACGGTGGACCACGACGATGCTTGGAAGGTGGCCAGCAGCTTCGCGGCGGTGCCTCTGAACGCGGGCAGGCCGCCGGGCGCGAGAAGCAGTACCTCGTCGCACAGGTGCAGGCTTGCGGGGGTGTGGGTGATGACAATGACGATGCGGCCCGAATCGGCGATGGTGCGAAGTGCCACCATGATCTGTTCGTCGAGGTCGGGATCGAGGCCCGACGTGGGCTCGTCGAGGACCAGAAGAGACGGTTCCGTGATGAGTTCGAGTGCGGTCGATACCCGCTTGCGCTGGCCGCCTGACAGTTGAGACACGCGGGTGTCCAAGTGACCGGTCAGCCCGAGTTCCGCACTGACCTGCGCCACACGCAATTGGCCGTCTTCCGTACTTGCCGACCCTGCGAGGCGCAGCTCGGCGGCGAACGACAGGGCCTCGCGCGCGCTGAGGTGACGATGCACGATGTCGTCTTGGGGAACGAAGCCGACGCGCTGCCTGAGCGCCGCGGAATCAGTGAAGCTGTCGAGGCCAGCGTAGGTGACGGTTCCCGCGGTGGGCTTGACGCTGCCGGTGAGCACCTTGGCAAGCGTCGACTTGCCTGAGCCGGAGGGGCCGATCACCGCCATGAGCGTGCCGGGCTTGAGGTCGAGGTCGATCGTGCTGAGCAGGGTCTTGCCGCTGCGCAGCGTGTATCCAACGCCGCGTGCCTCGAGGCGGTCGCCACTGGTGCTCGGGATGAGGCGGCCAGCCTTGAAGTAGTGATCTGAGCCGCCCACGGTCACGCGATCGCCGTCCTTCAAGGTCGCCGATTCCACGCGTGTGCCGTTGACAAACGTGCCGTTGGGCGTCGAGAGGTCGACCAGTTCCCAGCCGTTGTCCAGCGCGACTACCTTGGCGTGATTGCGGGACACCCCCAGGCCCTGGACCACCACGTCGTTGTCTGGAGCGCGACCAATCCTCACGGTGCGAGAACTCGGCGTCCCGGCGGGATTCAACTCCAGCGTCGGCCCGCTGCGGGCGTCCGCGAGCCGCACCACGGTGGGTTCGTCGACTGCGAGGTGGTCGATGGGCACACCGTCCACAAAGGCTCCAGCGGCGGCGTCGATTCTCAGGTGCCACTGGCCGTCTTCTCGGTAGACCACGGCGTGCCGCCGCGACACCCGCAGGTCCGTGACGTGTGCGGTCGATCCGGGTTCACGCCCGATCGTGTGTGGGCCATCGGTGGCTACCGTGACAGAGGTGCGCGAGCCCCCTGCGTCAACAACAGTGATGATGAGGGGCGAGACGGAACTCTCACTCACTCGCTGCTCTCCGCCGGCACTTCATCAGGGCTTCCCAGAATGCGGGCGTCGGCAAAGACTGAGTAGGGTCGTCCGGATCCTGCGACTCTGGTGGCTCTGAGTTCGAGCCTGAGAACACCAGTGACATCGACCGAGACAGCTTCGCTTGCTCCGAAGCTCAGCGTCGAGTCGTGAAGCAGTCGGCCGTCTCCATAGATCTCGAACTTGATCGAGACATCGGACGGTGATTCGTCGCTCGCGCCCAACGTGGTGCGGAACTCGCGATAGTCCCTTCCCAAGTCAAAGCCAGCTTGGCTCGGGTCGTCGTAGTACAACCGGTATGTCACCGACCTGGTGTAGGTGACGCCTGAGACGCTGGCTGGACCAGAGCCGATGCTCCCCTCGACGGGACGCATATCCGCCAAGAAGTCGATCACGGGTTGGCGTGCAACTGTCAGCAGCACTTGCTCTTCGAAGGGCTCACCTGCTTCGGGAGATTGCGCGACCACTTGACCGTCAGGCACGTCCTCGTTGAGCACGTCGGCGGTCGTTACCGTGATGCCAAGCCCCTCGAGAGTTGCGAGCGCATCGTTCAGACTGCTCTGCGTGACATCCGGAACGGTGGTGGGCTCCTCAGCGACCGTGAGCGTCACCGTCTGGGGGTCTTCCGCATCGGCCTCTGGGTCTTGGGCCAAGACCGTGCCCTCGGGTTCGCCGCTGGGTTCGTAGACCACCACGGGGATGATGTCGATCTCGGCGAGGTCGGCGCGCGCCTCAGCAAGAGTGAGTCCCACGAGGTCAGGCATCTCCACGGGAACGTCGGGTCCGGAAACCGTCAGCGTCACGGTCTCTGGGCTGGCGGTCCCTGGGGCAGGATCTTGCGCCAAGACGATGCCTTCTTCGCCCTCGGTGGCCTCATAGACCACGTCGGGGATGATGGACAGCGTCTCGAGTTCGGCCTTCGCCTCGTCAAGAGTCAGGCCCACGAGGTTCATCAGTTCGCCCTCGGCGACCTGTTCGGTGCCTCCATCTCCACCGAACATGCCAGACGTTGCGGCAAAGACTGCGCCGCCGCCGAGAATCACCACGGCAGCGACGGCAATGATGATGGCCATGCCGCGCCGCGACTTCTTGGTCGCCGATGACGCTGCGTAACCGAAGCGACCTGAGACGGTACCCATGGCGAGGCCCTGCGCCCACACCACCACGTCGGTGGGACGGCGCGCGGGGTCGCTCGACAGCATCGCCATGAGGTGGTCGGCGAAGCCCTCTCGATCGCTCACCCCGTCCACCTGGAGCAGTTTGGCGCGCGTGGCGGCCTGATCCGAAAGGTTGGGTGCCTCCCCGGTGTACAGGAAGTATGCGACGGCCCCAAGGCCGTAGCGGTCCGAGGCTTCGCTAGGTGGCAAGCCGCCCAGCACCTCGGGAGCGAAGTATTGGGGGGTGCCCACGATGGTCAACGCATCGGGACTCGCGAGGCGTGCCAGCCCGAAGTCGACGAGCGTGGTCTGACCGTTGGTGCCCACAATCACATTGGCTGGCTTAATGTCGCGGTGGAGCACGGGCGCGCCACCTGTCGCGGTGCCCGAGTGCAAGTGCGCCATCGCCGCGGCGAGCCCACTGACCATGCGCGACACCGTCAGCGGGTCGCGTTGGGGGTTGTCCCGCACCCACGAGCTGAGGTCCTGGCCGGCCACATAGTTCATGACGACGTAGAGCGTCTGCTCGGACGGCTCAACTTCTTTGTCTGCGTTGACCGCGCGTCCAGCGAAGTACTCGCGAACCTTGACAATCCCGGGGTGATCAAGGCTCTTGAGGATCTCCGCTTGATCGGCAACGCGCCGCGACGACTCGTCGAAAGACACCCCTGGCACGGCGTGGATGGCCTTGATCGCGACCGGAAGGGTGCCGTCGCCGACCACGACGGTGGCCTCCCACAGATCGCCCTCGCCTCCGCTGGAAAGGCGACGTACCAGGGTGTAGCGCTCCGGCGCCTCTTCAGGCCCCACGTGGCCGTTCGTCTCGGTGGACAATTTCCCCCCCAGTTGGTGTGTGCGTGCACTCATCCTAGTGGCGGTCTTCGAGGCAGTGTCAATGCGCGTTTCGCGGGTGTGGCGCGCCGCAAAAAAGGCCGTCCGCGGCGCGGTTCCGCGTGCCATTCAGCGTGAGAGAGGAACGGACACCGAGCACAAGAGCGCCCTCACGGAGACTTCGCACGCGTCCGGATCCGCGAACGACGAGATGTCAAGCCGCGCGCTCCCAAAGCACGTGCGATAGAAGCCAGTTGCGGTCCCTACTGGCGCGTCGTTGACCTCGTACTCCGACTAGTTCCCGGGCCCGCCGGAGTCAAGGGTGGAGAACGACCCCTCGGGGTTGTCGCAAAAGACGACGGTCTCGCCAGCGGAGGTGTAGTCGATCTGAACGTAGGTGTCGTCGACAAGGTCCGACGAGAAGTCGAACGGATCGGCGGTGTCGGAAGAGTCGCTCGGCAAGCCGGCGGGACCAGCCGTGGCGGTGGTGGCAGAGCTCTCAGCAGGGGGATCGCCCTTGAGCGAGGCGCACGGCGAGGAGACCTACGCGGCTGTTGGGATCATGCCGCAGAAGAGGCGTGCCCGCGAAGGCCGTCTTAGTCCCTTGGACCCAGGACCAATGTGGGGCGTACGTCCGGGGTGGAGGCACGATAATGCCCGTTAGGGTATCGCTGGAGACAATTCCGCAAATGCAAAGAGGTACCCATGACGTCTGTAGCGAGCGCGAAGCCTCTCGAGGCCGACAAGACCGCGCACCCAATGACCCTCGGTGTCCCTGCGGAAACCAAGAAGGGCGAGCGGCTGGTCGCCGCAAGCCCCAAGACGGTAGGCCAGCTGGTCGCCCTCGGCTATGAAGTAATTGTCCAGAGCGGCGCAGGGCAACAGGCCACTTTCTCGGACGAAGACTACGCCGACGCTGGCGCCACTATCGGAGACGCGAAGGCCGCCTGGGGCGCCGACGTCGTCACAGCCGTGAACCCACCCGGCACCGCGCAGTTGGCCAAGATGCGCAAGGGCGCCGTGCTCATCTCAATGATGAGCGCGCCGTCGAGCCCCGACTACATCGCCGACCTCGCCAAGCGCGGAGTCACCGGCATGGCGCTCGACGCCGTGCCGCGGATTTCGCGGGCACAGTCGATGGACGTGCTGTCGACCATGTCGAACGTGGCGGGCTACCGCGCCGTCATCGAGGCCGCGGAGAACTTCGGCGGCATGTTCACCGGTCAGGTGACAGCTGCGGGCAAGACGCCTCCTGCCCAGGTCTTCGTGATTGGCGCAGGCGTTGCCGGACTGTCAGCGCTCGGCACCGCGACAAGCCTTGGCGCCGAGGTGAGGGCATTTGACGTGCGCCCCGAGGTAGGGGAGCAGATCGAATCAATGGGAGCGACCTTTGTGCAGGCGGAAGCCGCACAACAGGAGGTCTCGGCCGACGGCTACGCGAAGGAGCTGTCGAAGGAGCAGGAAGAGCTTACGGCGGCGATGTACGCCGAGGAGACCGCGAAAGCCGACGTGGTGATCACCACTGCGCTCGTGCGCGGCAAGGCGGTTCGCACCATCTCGGCGGAGATGGTCGCTGGCATGAAGCCGGGTTCGGTCATCGTCGACCTCGCCGCTGTCGGCGGAGGCAACTGCGAACTGACCGTCCCTGGCGAACGCATCGTCACAGACAACGGCGTGATCATCGTGGGCTACACCGACCTCACCAGCCGCATGCCCCAGCACACCTCGCAATTGTTCGGCACCAACATCGTCAACGTCATGAAGCTCATGACGCCAGAGAAGGACGGCCAGGCGGTGGTCAACCTCGAGGACGAGGTGGTGCGCGGCATGACCGTCGCGCATGCGGGGGAGGTGCTCTGGCCGCCGCCCCCTGTGAAGGTATCTGCGGGAAGCGACGCACCGCCTGCGGCACCAACGACCCCCGCGATCGACCCCGCCGAGAAGGCGCGCCTCGACGCGCAGGCCGCGGCCAAGAAGGCCACTCGACGCATGGTCACGTCTGCCGTCGCCGCAGTGCTCGTGGTGCTTGCCGTCTCGTTCTCGCCGTTGTCGTTCGTGTCCTACTTCACGATCTTCGCGTTGGCCGTCGTGGTCGGCTTCTACGTGATCTCCGGAGTGTCGCACTCGCTGCACACCCCCCTCATGGCCCAGACCAACGCGATCTCAGGGATCATCCTGGTGGGTGCCCTTCTGCAACTCGGCTCCACGAACATCGCCGTCCTGGTGATGTCATTCGTGGCCGCGGCCATCGCGTCCATCAACATCTTCGGAGGCTTCCTCGTGTCCTACCGAATGCTCGGCATGTTCCGGAAGGAGGCCTGATCACCGTGACGATCATCGGACTGATTCAAGGCCTGTACATCGTGGCAGGCATCATGTTCATCCTGTCGCTCGCCGGACTGTCAAAGCAGACCACTGCGCGCGGCGGCAACATCGTCGGCATCATCGGAATGGGACTCGCCCTGCTGGCCACCGTCGGATACTCGATCTACCAGTCAGCCGAGTTCCCTGACGACCGCCAGCCCGTGTGGCTCACTGCCGTGCTCATCGTTGCCGTGTTGGCGATCGGAGCTGCCGTGGGCACGCCCATCGCGCGCCGCGTCGAAATGACGCAGATGCCGGAACTCATCGCGGCCTTCCACTCCTTTGTGGGTCTCGCAGCCGTGCTGGTGGGCATCAACTCCTACATCGCCGACCACGGGGGAGGCGCGGTGCACCTCGTCGAGGTGGCGTTGGGCGTGCTGATCGGCGCCTACACGTTCACCGGTTCGGTGGTCGCGTACCTCAAGCTCTCGGCCAAGATGAGTTCTGCGCCGTTGGTGCTTCCCGGCCGCAATGCCCTCAACATCGGCGCGTTCGTCGTGTTCCTGGCCCTGATGTTCTGGCTGGTGGCTGTCGGCGAGGAGAACCAGACTCTCGGCGTCGTGTTGGTTGTCGCGATGACCGTCATCGGCTTCGCCCTCGGCTGGCACATGGTGGCCGCGATCGGCGGCGGCGACATGCCGGTTGTGGTGTCGATGCTCAACAGCTACTCCGGCTGGGCGGCCGCAGCCGCTGGCTTCCTGCTCGGCAACAACCTGCTGCTGATCACGGGTGCACTCGTCGGGTCCTCCGGTGCCATCCTCAGCTACATCATGTGCCGCGCCATGAACCGTTCGTTCATCTCGGTGATCCTGGGAGGCTTCGGCTCCGACGGCACCGCCCCGGCACCAGGGGCGGATGGGCCGGAAGGCGAGTACACCGAGATCACCGTCGACGGCGCGGCCGAGGCACTCGCCACCGCCAAGTCGGTCATCATCACCCCTGGCTACGGCATGGCCGTCGCGAAGGCCCAGTACCCCGTGGCGGAACTCACCCAACGCCTGAGGGCGCGCGGCATCACCGTGCGGTTTGGCGTCCACCCGGTCGCTGGTCGCCTCCCTGGCCACATGAACGTGCTGCTGGCCGAGGCGAAGGTGCCTTACGACATCGTCCTGGAAATGGACGAGATCAACGACGACTTTGCTGGCACAGACGTGGTGCTCGTGATCGGTGCGAACGACACTGTGAACCCTGCGGCCAATGACGACCCGACGTCGCCCATCGCGGGAATGCCGGTGCTTGAGGTGTGGAACGCACGTCAGGTGATCGTCTTCAAACGGTCCATGGCCACAGGCTACGCAGGCGTGCAGAACCCGCTGTTCTTCAAGGAGAACACGGACATGCTGTTTGGAGACGCCAAGACTCAGGTTGAGGCGATCGTGGCGGCGCTGCCGGTGGGTCAGAAGGTCTGACCACGTCGGCGGCTACGGAGTGTCCTCCGTAGCGCCACCGGCCGTACGCTCGCGTTCTGTGAGGCGCCGCTGGTACTTGCGGTCGTCGTTGGCGTACGCGTAGTACAGGCCAATCAGTACGCCGCCGCCCACGAAGTTGCCCAGCAACACGATGCCGATCTGCGCGAGCGCGGCGCCGAGGTCGATGCCGCCCTGAAATCCGACGATGCCGAACAGCACCGAGTTCGCGACCGAGTGCTCGAAGCCCACGAACGCGAAGACGAACACGCTCATGATCATCACGAAGGACTTGGTGACGTCGTCGTTGATGCGGCCGTTGTAGACCAGCAGGATCGCCAGGTTGATCATGAAGTTGCAGAAGACCGCGCGCACGAACAGGTCGGACCACCCGGCCACGCCGCCCGCAACGTACTCCAACTTGTGGTCGACCCCCGCCTCCATTTGTGCCCCGACGGAGCCGTCACCGAGCGTGGATCCGAACACCAGGAGCGCGACGGCCAGGCCGCCGATGATGTTGCCGGCGTAGCACAGCACCAGAATGCGCAGTGCTCGCCACGGCGTGGTGCGACGGTAGTAGCCGCCGATCGACACGATCATCATGTTGGAAGTGAGGAGTTCGGAACGGCTGTAGTGGATGAACACCAATGCCACACCGAAGACAAGCCCGCCAACCATGCGGCCGATGCCGGACCAGGCGTCGCCCCCCGCCTCGCTGAACGCGCTCAGCACCGCGTAATAGGTGAGGTACATGACGCCGATGATGACTCCGGCCATGCCAGCCCTCATGAGGTACACACGCGCCAGTCCGCCGCTCATGGTGGACTTGGTGTCAAGAGCGTCGATCACTGTCGAGATGAAGTGCTTGCCAGGGAACAACGCGTTCTGATCGGTCATGACACCACGGTACTCACGTGCGCGCACGCCCGTCTCGATTCCTCCGCGTCGGCGTGCTGGCGTCACCCCTGGGCTTGTGGGGGATAACCTCGCATGGTGAGCAATCCCGGCGGCGGTGGCCGCCCCCAAGAGCCGCGCCGGCCGTCTGGGCAGCAACGTCCGATGCCGCCATCGATTCCGCCGCGCGAACGACCCGCGGCGCCAGCTGCCGCTCCGCGCCGCGCCCCGATGCGGGAGCGTCAGGGTCCCGCCTCTGAGCGCCCTCAGCGCACCCAACCTGGGAGCCCGCGCTCCGGTCCACAGCCGCGCCGCGAAGGTGGAAACGGCGGCGCGAACGTGGGTACACGCGGGACCGGTGGCACCCGCGGCGGTGCAGGCGGCGCTGGGCGCACCCAGCAGGTGCGTCGCCAGGCGCCGCGCAAGCGCCACCGCATCCGCAACGCACTGCTGGCCCTGCTATCTGTGGTGATCCTCGTACTGGCTGCGTTCTGGTGGTGGGTCGAGGGAAGGATCACCCACGTCGACGCGCTCAGCGGTGTCCCTGGCACGCCAGGACAGACGTACCTCATCGTGGGTTCCGACTCCCGCGAGGGGTGGGGGGACGACGGCACGGTGGGGGCACGTACAGACACGATCATGCTGATCCACCAGCCCGAGAGCGGGCCGACAGCGCTCATCAGCATCCCGCGCGACTCGTATGTGGAGATTCCCGGCTACGGCGGCAACAAGATCAATGCGGCCTTCGCCTATGGTGGCCCGCAACTCCTGGTGCAGACGGTGGAGAACCTGTCCGGCCTCACGATCGATCGCTACGTCGAGGTCGGCTTCCTCGGCGTCACCGGCATGGTCGACGCGGTGGGCGGAGTCGAGTTGTGTTACGACGCAGACGTCAACGATCCGTACAGCACGCTCGTGTGGGAGGCCGGCTGTCATCAGGCGAACGGCTCTACCGCCCTCGCCTTCTCCCGCATGCGCTACGCGGACCCACTCGGCGATATCGGTCGCACGGCTCGTCAGCAGCAGGTCGTGTCGGCCGTGGCCGACGGCGTGATGTCGCCGTCCACGCTGCTCAACCCCACCAAGCTGGTTCCCGTTGCGTCAGCAGGGCTCGACTCCTTCCGCGTGAACGACGGCACGGGGGCGTTCGATCTGGTGAGAATGGCCATGGTGGTGAATGACGCGCGCGGACCGGACGCCGTGACCGGAACCCCCCCGATCGCGAGCATCAACCACCGGGTAGAAGGCGTGGGATCCACCGTGCTGCTCGACCCCGACACCATCGGCGAGTTCTGGCGCACCATCGCGGACGGCGGATACGCCCCTGGTACACAGGTCGGCGGGATCTCCTAGCGCAGACGTCAGGTGGCGAGGCCTTCGCGGATCACAGCGTGGGGTAGTCGGGCAGAGAGGCGCTCAGCCCCCAGCGGATGGCTCTTGTCGCCAGCGCGGCACCAATAGGGCCGATGGTGCGGTTGGCGCCGCCTCCGAGTTCCAGTTGCTCGCGAGCCCACTCGGGCAGGAGCGCGACGGCCCCTGCCGCCATGAGCGAAAAGGGCACCTTCGCGGCCGCGGGCAACGGCGGCTCGTGAAGCAGAAACTTCGCGGTGTCCAGCGCGGCCGGAGTGGCGACAAGCTCCGGCCGATACGACTCGAGGCACTCAGCGAGGTCAGCGACGGTGGTGGGCACGCCCGTGGCACCGAGCGCGACGGCGACGCGCGCCGTTTGGGCCACGTACTCATCCGCCCGCTGCGCGCTCAGAGGCTCCGCACCGTAGCGCTGGTGAGCGGTGAGAAAGGAGTCCGCCTCCGCCACATGGACCCACAAGAGCAGGTGAGGGTCGCTCGCGTTGTAGGGGCGACCATCTGGCGCCTTCCCTCGCACCCTGTCGTGGACCGCACGGATGCGGTCGACCATGGCCTGCGCGTCGTCCGCCGCGCCGAACGTCGTCGTGGCCAGAAAGGTCGAGGTGCGCTCGAGGCGGCCCCAGGGGTCACCCCGATAGCCCGAGTGGCCCGCGACGCCAGCCATGGCCAACGGGTGAAGCGACTGCAGCAACAACGCGCGCAAGCCGCCGACCCACATGGAGGCGTCGCCGTGCACTCGCCGGATGGCGCTGCCTTGAGGAAACCAGCGTGGTCCAGGGGTGCCGTGCACGCGCTCGCGCGCGGCGTGGCCGTCCTTGCCAGCAACCCTGGCGAACAGCGCCTCGCCAACCCGCGCACGTGTGCGAGTAATGGGGTTGGTAGTCATCTGTCCAGTATCACCCCGGACCGCGCAGTGACCGTACCGTGCGGACTCAAGAGCTCTGGCGGATCGGCCGCGCACCCCAAATGCGGTCGAGGTAGTCCCGGATGGACCTGTCGGAACTGAAGAAGCCCGATCTGGCCACGTTCAGCACCGCAGAGCGGCTCCACGCCTCGTGGTCGAGGTACGCAGACTCGACGCGGGACTGCGCGTCCATGTACGCGCGGAAGTCGGCGAGGGCCATGAAGCGGTCGCGTTCCGTGAGGGAGGCGAACATCGAAGCCACCGCGCCCCCGCGATGACCCTCGGTGAACGCGCCAGAGGCAATCAGGTCAAGGGCTGCCTTGAGGTCGGGGTCGGACTCGTAGTAGCTACCTGGGTTGTAGCCGCTCGACTGGAGCGCTGCCGCCTCCGGCTCGCTCATGCCGAAGAGGAAGAAGTTCTCGTCTCCCACGAGTTGCCGAATCTCGACGTTGGCGCCGTCGTCCGTCCCGACCGTGAGCGCGCCGTTGAGCGCGAACTTCATGTTGCCGGTGCCGGAGGCCTCCTTGCCAGCGAGCGAGATCTGCTCAGACAGGTCGGACGCCGGGATAAGCCTCTCGGCCAAGGTGACGTTGTAGTTTGCGGGGAAGGCGACTTTGAGGCGGCCCTTCAACGAGGCGTCGGCGTTGATGGTGCGCCCCACGGCGTTGATGAGCTCGATGGTCTCCTTGGCTCGCACGTAGCCGGGCGCTGCCTTCGCGCCAAACACGAAGGTGCGCGGCGTGACGGAATCGAGCGGAATGCGGCCCGACTGAATCCCCTCGTACAGCGACACAATGTGCAGCAGCTTGAGGCTCTGGCGCTTGTACTCGTGGAGGCGCTTGACCATCGCGTCGACCATGGCGTCGCCCGCGATCTCAATGCCGTCCCTGGCAGCGAGGACGTCTGCAAAGTGCCTCTTGTTGGCCGCCTTGACTTCGCGGAAGCGCAGTCTGAACTCCGCATCGTCGGCCAGCGGCTCCAATTCGCGCAGGCGTTCCAAGTCCGTGATCCAGCCGTCGCCGATGGCCTCGGTGATGAGGGTTGACAGGCGTGGGTTGGATAGGCGAATGAAGCGTCGCGGCGTCACGCCATTGGTGACGTTCGTGAACTTCTCCGGCCACATCTGAGCAAAGTCGTAGAGCACCTTCTCGGCGAGCAACTCCGAGTGGAGTTCGGCCACGCCGTTGACCTTGAGGCCAGCCACGGTCGCGAGGTGGGCCATACGCACGGCCCGCACCGGCTGCTCGGCGATGATGGACATGCGGTGCATGCGCAGGGCGTCGCCGGGGAAGCGATCTTCGACATCCTCGAGGAACTCGTCGTTGATGCGGTAGATGATCTCCAGGTGGCGGGGGAGTAGCTTGCCCAACAAGTCGACCGGCCAGACCTCGAGAGCCTCCGGCAGCAGGGTGTGGCACGTGTAGGCGAAGATCTTCTGGCACACGGCCCACGCGTCGGCCCATTCCCAGCCGCGCTCGTCGACAAGCAGGCGCATCATCTCTGGCACCGCGATCACTGGGTGGGTGTCGTTGAGTTGCCACGTGATGCGGTCGGGCAGGCGCTTCAGGTCGAAGTCTGCTGGCAGCACGTTCTCGAGGAAGTCCCGAAGCGAAGCGGCCACAAAGAAGTACTGCTGCTGGAGTCGCAACTCCTTGCCTTGCGGGGTCGAGTCCTCCGGGTAGAGCACCTTGGAGATGTTCTCCGCGAAGGTGCGAGCGCGCACCGCCGCAACGTAATCTCCGGAGTTGAACGTCTGGAGATCGAACTCGCGGGTGGCGCGTGCGCTCCACAGCCGCAACGTGTTGACGCGCCCGTTGCGGTAGCCGGGCACCATGTAGTTGTACGGGACGGCCGTGACGGTCCAGTCGGGCGTCCAGGTGCGAGCGCCGTCAGGGCCAGCTGCCGCGGGCCCGGTGGTGCCTCCAAAGTTCACCTCGACCGCGTTTTCTGGGTGAGGCAGTTCCCAGGGCGACCCCAGGCGCAGCCAGTGATCGGCGCGCTCCACTTGGCGACCTCCCTCGAAGGTCTGGCGGAAGATTCCGTACTCGTAGCGAATGCCGTAGCCGATCGAGGGAACGTCCAAAGTGGCGAGCGAGTCGATGAAGCACGCTGCGAGGCGTCCCAGTCCGCCGTTGCCAAGGCCCGGCTCGATCTCCATGCCCCTCAGTTCGTCGAGGCTGACTCCCAGATCGGCGAGCGCCTTGGACGCGATGTCCTCGAGGTCGGCCGCCAGCATGCTGTTCTCGAGTTGGGGGCCTAGAAGGTACTCGGCCGAGAGGTAGGCGACCACCTTGGCTTGGTCCCTGTACTGATTGCGCAAGGTCTCGAGCCACTGCGTCGTCAGGTAGTGGCGGACCGTGCGGGACAGCGCCAGGTACTTGTCGTTGACGGAGGCGCGGTCGAGGTCAACTCCTTGACCAAAATTGAGTTCCCGCAAGAACTCGCGGGAGAAGCTCTCGACGGTGTGGAGGCGGGCGGAGACAGGGGGAGGGGTGTTGTTCACACGCAAGAACTTAGCCGCTCTGGAGGCACGTGAGTTCACACCTTGGGCCCGCTGATTGGGGTTCGCCCATGTGCCTGGGACGACGCGCGCGACTATTCGACGGGTCCCACGCGTGCCATCAGGTCGCGCCGCACCGAGGGCCATTCGGTGTGCAGGATGGAGAAGACGACGGTGTCGCGAAGCGTGCCGTCTCGCCACACCATGTGGTTCCTGAGGACCCCGTCCTGCTTGGCGCCCAGCCGCGCGATGGCGGCGCGCGACGCGTGATTGTGCCAATGAGTGCGCAGTTCCACTGCGACGCAGTCCAAGTCCTCGAAGGCGCGCGAGAGGAGCAGCAATTTGGCCGCGGCGTTAATGCCTGTTCTCTGTGCCTGCACGCCCAACCAGGTGCTACCAATCTCGAGCCGGCGGTTCGCCGGGTCGAGGCCCATGAACGTCGTCATTCCAGCGGCGCGCCCAGAGGCCTGCGGCACGATTGCCCATGGCGCCATCGCCTCCTCGCGGTGCAACGCGAGTCGCCTGTCGATCTCGGCCGCCATCTGTTCTGGCGAAGGTACAGAGGCGTACCAGGTCTTCCAGAGGGCGTCGACGGAGACGGCCGCGCACAGATCGTCGTGGTGCCGCTGGGTGAGAGGCTCCAGGCGCACCACAGAGTTCTCGAGAAGCGGGATGTGTGCGAATTCCATGCCCAGACTCTAGGGCCCGATGCCTTCGCCAGGGCGATCGCAGGTGATCGGGCGCCCGGTGAAGGGTGCTCCAGTTGACTGCCGTTGCATCACGATATATCGTGAGTGTGTCATCGGAGAGAAGGGACACATCGTGAGGCACTCACACAAGAAGTTCGGACCGCGAGGCCATCGCGGGGAGGCCCTGGCAGGCCCCATGAACAGGCACTCGGGTTTCGGCGAGGGGGACGAGTTGGGGCGTCACGGCGGCCGTGGCCCTCGTGGCGGGGGCCGAGGGCGTGGGCCCGGTAGTGGCAGGCGAGGCGCCGGATCGCGAGGAGGCCGTCCTCGGGGCGACGTGCGCGCCGCCGTGCTGGTGCTGCTCGCCGAACAGCCGCGCCACGGCTACGACCTCATCAGGGCCATCGAGGATCGCAGCAACGGGGAGTGGACCCCCAGCCCCGGGTCCATCTACCCGACGCTTCAGTCGCTTGAAGACGAGGGACTCATCACGATCGACACCGTTGACGGACGCAAGACCGCCTCTCTCACGGAAGAAGGCGTGGAATGGGTCGCCGGGCATACAGAGGCCGCCGCTGCGGTCTTCGCTAGCGAGCCGTCGCCAGAGGGGTCCGCGGGCCAGATCAGGGCTGAGTTGGCGGCGCTGAGAGACGCGGCCATGCACGTCGCCCGCCATCAGGGCACTGACGGTGCGGGCGCCAAGGCGGTTCAGATCCTGTCAGACGCGCGCAAGGCGATGTACGGCCTGCTAGCCGGAGACGACGCCTAGCGCCTACCGGCGCGCGCTCGCGTAGATCTGGTCCGCGACGTCGGCGAAGTGTTCCAACACCACCCTGCGTCGCACCTTCATGGACGCGGAGAACTCGCCCTCTGCCTCGGTCAGCTCCCTTGGAAGCACCCGCCACTTGCGGATTGCTTCCACCTTCGAGACGTGCGCGTTTGCCGCGTCGACCACGGACTTGAGGTGGGCCTTGACGTCGGGGTGCTCGGCTGCCTCCGCGATGGTCATCTTTGGCAGGCCGTGAGAATTGAGCCACGCCGCCAGCATCTGAGTATCGAGCGCGATCAAGGCGCCAATGAAGGGCTTGCCGTCGCCCACGACGATCACTTCTTGGATGATCGGATCCGGCCTGATCGCATCCTCGAGCGCCGCGGGCTGCACATTCTTGCCAGCGTCGGTGACGATGATCTCCTTCTTGCGGCCCGTGATCGTGAGGTAGCCGTCCGCGTCAAGGCTGCCGAGGTCGCCAGTGGCGAACCAGCCGTCCCGCAGCACCTCCGCCGTGAGGTCCGCGCGGTGGTGGTACCCGGCGAACACGTTGGGCCCCTTGATGAGCACCTCGCCGTCATCCGCGATGCGCACGGTGCAACCGGGGAGCGGCAGTCCCACTGTGCCCACACGCGGAGCGTCTTGAGGGTTGCACGTGGCCGGAGCGGAGGACTCGGTGAGTCCGTACCCCTCCAACACCGTGACGCCCAGGCCCGCATAGAAGTGAGCCAGGGCGGGGGATAGGCGCGCGCCGCCAGACACGACGTACTGCATCTCGCCGCCCATCGCCGCCCGCACCTTGTGCAGCACGAGCGAATCGGCCACACGCAGCTGGAGCGCCAGGATAGGGCCGAGTCGGCCACTTTGCCTCCGCGCGGACGCGCGCCGCGACACGCCTGCCGACCACCTGAACAACCGCTGTTTGATCCCACCTCCGGTGCGAGCGTCGGCCGTGTTGTAGAACGCCTCGAGCACGCGGGGAACCGCGAGCATCCAGTGAGGCTTGAAGGACTTGAGGTCCGCGGGGAGGGTCGCTGGCGACGGGGCAAAGCCGAGCGTCATTCCCGACGCCATGGTGAGGATCTCAAGGTGGCGCGCCAGCACGTGCGCCAAGGGCAAGAACAGCAAGATGCGCTGCTCAGGGGACGTGAGCTTCTGCAGTTCCGGGTACGCGGTGGCATTGAGGGCGTGCTCTACCAGGTTGCGGTGCGTGAGCTCGACCCCCTTCGGGTTGCCCGTGGTGCCGGACGTGTACACGATGGAGGCGACCTCGTCTGGGGCGACGCCAGCGGTGCGGGCCACGAGCTCCTCGTCTGACATCTGCTCCCCGGCCGAGACGAGAATGTCGACGGCGGGCGAATCGCCCTCGATGGCCAGTACCTTGAGCGAGCCAGGAGCGATCTTGGCTGACGCGGGGCTCTCCACGATGAGGAGCGTGAGCGCCGCGTCCTCGGCGATCCACGCGACTTGAGACGCCGACGAACTGGGATAGATCGGCACGGTGATGCCGCCTGCCGCCATGATGGCGAAATCGAACAGCGCCCACTCGAAGCGGGTCGACGCCATCAGCCCCACGCTTGCACCCGGCGCGACGCCAGAGGAGGCGAGCCCCTTGGCGACGGCGGTGACCTGATCCGCGAACTCGCTGAGCGTCACCGGAATCCACGCCCCAGTGGGGGACTTGTACTCGCAATACAGCCTGCCGGGATGCTCGGTTGCCTTCTCGCGCATGAGCGCCGTGGTGGAGACGTGGTCTCCGACCGTCACTAGCGCAGGGATACCGAACTCTGTCTTCGTTGACGTCTCCACCATTCGCATTTTAGTGAGCGTCGTGGCGCGCGCTGGGACCGTGGTCCCTGTCGCGACAGGCCCCGATGTGAGGCGCGTCAGAGCAGGCGGTTGAGAGCGCCCAGCGGGATCTGCACCCAGTCCGGACGGTAGTTCGACTCGTAGACCACCTCGTAGAGCGTCTTGTCGATTTCGTAGGCGTGGAGCAGCGCGAGAGCCGCGTCGGATGCCTCATGCCCGTACCCGCGCAAGAAGGCGATCCGATTGCGCCGCACCCAATCGTCGATGTACGCGGTCTCCTCCACGCCCTGCACGATCGCAACGGAATGCGCCGCGTAGTCCAAAGAGCGCAACAATCCGGCGACGTCTCGGGCCACGGAGTCGAGGCGGACGCGGTCCGGCAGAGGTTGCGCTGGCTCGCCCTCGAAGTCGATGATCATCCACCCGGCTGTGGTGCGGAGGGTCTGGCCCAGGTGAAAGTCTCCATGCACGCGTTGCACAGGAACGGGCGTGTTGGAGTCGACGGCTGCATAGGCCGCACGCGCACGGTCCGCATAGGCTCCGACGATGTCGTGCCTGGCCACAGCCTCGTCAAGGCGCCCGTTCAGGCGGGCAAGAAGTGCGTCGACATCCGCTGGCCCCCAACTGGCGGTGGGGAGGGTCTCCCGCATCTGCTCGTGCACCACGGCGAGCGTTTGCCCCAGGCGCTCGGACTCTCCGGCGAAGTCGCCGCCGGCCTCCCGCGCGCGCACGGCGTCGTCCTGCAAGGCGCGGACGCTCGCCCTGGCCGTGTCCCAGCCGTCGGTTGCCGACCGCTGGAAGGCCCCGATCATCGCGAGGTCGATGTCGCCGCTGGTGATCCAGCCCTGGAGTGGTGGAATCTCTTCGGAACCCAGGTGGGTGAGCGCCGCTTGAATCTCGATGTCGGGATTGCGCCCAGGGGCCAGCTTGCGGAAGAACTTGACGAGGCTGTCGCCCACGATCACAGAAGTGTTGCTCTGCTCCGCAGACATCAGCACGCTGTCAGTATCGATCTCGAGAGAGAAGCCCTCGAGCCGGGAGTAGGAGATGTCGGCTGGACTGTCGATGCCGTCGGCAAACCCGCGTAGCAGTATGCCGCGAGCCTCGGGGTCGTGCAGGGCGTCGTACACGTAGAAGATCTGGCCATCCAGCGACCCCGCGCCGATGAAGCCGTAACTGAGATCCTCACGCGGGTGCAGCCGGTAGGACAGCGGCACGTTGAACAGCGACCCAGCGTCTACCAGCTCGAAGCGCACTCCCAGCCCTTCGCCGGGGTCGCTCAGCCACTCCAACTCACGCACGTGGGTGATGGCGACCTCGTCCGTGCCTTGGCCGAACCAGCGCTGGCGCGCCAGGTAGGCGCTCAGTTCCGGGCGTTCTATCCACTGACTCATGGGAGCGTTCCTTCCGTCAAGGCTGGCCTGGATATCCGGAACCAGTAGAACCCGTGCCCGGCGAGTGTCAGCAGGTAGGGCAGGTCCCCGATGGCAGGGAACTCGACGCCTCCGAGCATCTCGACGGGGCGCGAGCCGGTGAACTGGTGCAGGTCAAGCTCGACAGGTTGCGGGAAGCGGGAGAGGTTGTTGACACAGAGCATGACGTCGTCGCCGTCTTGGCGCAGGTACGAGAACACCGTGGGGTTGGAGCCGCCAAGGTCGAAGAAGCTCCCGCGGCCGAAGGCCGAGTGCTGGCGGCGCACATGAATCATCCGCCGCGTCCACTGCAACAACGACGAGTTGCTCGCCTCTTGCGCTTCCACGTTGATGGCCTGAAAGCCGAAGACCGGGTCCATGACAGGAGGCAGTGACAGCCTTCCGGGATTCGCCCGCGAGAAGCCTGCGTTGCGGTCAGGGGTCCACTGCATCGGCGTGCGCACACCGTCACGGTCACCCAACCAAATGTTGTCACCCATGCCGATCTCGTCGCCGTAGTACAGCACCGGTGATCCCGGCAGGCTGAGCAGCAGGGCCGTGAACAACTCCATCTGGTTGGTGTCGTTATCGAGCAGGGGAGCGAGCCGCCGCCTGATGCCGATGTTGGCCTTCATGCGCGGGTCGGTCGCGTACTCCTTCCACATGTAGTCGCGATCCTCGTCGGTGACCATCTCGAGGGTGAGTTCATCGTGGTTGCGCAGAAAGATGCCCCACTGGCAATGCTCGGGGATCGCTGGAGTCTGGTCCAGAATCTCGCTGATGGGGTACCGAGACTCGCGCCGCACTCCCATGAAGATGCGCGGCATGACGGGAAAGTGGAAGCACATGTGGCATTCGTCGCCGCCGACTTCCGGATCGCCGAAGTAGTCGACCACGTCCGCGGGCCACTGATTGGCCTCGGCAAGCAACACCCGCCCCGGGTAGTTGTCGTCCACGTACTTGCGGACCTTCTTCAGGAACTGGTGCGTGCGGGCAAGGTTTTCGCCGTTGGTGCCCTCCTCCTCGTAGAGGTAGGGCACGGCGTCCAGCCGGAATCCGTCGACCCCGATGTCGAGCCAGAACTTGAGGGCATCGAGCATGGCTTGATGAACCGCTGGGTTTTCGAAGTTCAGGTCCGGTTGGTGGCTGTAGAAGCGGTGCCAGAAGTACTGCTGGCGCACCGGGTCCCAGGTCCAGTTCGAACTCTCCGTGTCGACAAAGATGATGCGAGCGTCTTGGTAGGCCTCGTCCGTGTCGTGCCAGACGTAGAAGTCTCCGAAAGGCCCGTCTGGATCGCTGCGAGAGGACTGGAACCACGGATGTTGATCGGAGGTGTGGTTCATCACGACGTCAATGACGACCCGAATGCCGCGAGCATGCGCGGAGTCCAAGAATTCCTGGAAGTCTTCGATGGTGCCGATGTCGTCGGCGACGGCGGTGTAGTCCGCGACGTCGTAACCGCCGTCCTTGAGCGGTGACGGGAAGAACGGAGGCAGCCATACGCAGTCGACTCCGAGCCACTCGAGGTAGTCGAGCTTCTCCGTGAGGCCCTGGAGATCTCCGACTCCGTCCCCGGACGCGTCGCGGAAGGACCGGATCAGCACCTCGTAGAACACCGCCGACTTGAACCAGTCAACGTCGGCGCGATCGAGGCCCTGCTCGGCGTGACTCATACGTCTACCGTATGCACTTGGTGGACGCAGGGCGAACCGGGGCTCTGCTCAGTTGGAGTTCTTCTTGGCTTCGCGCTTGGCCGCCGCCTTCGCCTTCTTCGCTTCTGCCTTCTCCTTGAGTTGCTCCCGGTCGCGGAAGTGAGCCGCGCCGGCCGCAGCTCCTACGATCCCGGCGCCATTGAGGAGTTCCGCAGGCACGATGGGGGATCGCAACGCGAGCTTGGGCAGGAAGTTCTCGTGAGCCTTCGATACGCCCCCGCCCACGATGATGAGGTCGGGCCAGATCAGCCGCTCGACCTCTGAGAAGTACTTCTGCAAGTGACCGGACCACTCGTCCCAGTCGAGGTCGTGGCGCTCGCGTGCCGACTCAGCCGCGTACTCCTCTGCGTCGCGGCCGTCGATGATGAGGTGCCCCAGTTCCGTGTTGGGCACGACTTCTCCGTCCACAATGACGGCACTCCCGATGCCAGTGCCTAGCGTGGCCAAGAACACGACGCCGTCGCGGCCGTGCGCGGCACCGTAGAGGAACTCGCCATAGCCGGCGGCGTCCGCGTCGTTGAGCGTGTGAACGAAGCGGCCGATGTAGTCGCGCATGACGTCGTCAATGTTGACGCCGATCCAGGACTGGTCCATGTTGGGGGCGAACTTGACCACCCCGTGCTGGACGACGCCGGGGAAGGTGATGCCGATGGGCGTCTTCTTGGAGGGGGAGAACTTGGAGACCACCTTGGCCACGGCGCTCCCGACGGCGTCTGGGGTTGCCGGTTGGGGCGTCGCCACGCGGTAGCGGTCTTCCGTGAAGGCTCCCGTCTTGAGGTTCACGGGGGCCGCCTTGATGCCGCTGCCGCCGATGTCGACGCCGAGTGCGATGTGTTTGCTCATGGGGTGGTCAGAACCTCCGGGCCATCGGGCGTGATGTAGATGGTGTGTTCAAACTGCGCGACCCACGAGCCGTCCTTGGTGACCACGGTCCAGCCGTCATCCCATTCGCGGTTCGCCTCTGATCCGGCCACGATCATGGGCTCGACGGTGAACACCATGCCTGGCTCGATGACGTCGTCGTGGTAGGGAGCCGAGTCATAGTGGGGGATCACGAGGCCGCTGTGAAATGCGGGGCCCACGCCATGGCCGGTGTAGTTCCTCACCGACTCGTAGCCGAAGCGTGCAGCGTACTTCTCGATGACGCGGCCGATGACGTTGACCTGGCGCCCTGCGTGGGCGGCCTTGATGCCGCGCATGGTGGCCTCGCGGGCCACCTCGAGCAGCTGGCGCGTCTGTGCGCTGCCCTCGCCAGCGATGAACGAGCCGCAATTGTCGCCGTGCACACCGTTGAGATAGGCGGTGATGTCAATCTTGACGAGGTCGCCGTCCTGAACAACCGTGTCGTCGGGGATCCCGTGGCACACCACCTCGTTCACGGAGGCGCACAGTCCCTTGGGAAACGGCGGCCTGCCCGCGGCGCCAGGGTAGCCAAGCGTGGAGGGGTATGCCCCGTGGTCCATGAGAAATTCGTGCCCGACCCGGTCGAGCTCGTCCGTGGTCACTCCAGGCACGACGTGACGGCCCACCTCGGCGAGAGCCTGCGCGGCGATCTTCGCGCTGATGCGGATGCGCTCCACGATCTCGTCGCTGTGGACATCGCCGCCCTTCCACGTGGCAGCTCGCTTCTTGCCCACGTACTCGGGACGGGGAATGCTGGCGGGGACGGGGCGCATCGGGGAGACTGAGCCCTTGGTGATGCTCTCGCGTGCGGGGGCCATACTTGGCAGTCTAAGGGCGCAGGAGGCCGAACATGCACGAGGCAAGCGACAACACGGAGTACTACTTCAACACGCAGACTCGCATGGTGGAGAAGGGGCGCCTCAGCCCGTGGGAGCACTTGCTTGGCCCGTATGCCAGTTTCGACGAGGCGTCCCAGGCGCTCGAGACGGCCGAGAAGCGCTCCGACGCATGGGACGACGCCGATGCCGAGTGGAAGGGCGAGGACTAGCCCACATCCCGTGAGGGCTATTCGTCGAACGTGTGGTCGGCGCTGGGGAACGTCGCGCCCTTGACCTCGTTCACATACGACGCGGCAGCGTCGCGCATGGCCTTGCCCACCTCGCCAAAATGCTTGGAGAAACTGGGGCTCCAGTCGGACATGCCGAGAGCGTCGAGCCACACGAGCACCTGGCCGTCAGTGTGGGGTCCCGCGCCGATGCCGATGGTCGGAATGTCCAGGGCGGCCGTGAGTTTCTCCGCCACGGGCGAGATGACCATCTCGAGGACGATCATGCAGGCGCCCGCTTCTTGGAGGGCCACGGCGTCGGCGAGCATCTCGTCGTAGGCGCCGTCGCCCCTGCCCTGGATCCGCCGCCCGCCCAGCATGTTCTCTGACTGTGGCGTGAAGCCGAGATGGCCTACAAAGGGGATGCCAGCGTCGGCGAGGGCCTTCACCTGCGGGGCAATGCGGCGCCCGCCCTCGAACTTGATGGCGTGCGGCTGGGCCTCCTTCATCATGCGAATCGAGGACTCGACAGCCTGCTGAGGCGACACCTCATAGGTGCCGAACGGCAGGTCCGCCACCACAAAGGCCTTCTGGGCGCCGCGCGAGACGGCACGGGCCAACGGGATCATCTCGTCGAGAGTGACGGTGCCAGTGTTGTCGTGGCCCAGGATGTTGTCGCCGAGCGAGTCGCCCACGAGCAGGACGTCTACCCCAGCCTCGTCAAACAGCTTGGCCGTGGGGAAGTCGTATGCCGTGAGCATCGTGATCTTCTCACCGCGGGACTTCATCTCGCGGAAGTGGTGGATGCGCACCTTCTTGCGGTCGGTCATGGCTCCACTTTCTCACGCCAGCGGCTGGTAATCGGCAGTCGTCTGTCGCGACCGAACGCGAGAGCCGTCACCTTGGGTCCAGGCGGGTACTGACGACGCTTCCACTCCGCGCGGTCAACGAGCGACAGCACCTTGTCCACCACGGCCTCGTCAAAGCCGCGCGCCAACAACTCGGCCCTGCCCTCCGCGTGCTCCACGTAGGCGTCGAGCACCTCGTCGAGGAGGTCGTAAGGGGGCAGCGAGTCTTGGTCTGTCTGGCCTGGACGTAGTTCGGCGCTGGGCGGCTTCTCGATCGAGTTCACGGGGATCGGCTCGACCTCGCCGCGCTCGGCCGCCACGGCGTTGCGCCACCGCGCCAACTCCCACACGCGGGACTTGTCCACGTCCTTGAGGGGTGCGAAGCCCCCGATGCTGCCTGCGTCGTAGATGGTCGCATAGCCGGTGGCGAGCTCGGACTTGTTGCCGGGCGCGATCACCAGGTGGCCCTCGCGGTTTGAGATCGCCATCAGGATCACGCCACGCACGCGGGCCTGCAGGTTTTCTTCCGGCACGCCGGTGAGCGCCAACTCTTGCTGGAAGGCGTCGACCATGGGCGCGATCGGCTGCACGCGATAGTCGGCGCCGATGCGCTTGGCCAGGTCGGCGGCGTCGTCTTTGGAGTGCTCTGAGGAGAACGACGACGGCATCGACACGCCCACCACGTTTTCGCCGCCCACCGCGTCGGCGGCGATCGTGGCGGTCAGCGCCGAGTCGATGCCGCCTGAAACCCCGAGCACCACGGAACTGAAACCGTTCTTGGTGACGTAGTCGCGCAGACCCGTGACGATCGCGTGGTACACCTGCTCGTCGTCAGAGGCGAAGTCGACCACGGAGGACGGCACGGGAGACTCGCCCGCTCCTGGAAGTGTCCACGTGAGGAGGGCGTCGGCAAATCCGGGGGAGTTGGCCATCCACTCGCCGTCGGCCGCCACGATGAAGGAGTGGCCGTCGAAGACCAGGTCGTCTTGGCCTCCCCACATATTGACGTAGGCGAGCGGCGCGCCCACCTCTGCGGCGCGTCGGCGCGCAAGGTCGGTGCGCACGCGACCCTTTCCCTCCTCGAAGGGCGAGCCGTTGAGCACCACCAGCAGGTCGATGCCAGCATCGTCCATGTCGGCGACGGGGCCGCCGTCTTGCCAGATGTCTTCACAAATGACGACGCCGACGCGACGGCCATCGACGTCGACCACAAGGCGGTCTGCACCCTGCGCGAAGATGCGACGCTCGTCAAACACCCCGTAGTTGGGCAGGTGGTGCTTGTTGTAGCGGGCCTGAACCTTGCCGTCTCTGATCACGACGGCCTGGTTGAAGGGCATACCGGTCTTGCTGACGCCCAGCGTGCCAAGAATGACCGTCGTGGACCCCAGGCCGTCCGCCTCCAGGCCGGAGGCAAGTGCCTTGACGGCGCGCTCGGCCGCGCGCTGAAAACTCTCGCGCAGAGCCAAGTCCTCGATGGGGTATCCCGTCATCACCATCTCAGGGAACGCGACGAGGCTGGCCCCCGCGTCGGCGGCTTGTCGCACAGAGGTTCGCACAAGCGCTGCATTACCAGCGATATCGCCGACGCAGGGATTGACTTGGGCGAGCGCTATCGTGAGGCCAGACATGGCGCCAGCCTACGCGGCGCCTGGCGCAAGGGCATGTCACATGATCGTCACATTGATGGGGCAGGATAGGGGCTATGGATAAGCAGCAGGAGTATGTGCTTCGCAGCGTCGAGGAGCGCGACATTCGCTTCATTCGATTGTGGTTCACCGATGTGCTCGGGATCCTCAAGTCGGTGGCGATTGCACCCGCAGAACTTGAGAATGCGTTCAGCGAGGGCATCGGCTTCGATGGTTCCGCGGTAGAAGGGCTGACTCGCGTCTACGAGTCCGACATGCTGGCGAAGCCTGACCCCACCACCTACCAGGTGTTGCCGTGGAGGGGCGAGAGGCAGGGCGCGGCGCGCATGTTCTGCGACATTGGACTGCCGGATGGGGAGCCAGCGTTGTCGGACCCCCGCCAGGTGCTCAAGCGCACTCTCGACAGGGCGTCCGAACAGGGGTTCTCGTTCTATGTGCACCCCGAGATCGAGTTCTACCTCTTCAAGCCCCTCGAGGACGGCCAGCCACCCAAGCCCGTGGACCAGGCAGGCTACTTCGACAACGTGCCGCGCGGCACCGCGCACGAGTTCCGGCGCACCGCCATCACCACGCTGGAAGAGATGGGCATCTCCGTCGAGTTCAGCCACCACGAGGCGGGGCCCGGCCAAAACGAGATCGACCTTCGCTACGCAGACGCGCTGACGGCCGCCGACAACATCATGACCTTCCGCACCGCGATCAAGGAGGTGGCACTGGAGCAGGGGCTGTACGCCTCGTTCATGCCCAAGCCGCTGCACTACGCGCCAGGGTCAGGCATGCACTCGCACCTCAGCCTGTTCGAAGGCGATCGCAACGCCTTCCATGACCCCGCGGCAGACTTGGGCCTGTCCACTGTGGCTCGCCAGTTCATGGCGGGACTGCTGAGGCACGCGCCGGAGATGACCGCCGTCACCAATCAGTACGTGAACTCGTACAAGCGTTTGTGGGGAGGCGCGGAGGCGCCCAGTTACGTGTGCTGGGGCTCCAACAACCGCTCCGCCCTGGTGCGCGTGCCGATCCACAAGCCGAGCAAGAGCCAGTCGACGCGCATCGAGTACCGTGCCGTCGACTCGGCGGCGAACCCCTACCTGGCGTTCTCCGTCATGCTTGCCGCCGGACTCAAGGGCATCGAGGAGGGCTACGAGCTTCCTCCCGGCGCGGAAGACGACGTGTGGGAGCTCAGCGCCGCCGAGCGCAAGACGATGGGTTATGAGCCGCTGCCGTCGTCGCTCTCGGAGGCCGTTGCCGTCATGGAGAAGTCCGAGCTGGTGGCAGAAACGCTCGGCGAGAACGTCTTCGACTTCTTCCTGCGCAACAAGCGCGAGGAATGGTCGGGTTACCGCTCACAAGTGACGCCCTTCGAACTCGAACGCCACTTGGGCGTCCTGTAGTCGCCAGACTCGTGAATGCCCGTGTCCGTAGGGTAGAGGCGTGACAACCCGCGAACCCAGTTCCGCTTCGCAACTGTTGCGCGCAGGCGTCACCGACCCCGAGCGAGCCGCGCGACTTATCGCGGACATCGAGCAGATCAGCGGCGTCACGATTGAGGACGTCCCGAGTGCGCTGTCGTACCTTGCCGAACCCGACGTTGGCCTGCTCAACCTGCTGCGCCTGGCGGAGGCCGCGCAGCGCCAAGGCGTGCTCGACGAACTTGTGGCGTTGAGGCAGACGCGAGCGGGCGCCACACTCGCGATGCTCTTGGGGGCCTCGGTTGCCATCGGCGACTTCCTGGTGAGGCACCCCCAATTCGCGGCCGACGCCAAGGAGTGGGACATCGCCGCCCCGCCCCAGGCAACCCACGCCCGTCGCGATCTGTTGGTGGCAGTGGGCGCAGACCCTGACGATGCCGTTCCTGTCGCTACCCTCACGGGTGCGGCCGGGGTTGACGCCATGAGGGTGGCATACCGCCGTGCCCTCGCCCATGTGGCGGCGGTGGACATTGCCGCGCCCAACCCCCTCGCGGTGATGCCAGACGTGGGCGCCGCGCTGGCCGACCTCGCGGGAGCTGCACTCGAGGCCGCGATCGCCGTGGCTCGGGGGGAAACCCCAGGGCATGAGGCCGCGCGGCTGACGGTGATGGCCATGGGCAAGTGCGGCGCGCGTGAGCTCAACTACGTGTCCGACGTGGACGTCATCTACGTGGCGGAGCCTGCCGATGGCGCGGAGGAGTCCCATGCGCTGTCCGTAGCAACGACGCTTGCCATGCGCGTTGCGGCGGTGTGCTCCGCCCCCGCTGGGGAGCCGCCGTTGTGGGAGGTGGATCCCAACTTGCGCCCGGAAGGCAAGGACGGCGTCTTGGTGAGACGCGTCGAGTCGCACCGCGCGTACTACGAACGCTGGGCCGAGTCCTGGGAGTTTCAGGCACTCCTCAAGGCGCGCCCGGTGGCGGGGGATATGGAAGTGGGCCAGGCGTACGTGGATGCGGTGTGGCCTTTCGTGTGGACTGCGGTGGAGCGCGACAGGTTCGTGCAATCCGCTCAGCTGATGCGTAGGAGGGTCGAGGACCACATTCCGCCCAAAGAGGAGGGTCGCGAGATCAAGTTGGGTCCTGGGGGCCTGCGAGACGTCGAGTTCACCATCCAGCTTCTGCAACTGGTGCACGGCAGATCGGATGAGACCCTGCGGGTGCGCGGCACCCTCGAGGCGTTGCGAGCCCTGCGTGACGGCGGTTATGTGGGTCGCACTCAGGCGGCGGGGCTCGACAGGGGTTACCGCCAACTTCGTGTCTGGGAACATCGCCTTCAGCTTCGCAAGCTCAGCCGCACGCACCTCATGCCAGACACGCCAGAGGCCAAGCGAATCCTTGCCAGGGCCTCCGGCTTCGCGACCGTCGGCTACATGGACGAGGTCTGGGAGGATGTGCGCCGGGATGTGCGGGCCATGCACCTCGAGATGTTCTATAGGCCGATTCTGGGTGCGGTCGCCCGACTGAGCGCCGATGAAGCCTCGCTCGACGAATCCGCGGCCCGTGCCCGACTCGCGGCGATCGGCTTCCGCGATCCCGAAGGGGCGCAGCGACACATCGCGGCACTGACTCAGGGCCTGAGCAGGAGGGCGGCGATCCAGCGCCAATTGCTCCCCGCGATGATTGGCTGGTTTGGGGCCGGTGTGGATCCGGATGCGGGGCTCCTTGCCTTCCGACAGTTGTCAGAACAGTTGGAAGACACTCAGTGGTACCTCAAGTTGCTGCGCGACTCCGGCATGGCCGCTGAGCGATTGGCGATTCTGTTGGCGACGTCTGCCTTTGTCACCAAGGCGCTGTTGGCCTCCGCCCAAGACATCACCTGGCTCGACAACGACGACGACCTGACGCAAGTGTCGATCGACCGCTTGGACAAGGAGGCGGAAGCGATCGTGTCGCGCGCCGACGACGAGGAGCAGTGCATCACCGCTCTTCGGGGGCTTCGCAGGCGAGAGATCGCCAGGACGGCCGCAGCGAACGTGCTGACACTCCAGGATTCGGTGGGCGCTGCCAGGGCCGTCACTGACGCGACCGATGTTCTCATGCGGTCCGCTCTACGCGTCGCGGTTGCGGTGGTGACCAGAGACAAGGGCCTCAAGGAGCCGGAAGCAGACCTCGCGGTGATCGCCATGGGCCGGTACGGAGGCGAGGAGATGGGATACACCTCGGACGCCGACGTGCAATTTGTCTTCGAACCTCGCGAGGGTGCCGAGGACCCGACCGCTTTTGCCCTCGCCGTCGCCACCAAGCTCAGGGACCTGCTGCAGCGACCCAATCCGCAGCCGTCGCTCGCGGTGGACGCCGACCTCCGGCCAGAGGGCAAGAATGGCCCGCTCGTCAGGTCGCTCGACTCGATGATCGAGTACTACAGGCGTTGGTCTGACCCGTGGGAGATCCAGGCGCTTTTGCGGGCGCGCCCGGTTGCTGGACCGCAGGAGTTGCGTGCGCGTTGCACCGCCGCTATCGATAAGGAGCGGTATCGCCACGAGGTGACAGAGGAGGCGCTGCGCCAGATGCGCACCTTGAAGGCGCGTATGGAGGCGGAGCGGTTGCCGCGCGGGATCGACCCGCGAAGGCACCTCAAGTTGGGGCCTGGAGGCCTGTCAGACGTGGAGTGGACTGCGCAACTGTTGCAACTGCGCCACGGCCACGAGGTGCCGGGGCTGCGCACCACGCGCACGCTGGAAGCAATCCTTGCCGCCCAGGAGGCGCAGGTGTTGGGTGCACACGACGCGCTCGTCCTCACCCTGGCGTGGCGGCTGGCCACTGACCTGCGGGGGGCGATCGCGTTGAGAGGGGCGTCCGGCGACAGCGACGTGCTGCCCGGAGACATCGGCGAGCTCGCCGTCTTGTCGTCGATCTTGGGGGGCGGGGAGACGGGCCAAGAATTGGATGAGCGCTACGCTCGTACCTCCAGGAGGGCGCGAGCCGTCATGGAACGAGTGTTCTTCGAGTGGAAGCCGGACGCATGAGGGCCCTGAGAACGATGCTGTCCGCGATCGCCATCGTGGCGGGCGCCACGCTCGTGGTGCTGTGGTTGGTGTCATGGGTGGGCGTCAAAGCCGTCGAGGACGGGGCCGCGACCGAACGCATCGTGGTGGTGGCCCTGAAGAACCCCGCCGTGACCGACAGGATCGGCACCGAAATGAAGGACAGGGCCTTCGCGGAACTCGCGGATCAGGGAGTCGATCTGGAGGTGTGGGGGCTGGGGGACGCTGCGGCGGACAGCATTACCTCCCTGGTGGAAACCGAGGCGTTCCGTGACAGCGTCGTCGAGCAACTGGAGTCCGCCAGGGGGCAGTTGCACGATGAACTCACAGACTCCCACCGTGCGCCGGCGCCGTTTGAGGTAGCCATCAACACGAGCGACCTCGTCAACGACCGCATCGACGAGATCGCCGTGGTGGGCGGGCGGGTTCCCGATGTCTCGGTCGGGGCCGTGCGCATCGAGGTGGTGTCCGCTGACACGTTCGAGAAGGCGCGCACCGGTTACGACCGCATGGAGTTCGCCAAACGCTACTTCCTGTGGGCAGGACTCGCGCTCATCGTGCTCGGCATGCTGGTTTCCACTCGCAGGCGCTTTGTGATCGCCAAGTTCTTGGCCGCTGTCGGAGTGTTCTCGCTGGTCGCCTACGCCGCGTTGGTGGTGATCGGCCCCGAGAGAATTGCCGGGCTGATTCCCGGCGGCGGTGACGGAGGCTGGAGCGAAGTGTTCAGCGACGTCATCGCCGAGTCGGCACTTCCGATCGTGACAGGGAAACTGCTGCTCGCGGCATGGATCGCGCTGGCGGGCGCCGCCGTGGCAGCGCTGTTGGGGTACCTGATGGGCCGTTCCCGCCGATAGGGGCGTGTTAGGCGCGTAGCCAGACTGTCGTGTCGTGTGGAAGGGTTCCCGAGACGGGCGCCGACGCCAGTAGCACGTCACTGCCAGGCAGGGGCACCTCCTCGTCGGACAGATTGACGAGCACCCGGACGTCGCCCACTGTGAAGTCCAGGACGTCCTCGATCGACTCATTCCAGGTGATGCGGCCCTCGCCCAGCGCGTGCTCGCGTCGCAGCCTCAACGCGGACTTGTACATTTCGAGAGTCGAGCCTTCGACGCCGACTTGCGCTGAGGCTGCGTACTCGGCCCACGATGCCGGCTGGGGCAGCCACGAGGCTCCCGTGGGGGAGAAGCCGAACGCGGGGGCGTCTGCCTCCCACGGCAGGGGCACGCGGCATCCGTCGCGGCCGTACACACCCTCTGGGGTGCGGAAGAAGGTGGGGTCTTGCCTGGCGTCGTCCGGAATGTCGATCGCCTCTGGTAGGCCCAGTTCCTCGCCCTGGTACACGTACGCCGAACCCGGCAACGCGAGCATCACCAGGGTGGCGGCGCGACCCCTGGCAAGCGCTGGGGCCTCGTCCGGACGGTCTGCGCTCTTGGGGCCGATGCCGATGTTGTGTGGCAGGGGTTCCTTGACGGACAGGCGGAACGGGTGGCGGATCGTGTCGTGATTGGACAGCACCCACGTGGACGGGGCGCCCACGCCCTCGAAGGCCGCGAGAGACTCGTCGATCACGGCGCGAAGTTCGATCGCGTCCCACGGCGTCATCAGGTAGCCGAAGTTGAACGCCTGGTGAAGTTCGTCGTGTCGTACCCAGCGAGCCATCTTGCTCAAGGGTGTCACCCAGGCCTCGGCGACGAGTGCGCGGTCTCCGTCGTAACTGTCGGCGATCGCGCGCCACCGGCGCCAGATCTCGTGCACCTCGTTGCGCCCCCAGTACGGGTGGTCGTCAGAGGCCCACTCGCCCCCAGTACGCAACGGGTCGACCTCGTAGTCGGGCAGGCTCGTCGCCTTGGCCAGGCCGTGCGCCACGTCGATGCGGAAGCCGTCTGCGCCCCGATCGAACCAGAACCTCAACACCTCGTCAAAGCGATCGGCGACCCACGGGTTGGTCCAATCGAAGTCCGGTTGGGTGGCGTCAAAGAGGTGCAGATACCAGGGTCCAGGCGTGCCGTCCGCCTCGGTGATGCGAGTCCACGCTGGCCCGCCGAACATGGAGAGCCAATTGTTGGGCGGCTCCGCGCCGTCCGGCCCGCGTCCCGCGCGGAAGATGTACCGATCGCGTTCGGCCGCGCCAGGTCCCGCGGCGAGCGCCTCTTGGAACCAGCGGTGTTCGCTCGACGAGTGATTGGGCACCACGTCCACAATGACCCGCAGGCCAAGCTCGTGAGCGCGCGCTATGAGCGCGTCGGCATCTGCGAGGGTCCCGAACAGGGGATCGACGTCGCAGTAGTCGGAGACGTCGTAGCCCGCGTCGTTTTGGGGGGAGCGATAGAACGGCGAGAGCCACACCGCGTCGACGCCCAACTCGGCTAGGTGGTCCAGCCGGGACGTGACACCGGGAAGGTCTCCCACGCCGTCTCCTGAGGCGTCGGCGAAGGACCGGGGGTAGACCTGGTAGATGACGGCGGTGCGCCACCACTCGGGGGACATGGGGGCAGGGGTCTGGGTTGGCATGTCTCCACTCTATTGCTGCGCGCGCCGACGATGCACACGCTTGCTTTGGCTCGGTGGGCGCGGCGACACGCGGCCTCTGCGTCTCTTGCGTGGGGGTTTCCGCGAGGAGTGTCGCTAGTGGTCCGTGGGGACGCTCGTCGAGCGCCGGACGACCAATTCGAACGGCAGGGCGATGTGGTGCGCTGGCGTCGACCCGGTCTCCAGTGCTTCCAACACCGCCTGGGCGGCAAGGCGGCCCTGCGTCTCGGGGAACTGAGACACGGTCGTGAGGCCAAAGAAGTCCCCAAGTTCGTGACCATCGATGCCGACGATGGAGAGGTCCTCTGGCACCCTCTTGCCAAGATCCCGCGCGGCCATGATTGCCCCCATGGCCATCTCGTCCGAGGCCGCGAAGATTGCGGTGGGCGCCACACGAGGGTCGCCCAGCAGTTGCAGCGTCGCACGATAGCCGCCCGTGATGGTGAAGTCCGCGACTCTCACGAGCAGCGGATCCGGCTCAATACCGTGGGTTCTCAGCGCCTCCTCGTAGCCGCCCCTGCGGTGGGACGGCAGGTGGAAGTCAAGGTCGAGCATGGGGTCGCCGCCGATGTGCGCGATGTGGCGATGGCCGAGCGACAACAGGTGGTCGGTGGCGAGGCGAGCGACCGCGGCGTCGTCGATGCTGAGGGTCAAGGCGCCGCGCAGCGGGCCTCCGATTCCCACGGCTGGCTTTCCGATGGCATGCAGGCTGTCGAGTTCTGCCTCGGTCAACTCGAGCGACACGGCGATGAAGCCGTCGACCCTCTGGCGCCTCAAGAACTCGTCAAACAATCGCGACCGACGCGGGTTGTCTTCCCCACCAGGTTCCGTCGAGGCCGCGTCGAGGTGGTAGAGGGTGAGGTCGTATCCCGCGTCGTAGAGCGCCTGGTGGGCGCCATTAAGCACGCGCATGTAGAACCACGCGTCGAGGAACGGCATCACCACGCCGATGTTGCGGGTGCGTCCTGACGCGAGGCTCGAAGCGGCAGAGGAGACCACGTAGCCCAACTCCTTGGCGGCGGCCTCCACCCTCAGCCTGGTCGCCGTGGAGACCGTCTTCTTGCCCGCGAGGGCGCGCGACACCGTCGCGGTCGACACCCCAGCCAACGCGGCCACTTGCTGAATCGTCATGACGTCATTGTCCTCACGCACGTACCCTACCCACATGCGCGGGTCTGTCCGTCGTTCCCGTCGTTCCCAGAGTCCTCAGCGAGCGCCGCGGTGGCGAGGTGCAGAGACGACGAAGGGGCCGTCCAGCTGGACGGCCCCTTCGTGTTTCAGCACCACTTAGCAGTCGTAGTACAACTCAAACTCGTGCGGGTGCGGGCGGAAGCGCAGCGCGTCGATCTCTGCGGTGCGCTTGAGGTCGATCCACGTCTCGATGAGGTCGGACGTGAAGACGCCGCCCTCAAGCAGGAACGCGTGGTCGGCCTCGAGGCTGTTGAGCACACCCTCGAGCGAGGATGGCACCTGAGGAATCTTGGCGTGCTCCTCCGGAGGCAACTCGTACAGGTCCTTGTCCACGGGGGCAGGGGGCTCGATGCGGTTCTTGATGCCGTCGAGGCCAGCCATCAGCAGCGCAGAGAACGCGAGGTACGGGTTACCTGACGAGTCAGGCGCACGGAACTCGATGCGCTTGGCCTTGGGGTTCGATCCCGTGATCGGGATGCGAACGGCTGCCGAGCGGTTGCGAGCCGAGTACACCAGGTTGACGGGCGCCTCGTAGCCGGGAACCAGCCGGTGGTACGAGTTGACCGTCGGATTGGTGAACGCCAGCAGCGACGGGGCGTGCTTCAGGATGCCGCCGATGTACCAGCGAGCAACGTCGGACAGTCCGCCGTAGCCCTTCTCGTCGAAGAACAGGGGAGTGCCGTCCTGCCACACCGACTGGTGCACGTGCATGCCCGAGCCGTTGTCGCCGAACAGGGGCTTCGGCATGAACGTCACCGTCTTGCCAGCGTTCCACGCCACATTCTTGACGACGTACTTGAACTTCATGAGGTCGTCCGCCGCGTGCAACAGGGTGTTGAAGCGGTAGTTGATCTCCTGCTGGCCAGCGGTGCCCACCTCGTGGTGCGCGCGCTCAAGATCCAGACCCACCTGGCCCAACACTGTGCACATCTCGTCGCGCAGGTCGGCGAAGTGGTCTGCCGGGCTGACGGGGAAGTAGCCGCCCTTGTAGCGCGTCTTGTAGCCGCGGTTGGGGGTGCCGTCCTCTTCATACTCGACGCCGGTGTTCCACGCAGCCTCGGCGGAATCGACGTGGTAGTAGCCCTCGTGCTGGTTGGTCGCGAAGCGCACCGAGTCGAAGATGAAGAACTCCGCCTCTGGCGCGAAATACGCGGTGTCGCCGATGCCAGTGGTCTTGAGGTAGGCCTCGGCCTTGGCAGCGACGTTACGCGGGTCGCGCGAGTAGGGCTCGTTCGTGAACGGGTCAACGATCGAGAAGTTGATGATCAGCGTCTTGGCGACGCGGAACGGGTCAATGTAGGCCGTCGCCACGTCGGGCAGTAGCTTCATGTCGGACTCGTTGATGGCCTGGAATCCACGGATCGACGAACCGTCGAACATGGCGCCATCGTTGAAAACGTCTTCCGTGAACTGAGCGGCCGGAATGTTGAAGTGCTGCATTACGCCCGGCAGGTCGCAGAAGCGGATGTCGACATACTCGACGCCCTCTTCCTTCACGTAGGCGAGCGCCTCTTCGGCGGTCTTGAACATCGGATTTCTCCTTGAGGTAGGTCAAGCCAACTGTGGCTTCACCCAACTTAGTGGCACGTCGTTACCCGTGCGTATTCCGGGTGTTACGGCCACGTTACGAGGTGGGTTCGGCTAGGCGGGAACTGCCCGCGAACCGGGTCTAAGGTCCCGCTGAGGCTCGCTACGCTGGCCCAGTGACCGAGACTTCCTCCATGACCCAGGCGCTCGATATCCAGGTCGACGCCGTGCTGTTCGACATGGACGGCACGCTTGTCGACTCGATGGTGATTGTCGAACAGATGTGGTCAAGCTTCGCTGAAGAGCAGCGCATCGACCCCGGTGAGGTGATCGCCTACGCCCATGGCGTTCCATCACGCGACACGCTGCGCCGATTCTTGCCGGACAGCGCCGACGTGGAGCCATGGTTTGCTCGCGTCTCCCGGTGGGAGCAAGAGCACTTTGACGAGGTGACGCAGGTGCCGGGCGCGGGGGCGTTGCTGGACGCACTTCCGGCCGACGCATGGGCCGTGGTGACGTCGGCGTTGCGTGGGCCCGCCTTGGCGAGGTTGGGCGCGGTCGGCTTCCCGTCCCCGCGCGTGCTGGTAGGCGCAGACGACGTTGGCAAGGGGAAGCCCGATCCGGAGGGCTACCTGGCCGCAGCACACGCGCTCGGTGTGCGCCCGAGCCGGTGCGTCGTGTTCGAGGACACAGTGCCGGGGATTCTGGCAGCACGAGCCGCCGGTGCGGTGCCGGTCGTGATGGGCGGCGTGCAGCACGAGGCGATGGACGGGATAGTGCGCCTCAGTGACTGGCGTTCCGTGCGCGTGGAGCAGGGGACTCAGGCGCGGCTGCGCCTCGTGAGCGACTAGGGCTCAGCGTCCGCGCATCGCCTTGCGGTCGGCCCTGGCCTTCGTGGGGTCGATGCCCTTCGGCACGGCCATCTGAGGTCCGCCCATGGCGCGCAGGCGCGCCCGCACCGTCGCGGCATCGGCCGCCGACAGCCCCTTGCGGAGCCCGCGGCCAAACTGCTTGGTCTTGGTGGCCTTGATCTCTTTGGTGAGGCGCTTCAGCGGCACCTCTCCCTCACCATGGCCCACGTAGATTGGGGTGACCGGCACTCCGGGAACGAGCTTGCCCAGCCGAGCCACGGTCTGCGTGACGGGGCGGCGAGCGGCGTTGCCGCCCTCTGCCAGGAGCACCACACCGCCATTGCCGACGCCCTGGAACACCACGGAACGGGTCTTCTGGTCGACGGCGATCGGCTCTTCTGCGAATTGCCAGTTCCTCGTCACGGACTGGGCGACCGCGAGCGAGCCGCCCATGACGCCGTCCATCTGCTGGAACATCTGCTTCTCAAAGCGTTTGGTCAGCACGAACAGCGACACGACGGCGCCCACCATGAGTCCGGTGAGGGGGCCGTAGATTTTCGCGGCGAGACCGTCGGTGAAGACGGCAGCGAGAATGCCGACTGCGAGCGGAACCAGGAGGAGGCTGCCAAGGATCCACGGGAGCTTCTTGTCGGTCCTCGCCGTGACCGAGTAGGCCTGCCAGAGGGTCTTGTACCAGCGCTGCTTGGGTGCGGGGGGTGCTTGCTTTGCCATAATGCGCCCAGTCTAGACGCCAGACGCGCGCTCGACCCCCGTTCGGCGACAGGACCCTCGCGAAATGGGTCGCGAGGCTACCTCGCGAGCAGCGACGAGGCCTCTTGGCGGGCGGCCATCGGCTTGGCGAGGTGGCTCAACTGCTCGGGAATCTCACGGCCCTTGCGCGTCATCGCCTGGGCCCACAGCCGTCCGGCGCGGTACGACGACCGCACGAGCGGCCCCGACATGACGCCCAGGAACCCGATCTCCTCTGCGGCATCGGAGAACTCCACAAACTCCTCCGGCTTAACCCACCTGTCCACCGGGTGGTGGCGGGGGCTGGGGCGCAAGTACTGCGTGATGGTGAGCAGATCGCAACCGGCGTCGTGCAGGTCGTGAAGGGCCTGAATCACCTCGTCGTACGTCTCTCCCATGCCCAGGATGAGGTTGGACTTGGTGACAAAGCCGTCCGCTTGGGCGGAGGCCAGTACCGACAGGGAGCGCTCGTAGGTGAAGGCCGGTCGGATGCGCTTGAAGACGCGCGGCACCGTCTCGACGTTGTGGGCCAGCACCTCGGGGCGAGAGGAGAACACCTCGGCCAGTTGATCAGGCTTCGCGTTGAAGTCGGGGATCAGCAACTCGACGCCCGTTCCCGCATTGAGCGCGTGGATCTGGCGCACCGTCTCCGCGTACAACCAGGCTCCGCCGTCGGGAAGGTCGTCGCGGGCCACGCCCGTCACAGTGGAGTACTTGAGGCCCATCTCGCGCACCGACTCGGCGACGCGTCGGGGCTCGTCACGGTCGAGTTCAGCGGGACGGCCCGTGTCGATCTGACAGAAGTCGCAGCGCCTGGTGCACTGCGAGCCGCCGATGAGGAACGTCGCCTCACGGTCCTCCCAGCATTCGAAGATGTTGGGACAGCCAGCCTCCTCGCACACCGTGTGGAGCCCACCGCCCTTCACGAGCGATTTGAGTTCCTTGTACTCGGGTCCCATGGTGGCGGTGGTGCGGATCCATTCGGGCTTGCGCTCGATGGGCGTCTCGGCGTTGCGGGCCTCGACGCGTAGCATCTTGCGGCCTTCTGGGGCGAGAGTCACGCGATCTCCTGGGGTTGTGGGGCTGCGTCGGTGCGGCGCGGTGGGGTATCCGCGCGGTGAGACTCCCATCGTATGTCGGCCAGGGAGGTTTCCAGCGCGGCCAGCGTGGCTGGCACGACCTCGGCGATCTCCACCGTGCGGCCCAGTTCGACGCTCAGCGAGGTGACCTCGGCATCGGCGATGCCGCACGGCACAATCTGGTCGAAGGCCGTGAGGTCGGGGGAGCAATTGAGCGCAAAGCCGTGCATCGACACGCCCTTGGCCACACGCACGCCAATCGCGCAGATCTTGCGTTCCCTGCGGGTGTCGGTCGCTGGGAGCCATACTCCAGAGCGCCCCTCGACCCGGACGGTCTCCAACCCGTAGCCGGCGCAGACCTCCATGATCGCCCGCTCGAGACGCCGCACGTATTCCACGACGTCAAGTGGCTCCCGCAGGCGCACTATCGGGTACCCGACGAGCTGCCCGGGACCGTGCCACGTGATCTTGCCGCCCCTGTCCACATCGATCACTTCCGTGCCGTCGATTGGGCGGTCCCATGTGGCGGTCCGCTTGCCAGCCGTGTAGACGCTGGAGTGCTCGACCAGGATCGTGGTGTCCGGTCGCTCACCGGCACCCACCTCGCCGTGAATCTGTCGCTGCAAGGCCCAGATGTCGCGGTAGTCGCGGTGCTCGCCGTCCAGCAGGTTGATGATCTGCATCAGATCAGGCTAACCCGGGAATGGGGAGAGACTCCGCGTGTTAGATAGTCACATGAAGAATCGCGCCTGGCTGAGACCCGTCTTGGTCGTCCTCGGAATTGTCGTGTGGTTGGGGATCGGAGGCGTGGGGGGCCAGACCTTCGGCGTGCTGAGTTCCGTTCAGGAGAACGAGAACTCCGCGTTCCTGCCCTCCTCCGCCGAGTCCACCCAGGCAGCGCAGGCCCATGCCGAGTTTGTCCCGTCAGACGCGGTGCCTGGCCTGTTCGTCATCGAGGGCGTGGGCCCGGAGCAGTCTGCCGCCGTGCAGGCATTTGTGGACGAGGCGGTGGCGGCGCCCCTGGAGGGCGACGAGCAGGGCCGCAGCGTCGGCGACGTTCTCGCTTCCGACCCTCAAGTCGTGCCAGCAGAGGACGGCGAGGCAATGCTCGTCATCTTCGACGTCGATGCCGCCGTGTTTGGCGAGACATCGGGCGAATCCACCGTCGGCGGGCTTCTTGCCGAGACGGTGCGCGCCACGTGGGCCGAGCAAGAGCTCGGCGCCAACGCGGATGGCTACCTGACGGGCGCAGTCGGCCTGGTGGCGGACCTCGTCGCCGCGTTCGCAGGCATCGACGGCATCTTGCTGGTGGTGGCGCTTTCAGTGGTGCTCGTGATCCTGCTGATCGTCTACCGCAGCCCCGTGTTGCCCTTCTTGGTGCTCACCACCGCGATGATCGCGTTGTCCGCGGCCATCGTCCTGGTCTACGCGTTGGCGAAGGCCGACATCATCACGCTCAACGGCCAATCTCAAGGCATCATGTTCATCCTGGTGGTAGGCGCCACCACCGACTATGCGCTGTTGCTGGTGGCACGCTACCGCGAGGAGTTGCTGCACCGTCGCAGCCCGTACGACGCCATGCGCGAGGCGGTGCGGCGGTCGCTAGCGGCCATTGCGGCGTCGGCGGGCACGGTCATCGCTGGGCTGCTGGTGCTCTTGCTGTCCGACCTGAAGTCGAACGCCTCACTGGGGCCGGCCGGGGCCATCGGCATCGCAAGCGCCTTCCTCGCCGCGCTCACGCTCCTGCCCGCGTTGCTGCTCATCGGCGGCAAGCACGCGCGGGGAGTGTTCTGGCCTGCTCGACCGCGCTACTTGGGCGACGATGACGACGACGCCACCACCATCGAGGCCGTGGAGAAGCGCTCCGGCGTGTGGGGCCGGGTATCGCGAACCGTTGACGCGCGCCCCAGGCGGGTGTGGATCGGCGCGGGTGCGCTGCTGTTGGTGATGGCGGCAGGGCTCACGCAACTCGAGGCCGACGGCCTCGGAGACCGCGATGTCTTCCTCACCCCGACAGAGTCGGTCGAAGGCTTCGCTGTGCTTGAGGACCACTTCGCGGCAGGCGCGACCGCGCCCGTGAGGATCATTGTTGATCAAGCGGACTCTGAGTCGGTGCTGGCGGCCGTCAAGGCCGTCGAGGGGGTGCAGGACGCCTTCCTGTTGACCCCTGCCGTCGCGCAGGGTGCCCCGGGAGGAACCGTGCCGGAGGAGCCGATTGTGGTCGACGGCCGCGTCGAAATTGACGCGGTGACGGAGGCGTCATCCACTGCACGGCCTGCTCAAGACGTGGTCGCGCAGATCCGCGACGTGGTGCACCCGATGTCACAGGGAGCTCTGGTGGGCGGCGCGGCCGCCGAGTCTCTCGACACGCGGCTCACCACTGACCGTGACATCCGGGTGATTGTTCCCATGATTCTTGCGGTCATCTTTGTGGTCTTGGCCTTGCTGCTGCGGTCACTCGTGGCCCCAGCCATCATCGTGCTCGCGAACGTCCTGTCCTTCGCTGCGGCGCTCGGAGCGTCGGCCCTGGTGTTCGACTTCGTCTTCGGGTTCCCCGGCATGGACCCGGGCACCCCGCTGCTGGGATTCGTGTTCCTGGTGGCACTGGGTGTTGACTACTCGATCTTCCTCATGTCTCGGGCGCGCGAGGAGGCGCTCGTGCACGGCACTAGCCAGGGTGTGCGGCGCGCGCTTGCCGTCACGGGCGGAGTGATCACCTCTGCGGGCATCGTGCTCGCCGCCACGTTCGCTGCGCTCGGCGTGCTGCCGTTGATCTTCCTGGCACAGATTGCCTTCATCGTCGGATTCGGCGTGCTGATCGACACGTTCGTGGTGCGGTCCCTGCTCGTTCCCGGCCTGATCTCTGACATCGGGAAGGCGTCGTGGTGGCCGTGGGCGGGAGCGTTCCGCAACTGACGCCTGCCGGGACAAATCGGCCTGTGGATAACGCCCGTGAGCGCCGCCGACGCGGCACCGTAGGGGCATGAGCTCTCTCAGCACTGCAGAGCCGGCAGCGCGCGAGCGCGTTGTCGGTCACGGCCAGGATGCCTACGAGGCCGTGCGCGCGCGGGTGGCCGCCGTGGCCGCCGTCGCCCACCAGGCTCTCGATGTGCCCTCACGCGTGACGATGCTGCCGGGAGACGCTGTCGCCGTCGCCGAGCCCACCTACGGTGCGGTGACCTTGCAGGAAATGCTGGAGTCCCGCGGCTCGCTCAGGGCGGGGGAGTGCGTCTGGTTGGGAATGGCGGTGGCGGGGGCGCTTGCGGCCTTGCACAGGGACGGTTTGGCTCACGGCGCGGTCGGCGCAGACGCCGTGCGCTTGCCGTCCAGGGGTGTGGTGGTGGGCAAACTCGTCGACGGGCCAGCGGATGCCACGGCCGCCGACGATGTTGCGGCCTTGGGGCGCATGCTGGCCATGTGCGTTGACGGGCCAGAGGCGGAGCCGGTACGTGCGTGGACGGAGCCGATGACTCACCAGGATCCCGCCGCCCGGCCCACTGCGGCCATGGTCGCCAGGGCGCTCGGGTCATGCGCCCCTCCTGAGCCGTTGCATCACCTGCCGCGGGGCGTGGCCTCTTCCATGCGGGCGTCGGCAGTGCTTCCGGGGAGCGTGAGAAAACTGCCCCAGGCGCGCATCTGGAGGTGGCGTCAGGCGGCGCGCGTGTGGTCGCCAAAGGTGGTGTTGGCGTTGGGCGCGGGGCTCGTCGTGGCTCTAGGGGCGTGGGGGTTGTGGTCCCTGATGCCGGGGGCGTCCAAGGCCGATCCGCTCACCGGGGGTGTGGTGCCCGCTCAACAGGACCCTGCTTGGGTGGCGCGAGAGGCCACCCAGGCGCGATTCGATGCGCTGCAGTCCTCTGGGCCGGAGGCGCTGGCCCACTGGACCGCCGAAGGCTCGCCCGCACGGGCGGAGGCCGAGGCGACGTCCGCCGCGCTTGCATCGGGACGCATGGTGGTCGATGGCCTGGTCGCCTCGATCGACCACGTGGTGGTCCAGCCCGCTGAGGCAGGCACGCCTGATGTCAGGGTGGTGCGGGTCACGTACACCTTGAGCGACCACGTGGTCACTATGGACGGCGAGGCGACTCGATTTGAGGGCTATAGCCAGACCGTGGACTTGGAGTTGGTACGAGGTGATGACGGCTGGCTGGTGCGTTCCGCGGCCGATGCCTCTGCCGACGCCGCAACCTAGTGGGGCCGCGCGACTGCTGCTACTTGGCGTCGTCCGCCACGTAGCGAGCGGCCGACTCCAGCGTCGGGTGCGACCAGGCGAAACCGAGTTGGGTCAACGCCTTCGGAACGCCCGCCTGAGACGACAGCAGATCGTCCGCAGCCTCGCCGATGACGACGCGAAGCACCCACGACGGCACGGTGAGACCAGGCCGCGAGCCCAAAGCGTGAGCCAACGCGGCAATGATCTCCGCCATCGTGGCCGGCTGCGGAGTCACGAGGTTCGCTGGGCCCTCGTAGCGCTTGTCCATGAGGAAGCGGAGCCCACGCACCTGGTCCTCCAGGGTGATCCACGACTGCAGCGCATCGCCGCCTCCCAGGGACTTCAGCAAGCTGCGCTTGACGAGGGGAAGGAGGCGCTGCGCGAATCCCCCGTGCCCCGCCACCACGAGTCCGGTGCGGAGGTACGAGACGCTCGCGCCAGCGTCAACCGCAGGGGAGGCCGCAGCCTCCCACGCCTGACACACCTCTGCGAGGAAGCCCTCGCCGGGGCCGACGCTCTCGGTGAGTTGCTGCTCGCCTCGGTCGCCGTAGTAACCCATCGCCGAGCCTTGAAGGAGCACCACGGAGGGATTGGCCGCAGCGATGGCGTTGGCGATTGTGGTGGTCGAGTCGACGCGCGACTGCATGACCACCCGCTTATAACTGGACGTGAACCTCTTGCCGCCGATCGAGGCGCCAGCGAGGTTCACGACAACGTCAGCCGAGGCGATGACATCGTGGTCGATCGTGTGATCAGCGGGATCCCACGAGGACTCGTTGTCGCCTCGTGCCTCGCGCCTTACGAGCGCGATGACGTCGTGATTGTCCGCGCTCAGGGACTCCGTCAGGGCAGTGCCGATGAGCCCCGACGCACCAGAGATGACGACGCGCATGCGCTAGAGATCCAAAGATGACTCGAAATCGCCAGCCTCGATGAGGCCCTTGACGGTCTGCAAGAAGCGCGCGGCATCCGCGCCATCCACGATCCGGTGGTCATAGCTCAGCGGCAGGTAGCACATCGGCTTGATGGACAACACGTCCTCACCATTGGAGCCCTTGCTCACCACCACGCGCTTCTCGATGATGGTCGTGGCCAGGATTCCCACCTGCGGTGACGGCACGATGGGCGTGTCGAGCAGGGTGCCGCCGGAGCCGGTGTTGGTCACCGAGAACGTGCCGCCGCTGATCTCGTCGGACTTGAGGCCGCCCGAACGGGCGCGGCCAGCAAGGTCGGCGATCTGCTGAGCGTGCTCGGCGATCGACTTGTCCTCCGCGTTGCGCAGGGTGGGCAACATGAGGCCCTTTTCCGTGTCGACCGCGAGAGACAGGTTCACCTCGCCGTGGTAGACGATGGATTCGCCGTCCACGGACGCGTTGAGGTTGGGGTGCTCGACCAGGGCGTCGGCGATGGCCTTGGTGAAGAACGGCAGGAACGTCAGCTTGGCGTCGTGCTTCTCCTGGAATGCCACCTTGCTCTTCGCACGCAGGGACCAGATGGCCGAGCAATCGACCTCGACCACGGTGGTCAACTGCGCCATGCCGTGCAACGACTCGAGCATCCTCTCCGCGGTGATCTTGCGGATGCGGGTCATCTTGGCCGTGGTTCCACGCAACGACGTCTTGTCTTCATCGGACGACGGCGCGGGGGCTGACGTGGCAGGAGCGGCCTCAGGGGACTCCTTCTGCTCCGGCTGTTGGTCCTGTTGCGGCTTCGGTGCTTCCTGAGCGCTCGCTGCTGGCGCGGCGAGCACGTCCTCCTTGCGGATGCGCCCTCCCACTCCGGTGCCCTTGACCTTGTCGAGATCAACGCCACGTTCGGCGGCGAGTTTGCGCACAATCGGCGTCACGTACCCGGAGGTGCCGCCAGCGGACGCATCGGAGTCTCCAGCGGACTGCTGCTGCGGTGCGGGAGCTGCCTCATGTGCCGCCGGGGCTGCCTCTTGTGCGGCGGGCTCGGCTGGGGGTTCAGGGGCCGGTGCCGGTGCCGACTGAGTCTCGGCCTCCTGAGCAGGAGCAGACTCCTCAGCGGGAGCAGACTCCTCAGCGGGAGCAGACTCCTCAGCGGGAGCGGCCTCCGGTGCAGGCGCAGCCTCCTGAGCAGGTGCCTCCTTCGCGGGAGCACCAGATCCGACCCTGGCCAACACTGCACCGACCTCAACGGTCTCGTCTTCGTCAACCAGGATCTCAACCAGGGTGCCTGCCGCAGGCGACGGAATCTCGGTGTCCACCTTGTCGGTAGAGATCTCGAGGAGGGGCTCGTCCACCGCGATTTCATCGCCCACCGCCTTGAGCCAGCGCGTGACAGTGCCTTCTGACACGGACTCGCCGAGGGCGGGCAGCGTGATGTCGGTAGCGTCGCCAGACGACGACGGGGCTGGCTTGTCGGTCGCTGGCTCGCTCGGCGCCTCGGCGCTCGGTGCCGGGGTCGCGGGGGAGGCATCGGCGGGAGTCGAA
>NZ_JADQBF010000045.1 GCF_016278775.1 Demequina sp. | reverse complement strand
GGCGATGTCGCCCAGCACCCCGCGTCGAACCGACCTGGCCAGGAACCCGGGGGGCGCGGGAGTGGGCAGTGGCGACACGGTGGTCGCGCCCAGCAGTCGCTTGGCCACCAACTCAGCGGAGATGAGGCAGATCGGCATGCCGATTCCTGGCACTGTGGATGCCCCCACGTACATCAGGTTGGGCACCTTGCGCGAGACGTTGCCCGGCCGGAACGCGGCGGACTGGCGCACCGTGTGTTCGAGCCCGAGCGCGGTGCCGCGCCATGCGCTGAGTTCGGTGGCGAAGTCGGAAGGTGCCGTCACTCGGTACAGGGTGGTGCGCTCGCGCAGGTCTGGAATCGACGCCCACGCCGCCACCTGGTCGAGGTAGCGCCACGCGTATTCCTCCAACTGCGCGCGGCTGGCTGGCGTGGCACCCAGCTCAGGGTCCGCCGGGAACGGCACCAGCATGTAGAGGTTCTCGTGGCCAGCGGGCGCCGCATCTGGATTGGTGGCCGTCACGCGCGACACGTACACCGACGCGGGGAAGGGCGGCTTCAGGGCACCGTCGCCCACGATCGCGGCGAAATTGGCCTCCCAGTCGCGAGAGAAGAACATGCTGTGGTGAGCGAGCTCCGGGAGCTCGCCGCGCACGCCCGCATACACGAGCAGTGCGCTCACTCCAGGCTGGCGCTTGGCCCAGCGGCGCTCTGGTTGCCACTGGTACTTGGGCTCCAGGAGCGCGGTCTCGGTGTGGTGCATGTCGGCCCCGGAGACCACCACGTCGGCCTCGATCGTCTCGCCCCCGGCGATCTCGACGCCCCTAGCAAGGCCGTCGTCGCCCACCAGGATGCGGGTGACATCCGTACCCGTTCTGATCTGGGCGCCGTGGTCGATTGCGAGCGACTCGATCGCGCGGATCACCTGGTACATCCCACCGCGCGGGTACCGCACCCCGTCCGTGAGGTCCAGGTGACTCATGAGCGAGAACAGCGACGGCGTACGCGCGGGCGAGGAGCCGAGAAAGACGGCGTGGAATCCGAGAATCTTGCGCAGGCGCTCGTCCCGCACCCGGCTCGCGACCTTGGCGCCAAGGGAGCGGGTCAGCAGGGACGCCAGCAGCGGCAACCGGCGTAGCACGGTGGCGTTGGGCACCTTGTCGACCCGTTCGAAGGTCGTGTACAAGAAGCGGTCGAGAGCCAACTGGTACAGCTCGCGGGACTCCTTGGCGTACTCGCGCATCGCGTCGCCGTCGCCAGGCGACATCTCGTTGAAGCGCGCGTAGTTGGCGTCGGGGTCGGCCACCACATCGAGCACCTCGCCGGGGCCCTCCGCGTCGTCGCCCTCGAAGAACACCCGGTAGCGGGGGTCAAGGTCGATGAGGTCGAGTTGTGCGTCTGAGGACGTGCCCATGAGAGCGAAGAACTGGTCGAAGGCCTCGCGCATGAGGTACCACGACGGGCCGGTGTCCCACGTGTAGCCGTCGTGCTCCCACAGCCCCGCTCTGCCGCCGACGCTGGCGTGGCGTTCCAGCAGCGTCACCGTGGCGCCGCCCCTGGCGAGCAGTCCCGCCGTCGCCAGGCCGCCGATGCCGCCGCCGATGACGACGACCCGCGGCGCACCCGATATGGTCATGCGATCCTCCTCGCGGCGTTGATCCCAGGACAGGCATTGCGCACGGCGTACGCCGCCTTCACGGGGTTGGCTACGCGAATGCGCGTGGTGCACAGCTTCTGGGCTGGAGTGCGTTCGATGTGGCGTAGCAGCCGAGAGTAGATGTCGATGGTGGTGGCGACGCCGATGCGCGCGCGGCGGGGCAGGGCGGGAAGGCATGCCTCCGCGGCGCGAATATCCGCCCGGCAATCGTCGACAAGGGTGGCCAGTGCGGCGTCGTTCAGGCTGGCGGCGGTCACGCCGGGAAAGTACGACCGGCCCAGCTCGCCATCGTCCACCGCAAGGTCCCGCAGAAAGTTGATCTTCTGATACGCGGCACCCAGGCGCCGGGCACCCTCGCGCACCTCGGACGGCACCTCCCTGGGGCCGGTCTCCGTGTTGAGGAACACGGCCACGCACATCTCGCCAATGACCTCTGCCGAGCCGTACACGTAGCGGTCAAAGCTGGCCTGAGTGTGCTCCGCGGTGTCCAGGTCCATGCGCATTGACGCAAAGAACGGTTCCGTGAGGTCACGGCTGATACCCACCTGGCGGGCACTCAACGAGAAGGCATGCGCCACGAGGTTGGCGCTGAACGCGCTGTCGAGGGCGGAATGGACGTCTCGCTCGAAGCCATCGAGCATCGCACGCGCGTCCTCGCCCCTGTAAGTGTCGACGATCTCGTCCGCGACGCGCACCATCGCATAGATCGACCGGATGTGAGTGCGCATGGGCGGGGTCAGCAGCCTGGTGCCGACCCCAAAGGAGGTCGAGTACCGGGCCAACACCGCGGCGGCCGCAGCGTGGGCCGTGTCGTCATACAGGCGCAGCGACGTGGCGTTGTCGTGGTGTACGCGTCCCCCGACCCCCGGCTCGGAGGCCGTCACGACGAACGCTCCTCGAGCGAGTCGATCAGCCCGATGAGGTAGCCGGACAATGGCGCGGAGATCCGCTCGGAGGCGATGCGCCTGGCGATGCGCGCATGCTGGCGGGCCACCTTGAGGGAGCGGGCGCGCGCACCAGACTCGACGAGCACGCGGCGCACCGCGGCCGCTCCTTCCTCGTCGAGGTCGGGGTTGCCCACAGCGGAGCGCAGCACCTCCCGCCCGGCGTCGTCCGTGCCGTGAAAGCCCAGCCTGAGCAACTCTGTGCGCTTGCCGGAGCGCAAGTCGGACAGTACGGACTTGCCTGTCACGGCCGAGTCGCCGAACACGCCGAGGTCGTCGTCAACCAACTGGAATGACAATCCCAGGGAGGCCCCCAATCGCTCCATATGGCTCACCATCGTCGGGTCGGCGCCCGCCAACTGTGCGCCGGCGCGTAGCGGCACCACGCACGAGTAGGTGGCGGTCTTGAGTTCCGCGACCAGCAGCGAATTGGCGTCCGCGGGGTCGATCAGGTCGCCGTACATGTCGAGCAGTTCGCCAGCGATCGTGGTGCGAATGGCCCTGGTGACCAGGTCGAGGCACGCCAGCCGGTGGTGAGCTGGCAGGGGCGCACGCGAGATGAGGTCGTAGGCAGAGGACAGGGCGAGGTCGCCGCCCAGCAGCGCGGCTGCGAGCACGTGATCGTCCACTTGGGTGGGGCTGAGCCGAGAGCTAGCGAGTTCTGCCCGCCGCGTGCCCGCCACGTTGGGTCGCCCCCGACGCACCTCGTCGTGGTCGAGTACGTCGTCGTGGACGAGCATCGCCAGGTGCAGCATCTCCATGGCGGCGGCCACGGGCAGGATCGCGTCGTCATCCTCGCCCCCGAGGCCCGCATACGCGGCGAGGGTGAGGGAGGGGCGAAGGTTCTTGCCGCCGCCGAACTGGACGCCGAGCGTTTGCCACAAGTTCCTGTAGTCGGGACCGGCGGCTGGCAACTCCGCCGTCGCGGCGATGACATGGTCATCGAGCGTCGCCTGCACCGCCTCGAGGCGCGCGGTGACGTACTCCTGCAGGGCGTCGGTCGTGAGCAGCGCGGTCATAGTGCCTGATAAGACGTTGGCGAACTCGCAGTCATTCCCGCGCGGCAGGACAATCTGTGCGCGCGTGCGCGTTCGGGTGACCCTCGCTCGCACGACTGCATGGGCGGCTCCCTTGCTCCACCACCTATGCTACGCGGGCATCGCCCCAGGTTCCTCGCGAGGGGACGATGCTCGCCACCGCGAAGTTAGGGTCCCGGGGACGTCGTCGGCAGTGGCCCTTCCGAGACCGTGATGGTGACTGTCGTGCCGACCGCCACCTTGATGCCTCCCGATGGATTCTGGGACATCACCTCGCCAGAAGGCACGGTGAGGGAGTTCTCCTCGTTCACGTTCGTCTGCAGCCCGGCATTGGTCAGCGCGTTTGTCGCTTGCGACTGGGTCATGCCGACTACGTTGGGAACCTCGACGGTGGTGGGGGCCTGTGCGACCTTGATAGTGACCGTAGAGCCCTGATTGACCAACCCCGGCAGCGGGTCTTGCTCGATCACGGTTCCGGGGTCCGCCTCAGTCGTTTCGACATCCTCCGCGTTGCCGGTGAGGCCGAGCTCAATGAGTTGCTGCTGCGCCTCCGACTCGGTGGAGCCGCGCAGTTCAGGGAGTTCGACCTTTCCATCCGAGACGTACAGCGTGATCTCGGTGCCAGGGGCCACCACCTGGCCCGCGGCAGGCTCCGTCTTGGTAGCTCGATCCACCGCAATGTCGGGATCGTGGTCCTCCTCGAAGGTGGTGACCACCAGCCCGGCCTCCTCGAGGTCCGTGATGGCGTCCTCGCGGGTCATGCCCCGCACCTCAGGCACCTCGACCTCATCCGGGCCGGTGGAGACGTAGACCGTGACCTCCGGGTCGGTCTCTGGGTCCACTTGATCGCCAGCCGGCGGATCGGTCCGAATCACCAGACCCTCGGCGACGTCTGCCGACATCTCTTCCTCGAAGACGGGCTCGAGGCCCAGCGCGGTCAGGCGGGTCCCGGCGGTGTCCTGCTCAACTCCCGCGAGAATCGGCACCGTGACGAGTGTGGCGGTCGGTTCCGGCTCGCCGCCGTCGTTGCCGAGCATCGAGAACAGCGCCCAGATGACGAGGATGAGGCCTACTACCGCCGCCGCGGCAATGCCGATCTGGATGAGGAGGCGTCGACGGGGATCGTCCTCGACCAACTCCTCGTCGGTGACGATCGTGCCGGTGGAGGGGGGTCGCACGGACGGAGGCGGCCCTGGGGGGCCGCCCATGACCGAGCCCCAGCCGCCACCAGCTGGCATGACCGCTGTCGCGCCGGTGCCGGGCGTGTAGGGGTAGGCGCCGTCGTCGGCAGGCATGATCGAGGTCGCGTCGGAGCCGTCGGGGCCACCGCTCTGTGCACCGGCTGCGGCACCCGCCGCGGCGACTCCAGCGGCCCCCACGCCCCACGCGGCAGAGCCGACGGGTGTGGTTCCGGTGCCGGGCGCAGGGCTACCACCCATGGCGCGCTCCAAGTCGGCGGCAAACTCCTGGGCGGTGGAGTAGCGGGCGTTACGGTCCTTCTGGAGGGCCTTGCCCACCACGGCGTCAAGCTCGGCAGGAACGTCGGAGGCGAACTGGGAGGGTCGCGGTGCTTCTTCTCGCACGTGCTGATACGCGACGGAGACGGGCGAGTCGCCCATGAAGGGGGGGCGGCCCGTCAGCAGTTCGAACAGCAAGCAACCGGTGGAGTACAGGTCGGAGCGAGCGTCGACGTTCTCGCCCCGCGCCTGTTCGGGCGAGAGGTATTGGGCGGTGCCGACGACGGCCTGAGTTTGCGTCATCGTCTGCCCCACATCGGCGAGTGCGCGGGCAATCCCAAAGTCCATGACCTTGACGGCGCCGGTGGGCGTGAGCATCACGTTCGCGGGCTTGATGTCGCGGTGGACGAGCCCGGCGTGGTGCGCGTACTCGAGGCCCGACAGCACGCCCAGAGTGATCTCGACGGCCTCTTCGATGGGGGCAGCCACGTCGCCCTTGAGGATGTCACGGACCGTGTGACCCTCGACGTACTCCATGACGATGTAGGGCACGGCCTGGACGGCCCCGCTCTCGCTGGGCCGGTGGTCCTCGCCGGTGTCGTACACGGCCACGATCGAGGGATGGTTGAGCCCGGCTGCCGCCTGAGCTTCGCGGCGAAAGCGGGTCTGGAAAGAGGGGTCGCGTGCGAGGTCGGCTCGCAGAATCTTGATGGCGACGTTGCGGCCGAGGCGCGTGTCATAGCCGATGTGGACCTCGGCCATCCCGCCGCGGCCGATGAGGTCGCCGACCTCGTACCGGCCCGCTAGGAGCTGTGGTTCGTCGTTCATCATGTTCCTTGCCTGTAGCCCGGAGGGCACGTTATCTAGCGCTTATTGTGGCATTCCCGCTAGCTATGGCGTTTCGACGGCGCGTCGGGACGCTGTCGGTAGCGTGTGGGAGCGATGGATGGTGGCATCACGCGTGGGGGTGCGTGGCCAGTTCTTCTGGGGGCAATGGCTTCTGGCGCTCCGCGTTCGCGAGCGTTCCTTTCAGCCTTGGTTGGCAGTCGCAGCTCCTTGAGAGTGGCCGCCAGTTCGAGGGCGGTGCGCGGTCGACGCTTGGGGTTCTTCTCCAGCAGATCCATGATGAGCGCCGCCAGCGGGGGCGACACCGTGGACGGGATTGGTGGCACGGCCTCGTTGACCTGGGCGATGGCGATGTCCACTGGCGACGATGCGGTGAAGGGTCGTCTTCCCACCACCGCCTCGTAGGCAATGATTCCCAGCGCGTACAAGTCCGATGCAGCGGTGGCTGGTTTGCCCAGCGCCAGCTCCGGCGCGAGGTATTGGGCAGTGCCCATGACCATGCCAGTGGCGGTCAACGTGGTCTGGTCGTGGCTGCGTGAGACGCCAAAGTCGGTGATCTTGACGTGATCCTCGCCCTCGATCAGGAGGTTGCCCGGCTTGATGTCGCGGTGCATCACTTGTGCCTGGTGCGCGACGTGCAGACCTTGACACGTGCCGATCATCATGCGAACCAGCCGGTGCTCCTCCACGGTGTGTTCACGCTCGAGCACGGTAGACAAGGGCTCGCCCTCCACCAGCTCCATCACCAGATAGGCGGTGCCAGCCTGATCCCCGTAGTCGAAGACCTGAGCGATATTGGGGTGCATCAGTCCGGCGGCGTTCTTGGCCTCGTTGCGGAAACGCTTCAGGAAGGTCTCGTTGCTTTGCGCCTCCTCCTTCAGCACCTTGACGGCGACGGGTCGGTCCAGTTCGCTGTCCACCCCGCGCCACACTTCTCCCATGCCGCCCACCGCGAGCAAGGAGCGCAGCACGTAGCGGCCGCCGAGCGTCGTGCCCGATTGCATCTGCATCAACTCCCCCCTGCCGCGCTATCGATCGCTGCCTGAATGACGGCCCTCGCGATGGGGGCGGAGACCCTGCCGCCCGTCGCCTCGTTGCCGAGGTCCCCGCCATTCTCGACCAGAACAGCCACAGCCACCACTGGATCATCGGCCGGGGCGAAGGCGACGAACCACGTGTGAGGAGCCGCGTCAGTGCCGGTTTCTGCCGTGCCCGTCTTGCCGGCCACGGCGACGCCGCTGATCCGGGCGTTGCTCCCTGTCCCTTCAGCGACCACCCCTTGCATCATCGCGTTGAGCGCGCCGGCCGTGTCCCTGCTGAGCGATGAGGACAACGTCTCAGGAGAGGTGTGCTCGATGACGCGCAGGTCCGGCGACCGCACCGTGGAAACCAGGTAGGGCTTCATCAGTTGGCCATCGTTGGCGATGGCGGAGGCCACCATGGCCATCTGGAGCGGGGTGGCGCGCACGTCGAACTGCCCGATGGCTGACTGCGCGATCTGAGGCTCGTTGGGGCTGTCCGGCAGCCGGGACGGCGTCACTACGAGGGGGATCTCCAAGGACTGCCCCCATCCGAACTTGGCTGCGGTGCGCTCGATGACGCCCCAACCCAGGCGCATTGCGAGGTCAGCAAAGGCGGTGTTGCAGGATACCCGGAGCGCCTCCGCGAGCGAGATGTTGTCGGTGGGGCCGCATCGTGTGCCGCCGTAGTTGCTGATCGTGGCCGTGGTGCCAGGCAGTTCCAACTCTTGCGGAGCGTAGATCAGGGTATCTGGCGTGTACCCGGAGTCGAGCGCTGCCGCCGCGATGATGAGCTTGAAGGTCGACCCCGGCGGGTAGGTGTCCCCGCCGATGGCACGATTGATGAGTGGGTCCGTCTGGTCGGCCACGAGCGACGAGTAGATGCGGTTGGCCTCTGACGACGAGTGCACGGCCAAAGTGGTCGGGTCATAACTCGGCGTGGACACCATCGCGAGGATGGCCCCCGTGCGGGGGTCGATCGCCACGACGGCACCCCGCTTGCCCGCCATCGCGTCGTACGCCGCGCGCTGCACGTCGGCCTTGATCGTCAACTCGACCGAGGCGCCTTCCTGTTCCTGCCCCGCGAAAAGCTCGCCGAGGCGCGTCCAGAAGAGGGCGTCGGCGCTGCCGTCTAGGAGCGCGTTCTGCGTGGACTCCAGGCCCGAGCGGCCGGGGCCGATCGAGTAGTAGCCGGTCACGGGTGCGTACAGCGGGCCGTCGGTGTACGTGCGCTGGTAGTTGAAGGGGTCATCCACCGGCACGGAGCGCACCACGGCTTGGCCGTCCACGATGATGGGCCCTCTGAAGGAGCCGAACTGGCGGTACAGCGTGCGGACGTTGCGGGGGTCCTCTCCCAACTCTCCCGCCTTTGCGAATTGCACCCACGACGCGGCGACCATGAGGGTCAGGAACAGCAACAGGGTCACCACCGACAGGCGACGAATCGGCTCGTTCATGCCGCCACCTGTGCCGCTCTGGCACTGTCGGCAGCACCGGCGCGGGCCAAGTCGGAGATGCGCAACAGCAGTGCTATTGCCAGCCAGTTGGCGATCATCGAGGATCCGCCATACGCGAGGAAGGGGGTGGTGAGGCCGGTCAGGGGGATCACGCGAGTCACGCCACCGACCACGACGAACAGTTGCAGCGCCATCGCGAAGCCCAGGCCAGCCGCGACAAGCTTGCCGAAACCGTCGCGCACGCCGATGGCGGCGCGCAGCGCCCGCTGCACCACCACCAGGTACAGGGCGAGGATGGCCATGAAGCCAGTGAGTCCGAGTTCTTCGCCGAGCGAGGCCATGATGAAGTCGGACTCCGCGTAGGGCACGAGCGCAGGCGAGCCTTCACCCAGGCCGGTGCCGAACAGGCCTCCAGAGGCCATGCCAAACAGACCCTGTACCAGTTGGTAGGAACGGCCCGAGTCGTAAACGGTGAAGTCGAGGGCGTTCAGCCACGCGTCGTAGCGGGCGCCCACGTGAGAGAAGAGGGTCCCGGCGATCACGGCCCCCACGGCGAACAAACCCATGCCGACGATCACCCAAGAGATGCGTTGAGTCGCGATGTAGAGCATCGCGACGAACAGGCCGAAGAACAGCAACGAGGCACCAAGGTCGCGTTCGGCGACCTGGACAAGGAGCGCGGCGGCCCACACGACGAGGATGGGTCCCAGGTCGCGCGGCCGAGGCAGGCGAATCCCCAACACCTTAGGTCCCGCGAGAGCGAGGGTATCCCGGTGGGAGACCAGGTACCCGGCGAAGAAGATGACGAATGCGATCTTGGCAAACTCCCCTGGCTGCAAGGAGCGTCCGAACAGTGACACCCAGATGCGCGCCCCATTGACCTCGAGTCCGATGCCAGGAGCGAGGGGAAGCAGCAGCCCTATGAGGCCGAGGGCCCCGGCCGTGTACGTGTAGCGGCGTAGCAGCCGGTGATCGGGGAGCACCGCGACCACGATGAGCGCTGCCACGATGCCGATGACCGCCCACATCATCTGGGCCTGGGCGAAGTGGGTCTCGCGGCCGCGGTCGAGGTACGCGAGGTCGATGCGGTGGATCATGGCCAGACCCAAGCCGTTGAGGGCGAGAATGGCGGGCAACAGGACGGGGTCCGCATCGGGCGCCTTGAGGCGAATCACCACGTGCGCGGCGGTCGCGATGGCGACAACTGCCATCGCGTAGGCGGCGAGGGAACCGTCGATGCCAGGACCAGCATTCGCGTCCACGAACGCCCTCGCGGCGATCGCTATGGCGCACGCGATCGCCAACAGGACGGCCTCCGACCGGCGCCCCACGCGCACGGAGACCTCGAGGACCGTCGCCACTAGCCGTCGTCCTCGAGAGAAGCCACGATGTCGCGCGCCTCGTCGAGGTCGGAGGTGCGGATCGAGGAGTCAACGCGTTCCCGCTCGTACGGCGCAAGCGAGTCGACGGAGACGGTGGTCGACTCGACGACGTGGTGCAGCGTGACGGGGCCAAGAGACTGCGGGATGCCGCGGTAGATGGCAACC
>NZ_JADQBF010000043.1 GCF_016278775.1 Demequina sp. | reverse complement strand
CCTCATTGTCCTGGCGCGCCGCGCGCGTGGGGCGGTGACTCGCGGAGAGTCACCTTTGTTCAGTTGTCGCCGACGCTGCGTCTTTGTTACACCGCAGCGCCGAGGCAGTCCCTACTTGCCGTAGCGGCGCGGGAAGGAGGACTTGCCGGCATACACGGCGGCGTCGTCCAGTTCTTCCTCGATACGCATCAGCTGGTTGTACTTGTTGATGCGTTCGCCGCGGGCGGGGGCACCCGTCTTGATCTGGCCGGAGTTGTACGCCACCGACAGGTCGGCGATCGTGACGTCTTCCGTCTCACCTGAGCGGTGCGACACCATCGCGGTGAAGCCTGCACGCTGAGCCATGGCCACGGCGTCCGACGTCTCGGACAGGGTGCCGATCTGGTTGAGCTTGACGAGCAGCGAGTTGGCCGCGGCCATTTCGATGCCCTTCTTGAGGCGCACCGGGTTGGTGACGAACAGGTCGTCGCCGACCACCTGGGTCTTGGTGCCGACCGATGCGGTCAGTGCCGTCCAGTTCTCCCAGTCGTCCTCGTCCAGCGGGTCCTCGAGCGACACGAGCGGGTAGTCCGCCACGAGGCCCTCGTAGAACTCGATCATCTCGGCGGGGGTCTTCTGACCGCCCTCCCACTGGTACGCGCCGTCCTTGTAGAACTCGGTGGCGGCCACGTCAAGGGCGAGTGCCACGTCGTCGCCAGGCGTGTAGCCTGCCTTTTCGATGGCGACCAGGATCAGGTCGAGCGCCTCACGGTTGGAGTCAAGGTTGGGGGCGAAGCCGCCCTCGTCACCGAGTCCGGTACCGAGGCCGCGCTCCTTGAGCACCGCCTTGAGGGTGTGGTAGACCTCGGCGCCCATGCGCAGGGCCTCGCGGAACGTGGCGGCACCGACGGGAGCAATCATGAACTCCTGGATGTCCACATTCGAGTCGGCGTGCGATCCGCCGTTGAGGATGTTCATCATGGGGACGGGAAGCACGTGTGCGTTGGGCCCGCCCACGTAGCGGAACAGGGCCAGGTCGGCGCTGTCTGCCGCGGCCTTGGCCACTGCGAGGGAGACGCCAAGAATCGCGTTCGCGCCCAGCTTGCCCTTGTTGTCCGTGCCGTCCAAGTCGATCATGATCTGGTCGATGAGGCGCTGCTCCGTGGCGTCGAGACCGACAACCTCGGGGGCGATCTCGTCGATGACGGCGTCAACCGCCTGCTCGACACCCTTGCCCAGGTAACGGCCCTTGTCGCCGTCGCGACGCTCTACTGCTTCGAAAGCTCCGGTGGAGGCACCCGAGGGGACTGCAGCACGTGCGAACGTGCCGTCCTCAAGAGCGACCTCGACCTCGACTGTGGGGTTGCCGCGCGAGTCGAGAATCTCGCGGGCGCCTACGGCCTCAATGCTGGCCATGTTGCTCCTATCGTTGTGCCGCGTGAGCGGCCATCTATGGGGTTCTCCCCCGTGAGTCTATCGAGACGGGCGGGGGCCCGCCGGGCCACAGGACCTAGGCTGACGCCTCGCCCGTCGTGCCCTCAACACCCATCCAATCGCGCTGCGCGTAGGGGTTGAAACCGTTGACATCCTTGAGCACCAGGTAGCTGATCCCGCCGGGCGCGCTCGCGTAATCGGCGATGCTGGCAACGGCCCGTGTGACGCTGTCCGCGAAGACCGCTTGGGAGAAGTCACCGTACTCTGGGCTCACCTGCGCGCGCTCCTCCAGCCCCACAATCGCGTCGATGACGGACTCGGAGAAGGTCACGCTCTCGGCGCCAGCAGGCACTGCCTGGGTAGCGAGCGCCCGCACCGTGCGCACCACGGCGATCTGATCGTCCGTCACCTCAGCGAGCGTGTTGCCCTGAGCGAGCGCCCACATGACCGCGTCCTGTTCGATCTCTTCATCGGTTGCCACGTTGCCGTCGTCGAGCGCGGCCTTCTCGACAACCGGTTGCAACAGCAACAGAGTGAGGACCTCGCCGGGGTCGTTGGCAAAACCGAGTTCGCCGAGGGCTGTCGACCACGCGGCCACCTCGTCGTTCGTCACGGTATTGCCGTCAAAGACGGCGGCGGTGCCTGGTGGCGCTGGCTGGCCGGTGACGGCGCAGCCGCTGAGTGCAAGGGCAAGCAGGGTCGCTGCGACGATGCGCTTCATGCCGTTCATCCTACCGGGGTCGGCAACGCCGCTGTGAGCACCTCGCGAGCCCAGTCGAGCACCGCCATGCCCTCCACAGGAGCGCCGCCGATGCGTGCGGTCGTGGGCGCGGGCACCAAGACGTTGCGGACTGCTGGCTTGATGAGCGTGCCGGGGTACAGGCGCGTGATCCGCATGGCAGCGGAGTCAGGCAGCTCGATCGGCGCGAAGCGGATGTACTTGCCTTGGGCCACCACGTCCGTCACACCTCGCTGGCGCAACTCGAGGCGCAGCCGCGCCACCGCGAACAGGTTGGAGACCGGCTCCGGCACCTGCCCGTAGCGGTCGTTCAGCGCGTCTGCTGCCGCGATGAGCGCGGCGTCGTCCGTCGCGTCGGCGATGGTCCTGTAGGCCTCCAGGCGCAAGCGCTCGTGCTCGATGTACTCGGTGGGAATGTGGGCGTCGATCGGCAGGTCGATCGTGACCGGAGCGCGTTCCTCCTCGCCCTCTCCGCGGAAGCCAGCAACGGCCTCCCCCACCATGCGGATGTAGAGGTCGAATCCCACACCCTCGATGTGTCCAGACTGCTCGCCGCCCAGCAGGTTGCCCGCGCCGCGGATCTCGAGGTCCTTGAGCGCCACGGCCATGCCGGAGCCGAGGTCGGTGTTGGCCGCGATGGTCTGCAGGCGGTCGTGCGCCGTCTCCGTGAGAGTGCGCTCCGGCGGGTACAGGAAGTACGCGTAAGCGCGGTCCCGCCCGCGCCCCACCCGCCCGCGCAACTGGTGCAGCTGCGACAGCCCGAAGGTGTCGGCGCGCTCCACGATCAGGGTGTTGGCGTTGGAGATGTCTAGCCCTGTCTCGACGATCGTGGTGCACACCAGCACGTCGTATTGCTTGTCGTAGTAGTCCACGATCACCTGTTCGAGCGCCTTCTCGCCCATCTGACCATGTGCCACCGCGATGCGCGCCTCCGGCACGAGCTCGGCCAGCTGAACGGCCGCGCGCGTGATCGACTTGACGGAGTTGTGGATGTAGAACACCTGGCCGTCGCGCAGCAACTCGCGGCGAATGGCCGCAGCCACTTGAGCGGTCTCTTGGGGCCCCACGTACGTGAGGATCGGGTGACGTTCCTCCGGCGGCGTGGCCAGGGTTGACATCTCGCGGATGCCGGTCACCGCCAATTCAAGCGTGCGCGGGATGGGCGTGGCGGACATGGACAGCACGTCCACGTCCGTGCGCAGCGCCTTGAGAGTCTCCTTGTGCTCGACCCCAAAGCGCTGCTCCTCGTCGATGATGACCAGGCCGAGGTGCTTGAAGCGCACGGAGCCCGTGATGAGGCGGTGCGTGCCGATGACCATGTCGATCGTGCCGTCGGCCAGGCCCTCGACCACCGCCTTAGCTTCCTTGTCGCTTTGGAAGCGGCTGAGCGCCACCACCTTGACGGGGAACGGCGCGAAGCGCTCGGCGAACGTGTCGACGTGTTGCTTGACCAGCAGCGTCGTGGGGCACAGCAGCGCCACCTGGGTGCCGTCTTGGATGGCCTTGAACGCGGCGCGCACCGCGATCTCCGTCTTGCCAAAGCCGACGTCTCCGCACACCAGCCTGTCCATCGGCACCGGCTTTTCCATGTCGGCCTTGACGTCGTCGATCGTGCTCAGCTGATCTGGAGTCTCGACAAAGGCGAAGGCCTCCTCGAGTTCGCGCTGCCACGGGGTGTCTTGGCCAAACTCGCGCCCCTTGGTGGCCATGCGCGCCGAATACAGGCGGATGAGCTCCGCCGCGATCTCCTTGACCGCCTTGCGGGCGCGGCCCTTGGTCTTCGCCCAGTCGGCGCCGCCCATCTTGTTGACGGACGGAGCCTCGCCGCCCACGTATTTGGTGATGAGGTCGAGCTGATCCGTCGGCACGCTGAGCCGATCCCCCGCGTGGCCCTTCTTGGAGGGCGCGTACTCAATCACGAGGTACTCGCGCTCGACGCCGCGGACCGTGCGCTTGGTGAGTTCCACAAAGCGGCCGACGCCGTGGCTTTCGTGCACCACGAAGTCGCCTGTGCGCAGTTGCAGGGGGTCGACGACGTTGCGGCGCTTCGAGGGCACCTTCACCTTGGGCCCCACGACCGCGGTCGCGCGGCCGGTCAGGTCGGACTCGTGGAGCACCAGCAGGCGCTGGCCTGGCACCTGGAATCCGCCGCCGTTGACGCCAGCGACGATGTCGATGACGCCGGGAGCGACATCGCCTGCGTCCTCGCTCACGCGGGCCGTGAGGTCCGCGTCTCGGCACAGTTCCGCGATGCGCTGCGCCGAGCCCGTTCCCGCCGCGGCGACCACCACCCGCCAACCTTCGGCGAGCCGCGTGCGCGCCAACTCGAGCGCGGCGCCAGCCCTGCCCCTGAACGACTCGAGCGCCACAAAGCCGGTCTCGCTCGCGTCGTCCCCGCCGAAGGGGCCGATGGTCGCCCAGCCGAGGCCAGCCGAGTCGACCGCGTCGCGCAGCTCTCCCATGGTCAGGAAGCCGCCCTTGGCGAGCGGGCTATCCGCAGCGGCGTCCGCGGCCGCTGACAACTCGAGCGGGGCGTCGGCGCCGGCCGTGGCGCTCACCCACGCTGCGGCCAAGAACTCCTCCGCAGTGCTGTGCAAATCCTCCGCGCGCCTGGCGAGGCGCTCAGGCTCGAGCGCGACGATGCGCGTGCCCCGCGGAAGCAGGGATGGAAGGGTCTCCAAGTGGTCAACGAGCACGGGAAGCAGAGACTCCATGCCTTCCACGACCTGGCCGGCCGCGATGCGCCCCAGCAGGTCTGCGGCGGCGGGGAGCACCGACTGCATGGCCGATGCCCTGCGTTGCACGTCCGCGGTGAGCAGCACCTCGCGGCACGGCGGCGCCCACAGGCGCTCGACCTCCAGGAGCGAACGCTGGTCGGCCACGGAGAACTGCCTGATCGACTCCACCTCGTCGCCAAAGAACTCGATCCGTACGGGGTGCGGGTCGGTGGGCGCGAACACGTCCACGATGCCGCCGCGCACGGCGAACTCCCCTCGCCGCTCTACCATGTCGACGCGCGCGTAGGCGGCGTTTGCGAGGGAAGCCACCAGGTCGGTGAGGTCGACCCGCTCGCCTCGCGTGAGCCGCACGGGCTCGAGGTCCGCGAGGCCGGGGGCGAGCGGCTGCAACGCCGCGCGCAGCGGCGCCACCACGATGCGCGGGGCAGGCAGGCCCGTCTCCCTCGCCGCCTGTTCGGGGTGCGCCACCCTGCGCAGAGTCGCGAGCCTGCGCGCGACCGTGTCGGCGCGGGGGCTGAGGCGCTCGTGCGGCAGGGTCTCCCAGTTGGGGAACAGCGCGACCTGGTGCGGGTCAAGGTACGCGCTCAGAGCGGACTCGAGGGCCTCGGCGTCGTTGCCGGTCGCCGTGAGCACCACCAGCAGGCTGCCCGCGTCTACGGCCGACGCGATGAGCGCTGGCGACGCCGACGGTGGGGCCGTCAGGTGGTCCCCGTCGCCGATGCTGGGTGCGCCCAGGGAGGCGATGAGCGGCGCGAGCGGACGTGACACGAGGGGCCTCCAGGGCATGCCAATAGACCGGATTTCCGGCTTCACCATCCTAAGCGCGGTCACCGACACCGTTGCCCCCGGCCCCGCGCGGGCTCGTGCAGTCGCTGACTAGCTCGTGGACTGAGTGGCGTCCATCTCGGGGTCGACGACGTCCGCCTCGTGGACGTTCGGCGGCAACGACGCGGTGACCACTGTGCCATCGGCGCGCAAGGTGCCGTGGTACTTCTCGGGGTCAGGCACGCCATCGATGCGCGGGCCTTGGTCCTCGAGTGGCACCACTACTTCGGCGTGAGCCAAGACGTTGTAGTGGGTGCCGCGCACGTCGACCGTCAGGCCAGGGCCCTCCTCGACGTCGAACGCGATGGACTCCCTGCGCACCGTCACTTTGACCCTGGTGCCGCGCTGGGTGAGTCGGAAGGTGAGAGAGGGCCACGGGTCCGGCAAGCGCGGGTCGAAGTGGAACACAGAGCCGTGGTCGCGGAACCCACCGAAGCCGTAGACGAGTGCCCCCCACACACCACCTGCGGAGGCGACGTGCACTCCATCGGAGGTGTTGGAGTGGAGGTTGCCGATGTCCACAAAGGCACCGTCCCAGAAGTACTTCAGGGCAAGCTCGTGGTAGCCAACCTCCGCGGCGATGATCGACTGCACCACGCCCGAAAGCGTCGAGTCGCCGGTGGTGATCGGGTCGTAGTACTCGAAGTCGGAGCGCTTCTCCTCGAGCGAGAAGTACTCGGACTGCAAGAAGAGCGCCAGCACCACATCGGCCTGCTTGAGCACCTGAAAGCGGTAGATCACGAGCGGGTGGAAGTGAAGCAAGAGCGGGCGCTTTTCAGGAGGCGTGTTGGCGAGGTCCCACACTTCGCGCTCGTTGAAGAGTGCGTCCTGGGGATGGATGCCGAGGTTCTCATCCCACAGGATGGCCATGGCCTCCGCGGCGCGCTCCCACTCCTCCACCTCCTCTTGCTCAAGGCCAAGGCGCGCCACCATCTTGGCGTGCTGATCGGGCCACGTGTCGGAGAGCTTGCGCACCGACTCGGCAGCGCAGCGAAGGTTGAAGCGCGCCATCACGTTCGTGTAAAGGTTGTCGTTCACCACCGTCGTGTACTCGTCTGGCCCCGTGACGCCGTGAATGCGGAATGACGACTCGTTGCCCTCCGCCGTGCGCCAGAAGCCAAGGTCGGCCCACATCCTGGCGGTCTGCACCAGGATGTCGATTCCCTCGCGTGCCAGGAACTCGTCGTCTCCCGTGGCGCGCACGTACTTGTTGATGGCATAGGAGATGTCGGCGTCGATGTGGTACTGCGCCGTGCCCGCCGCGTAGTAGGCGGAGGCCTCTTCGCCGTTGATGGTTCGCCACGGGTACAGAGCCCCGCGTTGGGCGAGTTCTGCGGCGCGATGCTCTGCTGCCTCGAGCATGCGGTACCGATACCTCAAGGCGTTTCGCGCGATCACTGGCGACGTGTAGGTGAAGAATGGCACCACATAGATCTCTGTGTCCCAGAAGTAGTGGCCACCGTACCCAGAACCACTCACGCCCTTGGCGGAGATGCCATTGCCGTCGCCGCGAGCGCCCGCTTGAGCGAGTTGGAACAGTGACCACCTGATGGCCTGCTGCAGCGCGGCGTCGCCGCCCACCTCGACATCCGAGCGAGCCCAGAATTCGTCGAGCCACTCACGCTGCTCCTCGAACTGCTTGTCCGCGCCCTCATCACTCACGCGGTCGAGCGTGCGGTTGCACCGGTCAGCCAGTTCGCGTGCAGGCACCACACGAGACGTGTGATAACTGACCACCTTGGTGAGCGAGAACGTCTCGCCAGGCTTCAGCTGGGTGCGGAAGAGATGCTTGGCGTAGTCCTCCTCGACCTCGCTCAGGCACTCGTAGTCGCCCTCGTAGTCGACCCAGTGCTCCATCGCCACCGCCATCGTCATGTCCGAGTGCGCGGTTTGGAACCCGAGGTGAATGCGGCCGTTCTCCTCCTTGTGCATGCGCGGCTCGAGCACCCGTTCAGCGAAGGTCTGCGCCTTGCGGGGGTCGGTCTTCCCTGTGGGATCGGGGTTGGTGCGGTACTCGTCCAGTCCCGCTTCACGGTTGAGAACCTGGGAGGAGATCGCGATGGGCGCCTCTTTGTCCAGGAGCGTCACCTCGAACGTCATCAACGCGACGTGACGATGCGTGAAGGACACCATGCGCCGAGACCTCACCCGCACGCGGTTTCCGGCGGGCGTACGCCACAGCAGGTCACGGGTGAGCACGCCGTCACGCATGTCGAGCGAGCGGTTGTACTCGATCAGGTCGGCGACTGACAACAAGAGGGGTTCGTCGTCGACGTACAGCCTGATGACCTTCGAGTCAGGGACGTTGACGATGGTCTGGCCCGTGCGCGCAAAGCCGTAGGCCTCCTCCGCGTGTTGGATGGGCCACGTCTCGTGAAAGCCGTTGATGAAGGTTCCGTGGGAGAAGAAGTCGTGACCCTCTTCCACATTTCCGCGAAGTCCGAGGTAGCCGTTTCCCACCGAGAACAGCGTCTCCGTCATGCCGATGTCGTCGTCGCTGAAGGAGGTCTCTGACAGCCTCCACGGGTCGGCAGGAAACCTCAAGCGGTCAACGTACTCGCCCAAGCCCGTCTCGAACGGTGCCGTTCGTGCGGCCTTCATGGGTTGACCAGCTCCGCGAGGTCGCTCACCACCACGTCCGCGCCTGCCCTGACGAGGTCGTCTGCCCCGGCTCCCCTGTCCACACCGATGACCAGGGCGAAGCCCCCCGCTGCGCCAGCCTGTACTCCCGAGATCGCGTCCTCCACCACCACTGACACATCGTCGGTCACACCGAGCAGCCGCGCCGCGTACTGATATGTGTCTGGCTGCGGCTTGCCGGGGAGCTGTTCCATGGCGGCCACCTTGCCGTCAACGACCACCTCGAAGCGATGCGCGAGACCTGCGACCCTCAGCACCTCCATGGCGTTGCGCGAGCTCGACACGACCGCCATCGGCACGTCCAAGGCCTCCAAGACGTCCATCAACGCCACGGAACCGGGAAAAGGCTCAACGCCGTCCTCGCTCAATACCGCGTTGAACGCATCGTTTTTCGAGTTGCCAAGCGCGCACACCGTCTGATCGCCAGGAGGGTCCGTTGGCGATCCGTAGGGAAGATCCACACCACGGGACGCCAGGCACACCTGCACTCCTTCGTAACGCGGCCTGCCGTCGACGTACGCGAAGTAGTCGTCATCCGTGTACGCGGGCGTGATGCCGTGAGCGGTGAAGAAGTCGGTGAACATGCGCCGCCACGCAGCCATGTGGACGTCCGCAGTGGGCGTGAGCACCCCGTCTAGATCAAAGAGGACCGCGCCAAAGCTGCGGTCGCGGATCTGCGGAATGGTCCAGTCAGTGCGACCTGAGGTCAATGGGGAACCCCCTTGGGCTTCTGTGTGAGGCCGGAGTCATACGGACCGCCATGCCCCCAGTTGAGGGGGCCGACGTCTTTGATCGTACTTGCCAACGCTTGCTCAATGTCCAACGTCGGCGCGGGTGGTGTCACGATCCGGTCACAGATACCTGCGTCGCGGGCCTAGCCGGAGGTATGAAACCGCTGTTGCGCCTCGGCCAGGCCCTTCGTCAGCAGGTCCTCGACCGCGTCGGCCGCGAGCGCCACGACCAGATCCAGCTCCTTGCGCTCCGTAGCACTGAACGGCTTCAGGACATACTCGGCTGGCGCCTGACGTCCGGGAGGGCGACCGACGCCGACGCGCACCCTGACGTAATCCTGCGTGTTCAGCGCCTTCGAGACATCTCTGAGCCCGTTGTGCCCACCGGCGCCCCCGCCACGCTTCAGGCGAATCGCGCCATACGGGATGTCCAGGTCATCGTGAATCACCACGACGTCCCGTGGTTCCACGCCGAAGTACCGCACGAGCGCGCTCACCGGTCCCCCGGAAAGATTCATGAACGACAGCGGCTTGGCGAGTGCAGCGGCCACGCCGGACGGCCCCACGCCGCCGATGCGCACGCTGGCCACGCGGGCGTGCGTGCGGCCCACGGAAGAGAAGGACGCCGACGAGCGCTCGGCCAGTTCGTCGGCGACCATCTGGCCGACGTTGTGGCGTGTCTGGGCGTACTCGGGGCCGGGATTCCCCAGTCCCACCACCAGCGCGGTCACGGTGTCCTCCTCCGACAATGCCTCACGAGAGGCGCGGTGTTCCGACGTTGGCACAAGCGAGAGCACAGCACGACGCCCGGCTCGCCAGATGGCGGCAAACCGGGCGCTCATGCTGGACACGTCCTACTCGGAGTCTGCTTCGTCGGCGGCGGTTTCCCCTTCTGCCGCTGCCTCTTCCGCTGCCTCTTCCGCAGCTGCTTCCTCTTCCTCAGACA
>NZ_JADQBF010000113.1 GCF_016278775.1 Demequina sp. | reverse complement strand
ACGCCCACCTGCCCAGAGCCCATCGCATCTCTCACCTTGCGTGCCCGCTCCGCCATTCCCCGGCGAGCCCGTGCCCGCCTGGCCACGATCCCCACCTCTGGCACCCGCGCCCACTCGCCCCTGTCGCCGCTCGCACCCGCCGGCGGGGCGGCGTCGACGCCGAGGCTCGCGCTCGCGATCTGCTCGATTCTGCGCACACGTGACACCACGCAGTCCCCGGCACTCGATCTGGAGCGTGCCCCAGTACTCCATCTGGAGCGTGGGGCCGTCGTGCGTTTGGCGCGCATCTCCTTCCAAATTGCTCCAAATGACTAGCCTCGTCTCATGGCTACAGCACCCCACGCATCTCGAAGTTGGCCCCGGCGCGCGCGAGTCGCGGTCTCCAAGCGCTGGCGAAGCGTAGGTACGAGCGCACTCCTGGCTGCGATTCTCGGGAGCATCATCTACGCTGTCGCCAATCTCCCGTCGGAGTACGTGACGGCGATGCAGGCTGTCGGTAGCCTCGCGATCCTTGGCGTCACCGCAATATACGCGTCCCATACCCGGCGCCAAGTCGACCTCATGTCGCGAACGTACAGAGCACAAGTCAGCGCGCCTCGCCTCGCAAGTTTGCGTGAGTTCGCTTCACACGTGCCGGAGTGGTCGCGCGAGCACCGGGGGCTTCTCGCCAATGTCAATCTGATCGCCTCGTTTACATCGATGAGCGGAGCGGTCACGTTCCCGGCAGCCAGGAGATCTATTGACGGGTTCTTCGGCCACATCGACAACCAGGCGCACCCCAGGATCATCGAGCAAATCGAACGCCTCAACGTCGATCTTCCAGACGCAATCTCGCAAGCGGCCCAGCGCGCGGCGGACGCGGCGCGTCAGGATGCCATATGGATCGCAATGTTTGTAGCCACCGTTGGACAGGAACTCGCTAGCCCGGACCCGCACGGGCGATCCCACGAGAAACTCCCCGAGGTGTGGAAGGCTATGCAGTCAGTGTCGCCTGCGACACTTCCGACGTGGGACTCACTCACGGCCACTCCGCTAGAGACCAGTTTGTCCGCCGCGTTCGTTGAACTTCAGCAAGTGCTCAATGAAGCGCTTATTGCGGCTCGCGAGGACACCTAGGAGGAGCGTCATCGCAACCCTGCAATTGCATACCATTTCCCTCGATCTCAGGATCGTCAAGGTACTGCTGCAGAGGGCCTAGCCCCGCCACGTTGTCCAGCACCGACTTGGCGAGCGCCGCGCGGTCCTCCACAGGTGCCACGGCACCTACCAACGCCCGTTCTTCCCACGCCGCCAGGGCGTCGTCCACCAGCGCCCGCACCGCGGCCACGTCCCGTACAGGATCCACCCCGCGCTTGCGGATCTGATCCCGTACCTGTGACTCGATGGCAATCGTCGTCTCAGCCCCCATGCCGGAAACCCTAGAGGGAAACGCCCGTTCGCGGGAGCCCCTGTGGATAGGGGCAGCGTGGGCGTCAGAGCAGAAAATGAACCGCGGCGGCCACCTCGGGCAAAGTGGCCGCCGCGGTAGAGAGACCGTCGGGCGCTTGGGCGGAAGCGTCGACGGGGCGCTGCCTACAGTCCGAAGAGCTGCGGCAGGTCGGCCAAAGGTGGAAGGGAGCCGACAATCAAGTAGTTGACGAGCACGATCACCACGAGCGCGCTCAGCGAAGTGGCGAAGATGTCTCGCTTGGCGGCGGCCACGTGTGCGGTGACGGAGCCGGTGCAGATGGCGGCGACCATTCCTGGCACCACCAGCCCAAGCGCGGCAGCCCCCATCAGGGACGGGCTCGCTGCGGTGCCGCCGGTGACGATCAGCAGGAACACGCCAGCCGTGGCGAGTGCAAGAAGGGTGCCGAGGGAGGCGAACTCCACCGCGCCGCGCGTCTGGGTCATGCGCTGCTTGCGTACATCGGACTCGATCTTCCAACCCACCGAGTAGCCAAAGATGGTCGCGCCAAACGTGACCGTCAGCGCCGCGATAAGCAACAGTGCGAAGGTGACGCTCGTGGCGTCACGAGCGGAGTAGCCGCCAGCGGCCAGCCACGTGGCTGGCGGGGCGAAGAAGGCGAACGTGACGCCATAGATGACCACGTAGCTCGCAGCAGATGCCAACGCCCGGGTTGCGAGCGGCTGAACCGCTACGGCGGGTTCGACACGGATTGCCATGAGACTTCCCTTTCGTGGGTCACTTCCTCCTGCTGTTCTATGACTCAACGATGACACCAGGGACCCCCTTTTCCAAGCAGCCAACAGCCCCGCAGACCCCCTGTGGGCGCCGTGTGAAGCTCCTCACAATCAGTCCGTATTGTCCGTTTTACACCGCAGCGAAGGTGACCAACACGACATTCCAGGTAGGCGTAAGCGTGGCCTCCAACCCCCATTCGGGGGGCGCCACGACCGCCGCCCTCGCCCGGCGGTTCACCAGGTGGACATTGTCACAGCGGCGCACAATGGAGGCATGTGCGGGCGCTACGCGGACTTCCTAGCCGACCAAGACTTGGCGGACGCCTTCGCCTTGGCCGTGACCGCCGACGACGAACGCCTGCTTCCCCCGTCCTACAACGTGGCGCCCATGCAGCGGGTGCGCGTCATTCGCCAGAGCGAGGACGCCAGGACTCTCGAGGTGGCGAAGTGGGGCCTGGTGCCCTCGTGGGCCAAGGATCCCGCGATCGGCTCGCGCATGATCAACGCCCGCGTGGAGACCATCGCCCAGAAGCCGTCGTTCCGCACCGCCTTCTCCAGGCGCCGCTGCATCGTCCCCGCGAGCGGGTACTACGAGTGGCGCACCGACGCCTCAGGGAAGCAGCCGTTCTTCATCCATCCAGAAGACGACGCGCCGCTCGCCTTCGCCGGCCTGGTCGAGGCGTGGCGTAGTGGCACGGACGACGAATGGCTCATCACGTGCGCCATCGTCACCACGGCGGCACGCGGCGACCTCCAGAGCATTCACGACCGCCAGCCGGTGATGATGGGCGACGACGCCTGGCGCACTTGGCTAGACCCCGCGTCTGGCAAGGACGACCTCCTGGACGCAGCACACGCCGACGCTCCCGCCCTCGCGTGGCACGAGGTGGACAAGGCAGTGGGCAACGTCCGCAACAATTCGCCAGAACTGGTCGAGCCCTCCCCATAGACGGACCCGGCTAGGGCGTCGTGTGCTCTCGGGTCCCGCTCAGCGGCGCCACCAACTCAATCATTGCCTGGTCGAGCGCAACCGTCGGACTCCAGCCCCACGCCCTCGCGCGGTCTGCGACCAATCGTCCGGTCCAGGCGGGCTGGTCGTCCCAAATCGGAGCGACTCCCAACGCCGCAGTCACCGGGGCATAGTAGTCGCGGACCTTCGCGGCCGATGCGGCGACGTTGACAGCGGTGCTCGAGCCTGCCACCGGCCCCACCTCCGGATCGTTCGAGGTCGCCACGCGCCCTGTCGCGATGTCGGCGGCGAAGGAGGCCAGGTCGTTGACGTGCACCCACGCAAAGGTCCGATCCGGCACGGCATGCCGTGCCGTCTCGTCGTCGCGAATCTGCGTGGGGAGTATCGAATTCCAGGTCGACGACTCGCCAGCCCCCAGGATTGCTGGCGGACGGAGAAAGACGCGGGTAAGCCCAGTGACCTCCTCGAGAGAGGCCTCGGCGTCGCGTTTGGTCACCGCGTAGGGCCCCGCGTCATCAGAGACCAGTCGCGAAGACTCTGTCACATCCCCCGTCTGGGGCTCACGTTCGTATACACCCGCGGTCGAGATGTGGATCAAGAGCTCGACACCAGCGTCCCTCGCGGCACGGGCAAAGTCAGACGTGCCTTCGACTCCCACCCTGCGTTGGGTCTTGAAGTCGCTCGCCATCGGGTGCACCGTGGTCACCACTGAACGCGCACCTGCACACACCTTGGTCGCGAACACGGGGTCAGTGAAGTCGCCGACCCACTCCTCGAGCCCCGGCTGCGCCGCCATAGATCCCGCGCGACGCACCACGGCCCGAACGGTCTCGCCGTTCTTGAGCAGCGCACCGCAGATCTGCGAGCCCACAAGACCATTCGCCCCCACGACAACAGTGACGGTGTTCATCTCAGCATCGTCGCACGCCTCGAACGCAGTCGCGATGCGGGATCACGGACAGGACTGTGTGGGCAATGTGCACAATGACTCGTCAGAGCTTGTGGAGCCTGCCTGACCGCGCGGAATCGACTAGAGCACGAACACTGACACGACGAACACCAGCGACGCCACGATGGCAACGCTGGCCAAGGCCCACGCGGTCCACGCGATGCCCCTGTGGCTCATGGCAGTGGGCGACACCATGTGGGTGGCGAAGGCGGCGAGCGCGGAAGGCACCGCGAAGGCCAGCACCGCCGTCGGCCAGTTGGCCACTCCCGCCGCGACGGCAATCCCCGCCACGCCGATCCCCAAGATGAAGCCTGCCAGCCCGTGCACCGCCGCGGCACGCCCCCGTGGCCACTGGCGCGTCTTCACGTCAACCGCAAGCCCCACGGTGAACACCGCGATGGGGATGAGCACCAGCACCGCGAGCGCCCCATACAGGAGGACTGCCACCGCAAAGGACAGGTCCAGCCACCCGTCGTCCTGTTCCGCCAACAATTCGATTGCAAGGCGCCCGCACGCCAGATGAAAGACGGAGAAGAACACCAGCGCGATGCCCAACGCGATCCCCGCGCGCGTGGCGTTGCCAACCTGCGGCACCACCATGGGCGCACGTTCAGAGCCTTCGCCTCGCGCGTCCACCGAAGCCCCGCTCACGTGGCCGTCCTCAGCCGCACGTCCCCTGCGTGAACCTCGTGGGTTGCTCCGTCACCGGCGCGCACCAACAGCGCACCAGAGGCGGCCAGCGCCACCGCGTCGCCAGTGAGCGGCGGCTGGCCCTCGCGCTCAACCACCACGTGCTGGCCCAGCGTGAAGGTGAGGGCCGCGAGGTCGGCAAGGAGCCCATCGGGGTCGCGCTCGGCCTGACCCACCGCGTCGGCCACGTGGCGAGCCAAGGCGTCGAGCAGCGCGCGCCGGTCGAGGTGATGCCCTCCAAGCGTCGCGAGGGAGGCGGCGTGCGGCACCGGCAACTCCTGTTCCGTCTGCGAAACGTTGACGCCGATGCCTGCCACCACTGCGTCTTCCCGACGCTCGCACAGGATCCCGGCCACTTTGCGATACGTTCCCCACCCTGGGATCGGCGCATCTGCCGTCCGCACCACCACGTCGTTGGGCCACTTGAGCGACGCCTCGACGCCGTCGGCACGCAACGTGCGCACGGCGGCCAGGCCCACTGCCAAGGGGATGAGCCCCCAGCTCTCTTCCGACAAGCCGGGGCGAAGCACAAAGCTCACGGTCAGCGCAGCGCCGCGCGGCGTCTCCCACGCGCGCCCCGCGCGCCCACGCCCGGACGTCTGGTGGTCCGTCACGAGCGCGCTCATGTGAGGCCAGGCGTGAGGGTCATCGGCGAGCGCCTCGAGCAGTTGCGAGTTGGTCGATGGCGAGGCGGCGGTCACCGCGAGCGCGCTCAGCGGTCCCTGCTCGCCCACGAGCGAGGCAAGCGCTGGGGCCGTCAGGGGCGAGCGCGCCGAATCTTCCGTCACGCTGCTCAGGCTAATGCGCGCGCGTCCCGCGCGTCATGAGGACCGCGCGTCACAACAACTCGGCCAGGGCGGGCGCGGCGGCCGCCATCACGGCCTCCCGCGCCTCCTGTGCCGTCCGCGCCGAGCGCGCCAGGTGTGCAAGGCGCTGGCACTGCGCGAACGTGTGCAGCGAGAGCGACAGCCTGACCATCGGCACCTTGGTGGGGGCCATGGACAGGCTGGTCACGCCAAGGCCAGCGAGCACGAGCGCGAGCAGGGGGTCACCTCCCGCCTCTCCACACACCCCCATCGGCTTGCCGGTGACGGAGGCGCCGTGGCACGCAGCCGCGACCACGTCGAGCAACGCCGGCTGCCAGGGGTCCAGCAGGTCGGACAACGCGCCCTGCATGCGGTCGGCGGCCATCGTGTACTGAGCCAGATCGTTGGTGCCGAGCGACCCGAAGTCGACCTCCTCAAGCACGTGCTCCGACCTGAGGGCGGCACCGGGAACCTCGATCATCACGCCCACAGACTTGAGTCCGTTCTCACGCACGCGCCTGGCAAACCACGCGGCCTCCTCCACGAGCGCCACCATGGGGGCCATCACGCGCACGTCTGCGCCGGTCTCGCTTGCGGCGATCGACAGCGCCTCGAGTTGGGCGTCCAGCAGGTCGGGCAGTTCGGCAGAGAGCCTCAGGCCGCGGCGCCCCAACGCGGGGTTCTCTTCCGCTCCCAGGTCCGCAAAGGCGAGCGGCTTGTCTGCCCCAGCGTCCAGGGTGCGCACCACCACGCGTCGGCCCTCAAAGGGCGCGAACACCTGGCGATAGATCTCCGCCTGCTCATCGACCGTTGGCGCGGTCGAGGCGCTCAGAAACACAAACTCGGTGCGGAATAGGCCGACCCCTTCGACGTCGGCCTGCCCCGCCGCGACGGCATCCTCCACGCCCCCGATGTTGGCCAGCAGCGCCACCCGCTTGCCGTCCTTGGTCATTCCAGGCCCGTGGCTGTCCGCCAGGGCGGCCTCCCTTCGCTCGGAGCGCTGCCTCAGCCTCTCCACGAGCTCCCCTGTGGGATCGATGTGCACCTGGCCGGTGTCGCCGTCGACGAGCACGGGCGTGCCGTCGGGGATGTCGGTGGCCCCCGCCACCTTCACCGCTGCGGGAATCCCCATCTGCGCGGCCAGAATCGCCGTGTGGCTGGTGCGTCCCCCCTGCTCGGTGACGATGCCCACCACTTTGGAGCGATCCAGCGTGGCCGTCTCTGCAGGCGCCAGGTCCATGGCCACCAACACGCACTCGCTCGCGAGCGGCGGCACGCCTGGGGCGGGCTCGCCCAGCACCGCCGCGATCGCGCGGTCGCCCACGTCGCGCAGATCGGTAGCCCGCTCGGCGAAATAGCCGCCGAGCGCCACGAACTGATCGATGTAGTCCTGAGTGGCGGCGTCGATTGCCTGAGCCGGCCCCTTGCCAGCGGCCGCTTGAGCGATGGCGCCGTCGATCAGGCCGGGATCTCTCGCGAGCATCGCCGTGGCGCCCAGGATCTCGGCCGCATTGTCACTCGCCGATGCCGCGCGCCTGTCAATCTCGATGGCCACCTCGTCCAGCGCGGCGCGAATGCGTTCCTCCGCCTCTTGCGCTGGCAGCACCGCCTCGTCGGCGGGGGGCCGCACGGCCGCGCCCACCTGCACCACGGGAGCGAAGGCTGCCCCCGAACTGACGGGAATGCCCTGGACGACGCTGTCCACGACGGCCCTACTTTTCTGCGTCGAGGTCGCGCTCGAGCAGGGCCACCAGGCCGTCAAGAACCTCGTCGGCGTTGTCCGCCTCGCAGCCGAGCTCCACGGTGTCGCCGTGCTTGGCCCCCAACGCCATGATGGCAAGCATCGAGTTGGCGGGAGACGGCTTGCCGCCAGGCTTGCAGATGGTCACGGCAACACCAGAGTCGTTGACCGCCTGAACAAACAGGGCCGCTGGGCGCGCGTGCAGGCCAACGGAGGATCCAATCTCCACGGAGCGTGTAGGCATCGAAGTCATCCTTTGTGCGTCGGGGCCAGGCGGCCTGGGTGGGAGTTCAGGGTCAGGTCGAGCGGCAATTCGGGAGACACGGTGACCCTCGGCAACGAGAGGTCCCCCGGCGTCGGCACGGTGCTGCCAGGCAGGGCGACAGCGGCGGCCCCCCAGCGCACTCCGGTGGCGAGGGCGTCGGTCAGGGAAGCGCCGCGCTCGAGCGCCGCGAGCCAGCCAGCAAGGAGGCAATCGCCAGCGCCCACCGTCGATTGCGGGTGGCTCACCACGGCCGACGCGTGCACGGCGCCGGTGGCGTCGACGGCCAGAGCGCCATGCTCGCCAAGGCTCACCACGACGGCGCCGATGCCGTCGGCTACGAGGGAGCGCGCGGCCTCCAGCACGTCGGCGAGGGTGGGCAATGGCGTGCCGACCAGTTCCTCGAGTTCCTCGTGGTTAGGCTTGATGAGGTCAGGCCGCGCTGCCACCGCCTTGCGTAGCGCCGTGCCGGACGTGTCGATCGCGACCCTCACCCCGTGCTCCCGCGCCCGCTCGATCAGCCCCACATAGAGGGTGCCGTCGATTCCAGGCGGCAGACTGCCGCAACCGACCACCCACGCGGCGTCGGCGGTGTGGCGGCCAACAGCGTCCAGCATCGCCGTGGCATCGGCCGTGGTCGACGCCCTCCCAGGCTCGTTGATCTTGGTGGTGATACCCGCCGCGTCGACGATGGTGATGTTGGTGCGCACGGCGCCCTCAAGCGCGATGAAGTCGTGGGGAACCCCGTCGCCGTCGAGCCGCGCAGAGAACTCGACAGCCGGCGCCCCCTGAGCGGGCAACACCGCCATCGTGTCAACACCGTTGGCCGCGAGCGCGCGCGACACGTTGACGCCCTTGCCTCCCGCGTCGATGTGCAGCGCTTGAGCACGGTGCACCTCTCCCAAGCGCAGCGTCTTCACCGTGATGGTGCGATCGAGGCTGGGGTTGGGCGTGAGCGTGACGATCATGCGCGCACCACCTCCACGCCTGCGGCGTCGAAGTCGTCCGTCGTCTCGTCGTCCAGACCGGTGTCGGTCACCAACAGCGCGACCTCGGTGACGTCGGCGAAGCGGTGCAGGTGCACCTGGCCCGCCTTGGTCGCGTCTGCCACGACGATGACGCGCCGCGACGCCGTCACCATGGCGCGCTTTGCGGCGGCCTCGGCCTGGTCGGGAGTCGTGAAGCCGCGTTCGACGGAGAACCCGTTGGTGCCGAGGAAGGCCACGTCGATCGCCATCTCCTTCAGGGCACCCGTGGTCCACTGCCCCACGGCGGCGCCGGTGCGGCTACGCACCCGACCGCCCAGCATCATGAACTCGATGTCGGGCACGTCGGCAAGCAAGGCAGCGATAGCGACGGAATTGGTCACGACGGTGAACCGCTTGTCGCGCGGCAACAGGCCGGCGATCGCGTAGCTGGTGGTACCCGAGTCGAGCAGTATCGATCCACCCTCGGGGATTTCCGCCACAGCGCGTTCCGCAATCCGTTGCTTCTGCTCTGTTCGTTGCGCCTCACGTACGGCAAGGCTTGGCTCGAGAGTGAGCCGCTCCACCGGCAGGGCGCCGCCGTGAACGCGTCGCAACACGCCGAGGCGTTCAAGGGCCGTGAGGTCGCGACGTACCGTCTCGACCGTCACCCCCAACTCCTCGGCGAGCACTCCCACTTCAACCCGCCCTTGAGCGCGTGCGCGCTCAAGGATGGCCTCGTGTCGTTCAGCGGCGTACACCCGTCACCCTCCTCTGTAGACGCTGGTCTACGGCTCGACCGTGACTTTGATGGCGGCTCCCCGCTTCACAATGTCGAAAGCCTCCAACACGTTCTCCAGCGCAATGTGCTCCGTGATCAGGTCCTTTACGGGGACCTTTCCTGAGGCGATCATCTCAAGAGCGGCCTTGTTGTGGTGCGGCGCCGAGCCGTTGGCGCCAAAGATGCGCAGTTGGCGGTAGTGCACCAGGTTGGAGTCGCACGTGATGGTCGGGTTGGTCTTGGGCAGTCCGCCAAAGAAGCTGATCTTGCCATTGCGCGCGGCCATGGAGATGGCCTGCTCTTGGGCGATGTTGGCGGCCGTCGCGGTGATGATGGCGTCTGCTCCCCGTCCGTCGGTGAGTTCCTTGACGCGTTCCACGACGTCTACCTCGGCGCCGTTGATGACCTCGTCTGGGTGGACGGCATCGGCCGTCATCTTGAGGCGATCGTTGTTGACGTCGATGAGGAAGATCCGTCCGGCGCCGTTGGCGCGGGCGAGGCGAATGTGCATGGCCCCGATGGGTCCTGCACCAAACACCACCACCGTGTCGCCCTCCTCGATGCCAAGGATGCGCTGCGCATTGATGGCGCACGCCAGGGGCTCCGCGGACGATGCCTCGTCGAAGCCGACGCCCTCGGGGATGCGGTTCAGCCCGTCCACCTTGAGTACCTCGCGCGGAACGATCATGTACTCGGCAAAGCCGCCGTTGTACTGGTAACCCATCGAGGTCTGGTTCTGGCAGACCTCCATCCAGCCGCGGGAGCACTCGTAGCAGTCGCCGCACGGCACCGCCGCGATCACCTGGACGCGAGCGCCGATCTCCCAGCCGTCGACGCCGTCACCAATCTCCACGATCTCCCCGGCGATCTCGTGGCCGATGATGCGCGGCGGGGAGAGGTTCTGGTGGCCGTTGTAGA
>NZ_JADQBF010000031.1 GCF_016278775.1 Demequina sp. | reverse complement strand
TCTTCGTTATCAGCGAAGCGCTCTAACCGCCTGAGCTATGGGCCCGAAACGGCCGAGGCCGCGACGAACAAAGATACCCCACGCGCGGTCGCGGATCAAAACGCATGGACGACCGCGGGGCTGGGGTCTAGTCGTCGGTAAGCGTGAGGTACACGCCGCCGACCATGCGCGACACCATGTTGTACAGGAATGCCGCGATCACGGACAACCCCGAGATCAACACGACGTTGGTGACGGCAACGAGCAGGGTCGCAGACATCACCTTTTGGTACGCGACGAACTGCAGAATGTTGACTTCTTGGCCCTGGGTGAAGAGCTTGAGCACCCACTCCTGGATGAGGTCGAACGTGCCCATCGAGTTGAGTGCGGTCCACAACACGTGGATGGCGACCACCAGCATGATTCCCGCGGCGATCGACAGCAGGAAGCCAATCTTGAGAGCGGACCACGGGTCGACGCGCGACAACAGCACGCGCACCTTGCGGGGGCCGCCTTGAGCGACGGGACCCGACTTGGCATCGTCGTCCGTGGCAACCTTGTCTTTGGCAGCCCTGGCGAAGCGACCGAGGCCAGCAGAGGCCGACTTCAACTTGTCTTGAGCGGCGCCGACGGCACCCTGGCCCTCCGGCTCGGTCGCCTTGGGCGCGCCGGTCTGAGGCGTCTGGGTGGTGCGCGGTGGCGTTGCGGTGTCCGGGCGCGGCCCTGCGGTGTCCGGGCGCGGCGCTGCAGGCGCCGATGGAGCGGTGGTACCTGGGGGCGCGTACGACGCCGGACGAGCGGGTGCGGCGGTCGCGTGTTGCGAGGTGGGCGCCTGCCCGGCCGGGCGAGTGCCAGCGGGCTGTTGACCCGTCTGTTGGCCGGTCTGGTGAGTGCCGGTAATGGGCCGGAAGGCGGTGCGCTGCGGAACGGAACCGCTGGCGGGCATCACGCCAGCGCGGCGAACAGGCTCTTGCGCCGAGGCGGGCGGCCTCGAAGCCTGGCTGCCGTCGTTCGGGTTGCGGTCATCCGCGTTCATGCCATCTCCTCCTGGCCCTGCGGGCCCACGTCTGACCAAGAGTAACTGAGCAATGGCTCCCGGTCACGCCTAGCCAACGCGCCTGGGCCCTTCTGCGCTCCCAGTGAACACGGCAGGTCCCGGTCTTGCAGAGGCATCCGCCGTGGGGAGAGGGTCCCAGGACGCGACGAACGTCCCGTACGCGACGCGGTTGCGGTCCTTACTGTGAAGGGGAAACCATACCCCTGGAGGCATTGTCATGAAGCTCGTAGTCGTCGGAGGTGTGGCTGCAGGCGCTTCGGTCGCAGCGCGCGCCAGGAGGCTCGACGAGTCTGCTCAGATCATCGTGTTCGAGCGGGGCCACCACGTCTCCTTCGCCAACTGCGGCCTGCCGTATCACGTGGGCGAGGTCATCACCGATCGCAACCGCCTCATGCTCCAGACTCCTGAAAGCCTGCGCGAGTCCCTGCATCTCGATGTGCGCATCGCCACCGAGGTGGTGTCGATCGATCGCAAGGCCAAGACCGTCACCGTCCGCGAAGTGGACAACGATCACGAGTACACGGAGTCGTACGACAAGTTGGCGCTGTGCATGGGCGCGGAGGCCGTGCGCCCGCCGCTGCCTGGGATCGACCACCCCGCCGTGGCGGTGCTGCGACGCATCGGCGACATGGACAAGATCAAGGCCCGTCTCGACGCCGCCGTGCACGCGCAGAAGGACGGCAAGCGCGGCGTCGTCCGTGCCGTAGTGGTGGGTGCCGGGTACATCGGCCTGGAGATGGCGGAGAACCTTCACCACCGTGGAGTCAAGGTGGATGTGGTGGAACTGTCCGACCAGATCCTGCCGCCTGTCGACTATGAGATCGCCGCCCCTGTGGAGCACCACCTGACGGCTCGCGGCATCACGTTGCACCTGTCCACGGCCGCGGCGGCCTTCCAACCGCTGTCAGACTCCGACGGCGCCGAGCGCGTCACGGTCGAACTCAACTCCGGTATCAACGTGCCCGCCGACCTGGTCATTCTGGCCGCAGGCGTGCGCCCGTCCGTGGGGCTCGCTGAGGATGCGGGCCTCGAGCTGGGCGAGCGCGGCGGCATCAAGGTTGACACACACATGTGCACGTCCGATCCCGACATCTACGCCGCTGGCGACGCCGTCGAGACTCCCCACCCGGTGCTGCCCGGCACCTTCCTGGCCCCGCTTGCCAGCCCCGCCAATCGCGAGGCCCGCGTGGCCGCAGAGAACATCTGTGGACGCACCACCGAGTACAAGTCCACTCAGGGCACCAGCATCGTCAAGGTGTTCGACATGGTTGCCGGGGGCACGGGCGCCACCGCGCGCCAACTCGATGCCGCCGGCATGGACTACAAGGTGGTTCACGTGCACCCCAGCGGGCACGCTGGCTACTACCCCGGCACCGCGATGATGCACATCAAGGTGTTGTTCTCCCCGGACGACGGCAGGGTGCTTGGCGCTCAGGTGTGCGGCTTCGATGGGGTAGACAAACGGCTGGACCTGTTCGCCATGGCCATTCGCGCGGGCCTCACCGTGTACGACCTCGAGGAGCAGGAGCTCGCGTATGCACCGCCGTTTGGCGCGGCCAAGGACCCCATCAACATGGCGGGGTTTGTCGCGTCGAACGTGCTGCGCGGCGACTTCACCCTCTGGTACTCGCGAGACTTCCCCGCCGCCGTCGCAGGCGCCCGGCTCGTGGACGTGCGCACCACGGAGGAGTTCGACATCTGGCACCTGCCCGGTGCCGAGTGCGTGCCGCTCGGCACGTTCCGGGAGGCCATCAGGGACTGGGACCGCTCCATCCCCGTGCGCCTGTACTGCGCGGTGGGCTTCCGCTCCTACCTGGCGCATCGGATCTTGGTGCAAAACGGCTTCACCGATGTCTCGACACTCTCGGGAGGGACGACCACCTTCAAGCACGTGCACGACACCGACAAGGAGGGCTATGAGGCGCAGCCTCCGATGGAAAACTACGCGGAGACCGTGTCCGTCGCCTCCGCCGTGGCGGCGGCCACCGGCCACCTGACCGACCTCGACTGCACGGGCCTCGCCTGCCCCGGCCCCATCATGCGTCTCGCGGGCGCCATGAAGGCCGCCAGCGTGGGCGACGAAATCCGCGTGACAGTGTCCGACCCCGGCTTTGCGCTGGACGCCCCCGCGTGGGCGTCGAAGAACGGCCACGCATTGGTCGAGATGGAGCCCAAGGGCCCCGGCTTCGTGGCCACGTTCCGCAAGGGCGGCGTGTACCCGATGTCGATGGGTGGCGGCAAGCCGCGAGGCGACAAGTTGTCGATGGTGGTGTTCTCCGGCGAACTCGACAAGCAGATCGCCGCCTTCATCATGGCCAATGGCGCCGTGGCCATGGGCCAAGAGGTGTCGATGTTCTTCACATTCTGGGGGCTCAACGGGCTACGCAAGTCTGACCCGCCCCGGCGGCAGAAGAAGATGATGGACAAGATGTTCGGCGCCATGATGCCGCGCGGGGCCACCAAGCTGACCCTGTCGCAGATGCACATGGCCGGCATGGGCACGGCGATGATCAAACAGGTGATGAAGCGTCACGACGTGCAGACGCTGCCGGAACTCATTGCAGGGGCGCAGGAAGGCGGCGCACGGTTGCTCGGCTGCACCATGACGATGGACCTGCTGGGAATTGCTCAGTCCGACCTGCTCGACGGCGTCGAGTTGGCCGGTGTGGCGACGTTCCTTGGCGAGGCAGAGGAGTCAGGAACCACACTCTTCATCTAACTCTGAGCGGCCCCAGGGGACGGGCCGCCATCCGGGGGAACGGAGCCCCGCGACGGTGGGGGTCGCGGGGCTCCGTCACTCCCGCCGCCGTGCTAGACGGTCGCCTGGTCCTTCATGGACTCGACCGCGGCTCGCACGCGAGCGCCCAAGTCCGCATCCACATTCGTCCAGTACTCGTACACCCGCTCGAGCAGATCGGCGTGCGTCACTTGAGAGACGTGGCCAGCGATGTTGCCCACCAGACGCTCCTTCGCGGCGTCGTCCATCACGTCGCGGTACAGCGTGCCCGCCTGGCCGAAGTCGTCGTCCTCCGCATGGAGCGTCGCGGCAACCCGCGACATCTCCCCGTCGGATTCCCATCCGGCACCCGTGTTGGCACGCGCGGGGTCGGCCGCAGGACCGCCCACCGAGTTCGGCGCGTAGACCGGCTCAGAGGCGTCGCGATAGGCGGACCGCATGGTGCCGTCCTTGGAGTAGCTGTGCACCTGCGAGTGCGGGGCGTTGACGGGAAGCTGGGCGTGGTTGGTGCCCACGCGGTAGCGGTGCGCGTCCGCGTAGCTGAAGATGCGCGCCATCAGCATCTTGTCAGGGCTCGCATCGATGCCGGGCACAAAGTTCGACGGCGCAAACGTGGCCTGTTCGATCTCGGCAAAGTAGTTGCCAGGATTGCGATTGAGCTCCATGGTGCCCACCTTGATGCGCGGGTAGTCCGCCTGCGACCAGATCTTGGTGACGTCGAACGGGTTGAAGCGGTAGGTCGCCGCGTCGGCGTATGGCATCACCTGGATGTACAGCGTCCACGATGGGGCGTCGCCGCGGTCAATGGCCTCATGCAGATCGCGGATGTGAACGTCGGCGTCGTTGCCTGCCATCTCGTTGGCGGTGTCGCCGTCCATGCCCTCCACGCCCTGGTTGGAAATGAAGTGGTACTTCACCCAGAACCGCTCGCCCTCGGCATTGATCCACTGGTAGGTGTGCGATCCGTAGCCGTTCATGTGGCGCCAGCTCTTGGGAATGCCGCGGTCTCCCATCAGGTAGGTGACCTGGTGTGCCGACTCGGGCGACAGCGTCCAGAAGTCCCACTGCATGTCGTTGTCGCGCAGGTGGCTGCCGGGCAGGCGCTTCTGGGAGTGGATGAAGTCTGGGAACTTGATGCCGTCGCGGATGAAGAAGATGGGCGTGTTATTGCCCACCAGGTCGTAGTTGCCCTCCGACGTGTAGAACTTGAGCGCAAAGCCGCGCGGGTCACGCCACGTGTCCGGCGAACCGGCCTCGCCCGCGACGGTGGAAAAGCGCGCAAGCATCTCGGTCTGGACGCCCGGCTGGAACAGCGCGGCCCGCGTGTACGCGCTCACGTCTTCGGTGGTGGTGAACGTGCCGAATGCGCCGCCGCCCTTCGCGTGGACGATGCGCTCTGGCACCTTCTCGCGGTTGAACTGCGCGAGCTTCTCCACCAAATAGTGGTCGTGGAGCACGGTGGGGCCATCGGCGCCGACGGTCAGCGAGTGGGCGTCGGACGCGACGGGGGCGCCAGAGTCGGTGGTGGTGAACTTGTCAGTCATGGTGTCTCTCCTTGGATGGCCGAAGCGTGGGACGAGGAGTCGGGAACCCGTGCGAGCTGTTGGCAGTCGGCACACGTTCCCCAATAGGTCACCTCGGCCTCGTCGATGACGAAGCCTGCGGTGTGATGGGGGGTCAGGCACGGGGCGTGGCCCACGGCGCAGTCGACGTCCGCGACCGCACCGCATGACGTGCAGACGATGTGGTGATGGTTGTCGCCCACGCGCAATTCGTAGCGGGCGGGGGATCCCGCCGGTTCGATGCGCTGGGCGAGTCCGTTGTCCGCCAAGTCGCCAAGCACGTTGTACACCGCTTGCCGCGAGGTCCCAGGAAGTGCGATGGCGATGGCCTGGAAGACGTCATCGGCCGACGCGTGCGGAGTGGCCGCGAGGGCCACGATCACCGCGGTGCGTGGCTTGGTCACGCGCAGACCCGCGCCCCTCAACAACGAGGCCGCGTCGACCTGTGTTGCCTCGACGACGGCGTGGGTGCGCATGCGTCCACGGTAGGCCCTTCTTTTGATTCAGTCAAAAGAATGCGTCCCGGGGGGCCGGTACGGATCAAGCCATGCGAAGCCTGGGGCTAGTTCTCCTCTGCCCCAGCGTCGGCATCGGGGTCTACGCCCTCTTCCACGTCGAGGTGGCGTTCCACGTTGCGCGCCACGCCGATGATGCGGTCGCCCTTGGCTGGCTTGGCGAAGATGACGCCCATGGTGTCGCGGCCCTTCGCGGGAACCTCGTTCACCAGGGAACGCACCACCTTGCCGCCGCTCATGATCACCAAGACCTCGTCGTGCTCCTCGACCAGTAGCGCGCCCACCAGGTCACCGCGCTCCTCTTGGAGCTTGGCCACCTTGATGCCGAGGCCTCCCCGGCCCTGTACGCGGTACTCGTCAACGGAGGTGCGCTTCGCGTAGCCGCCCTCGGTGACCACAAAGGAGAATGCGCCCTCGGTGACCACGTCGAGCGACAGCAGTTCGTCCTCGTCGCGGAACTTCATACCCTTGACTCCAGACGTTGCACGGCCCATGGGGCGCAGCGCCTCGTCGGTCGCCTCGAACGTCAGCGACAGTCCCTTGCGGCTCACGAGCATGAGCTTGTCATCCGGCGCGACCAGTCGCGCGGCGACCAGTTCGTCCGGACGCATCTGACCGTCGTCGCCCTCGACGTCGCGCAAGTTGATCGCGATGAGGCCGCCGGTGCGGTTCGAGTCATACGCGGTCAGGTCCGTCTTCTTGACCAGGCCGCGCTTGGTGGCGAGCACCAGGTACGGCTTGTCCTCGTACGTGCGCAGGCCCATGACCTGGGCGATTTCTTCGCCCGGCTGGAACGCCAGCATGTTGGCGACGTGCTGGCCCTTCGAGTCGCGGCCGCCTTCCGGCAACTCATACGCCTTGGCGCGGTAGACCCTGCCCAGGTTGGTGAAGAACAGCAACCAGTGGTGGGTGGTTGTCACAAAGAAGTGGTCCACAAGGTCGTCTGCGCGCAGGGTCGCTCCACGCACGCCCTTGCCGCCACGACGCTGGGCGCGGTACTGGTCTGAGCGTGTGCGCTTGGCGTAACCGCCGCGAGTGATGGTGACCACCACCTCCTCCTCGGCAATGAGGTCCTCCATCGACACCTCGCCGTCGAACAGGGAGATCTCGGTGCGGCGGGCATCGCCGTACTTGCGCACAATCTCGGCCAGCTCGTCGGAGATGATGGTGCGCTGACGCGACTCGGAGGCCAGAATTCCCTGCAAGTCGGTGATCTCGGCCATGAGCGCGTTGTAGTCGTCGGTGATCTTCTGACGCTCAAGGGCAGCCAGACGACGCAGTTGCAGGTTGAGGATCGCGGTCGCCTGGACCTCGTCCACATCAAGCAACTCCATGAGCCCTGTGCGTGCCGTGTCCACATCGGGAGAGCGGCGGATCAGCGCAATGACCTCGTCGAGAGCGTCGAGCGCCTTGAGGTAGCCCTGCAGGATGTGGGCCTCGCGCTCGGCCTCTCTCAAGCGGAAGGCCGTACGACGCTGGATGACCTCTACCTGGTGCGTCACCCAGTGGCGCACAAAGCCGTCGAGCGGCAGGGTGCGGGGCACGCCGTCGACGATCGCGAGCATGTTGCAGCCGAAGGTGTCTTGAAGCTGCGTGTGCTTGTAGAGGTTGTTGAGCACCACCTTGGCTACGGCATCACGCTTGAGCACGATCTCGAGGCGCTGGCCGGTGCGGCCGGAGGACTGGTCGCGAATGTCCGCGATGCCGGCAACTTTGCCGTCCTTCACCAGGTCCGCAATCTTGATGGCGAGGTTGTCGGGGTTGACCTGGTACGGCAGTTCGGTGATGACCAGGCACATGCGGCCCTGGACTTCCTCGATGTTGACCACGGCGCGCATCGTGATGGAGCCACGACCGGTGCGGTACGCCTCCTCGATGCCGCGGCGGCCAAGGATGGTGGCGCCGGTGGGGAAGTCTGGCCCGGGGATGCGCTCGATGAGCGCGTCCAGCAGCTCCTCGCGAGTTGCCTCAGGGTTGTCGAGGTGCCACTGCACCCCAGCGGCGACCTCGCGCAGGTTGTGTGGCGGGATGTTGGTGGCCATGCCGACCGCGATGCCGGCGCTGCCGTTGACCAACAGGTTGGGGAAGCGGGCGGGCAGGATGATGGGCTCTTGCTCGCGGCCGTCGTAGTTGTCCTCGTAGTCGACGGTGTCCTTGTCGATGTCGCGGACCATCTCCATGGCCAGCGGCGCCATCTTGCACTCGGTGTATCGCGAGGCGGCGGCGCCATCGTTTCCTGGCGAACCGAAGTTTCCTTGGCCCTGGATCAGCGGGTAGCGCAGCGACCACGGCTGCACGAGGCGCACCATGGTGTCGTAGATCGCCGAGTCGCCGTGCGGGTGATACTTGCCCATGACGTCGCCGACGACGCGGCTGCACTTCGAGAACGCGCGGTCGGGACGATAGCCGCCATCGAACATCGCGTACAGGACGCGGCGGTGGACGGGCTTCAGACCGTCGCGCACATCGGGAAGTGCGCGGCCGACGATGACCGACATGGCGTAGTCCATGTAGGACCGCTGCATCTCGGTGTTGAGGTCCACGGCCTCGATGCGGCCGTGGTTGATGAGCTCTGGGCTTTCAGATGTCAAGGAAACGCACATCCTTCGCATTGCGCTGAATGAAGTTGCGGCGGGACTCGACGTCTTCGCCCATCAGGACGGAGAACACCTCGTCGGCCATCGCGGCGTCGTCCATCGACACCTTGAGGAGGGTCCGGCTGGTCGGGTCCATGGTGGTGACGCGCAACTCCTCGTGGTCCATCTCTCCCAGACCCTTGTATCGCTGGATGCCGTTCTCTTTGGGAATCTTCTTGCCTGCCTTGAGTCCCTCGGCCAACAGCACGTCGCGTTCCTTGTCGGTGTACACGTACTCGTGCGGCGAGTTGGACCACTTGATCTTGAACAGCGGCGGCTGCGCCAAGTAGACGTAGCCAGCGTCGATCAGCGGCCGCATGTACCGGAACAGCAGCGTGAGCAGCAAGGTGCGAATGTGCTGGCCGTCTACGTCGGCATCGGCCATCAGCACGATCTTGTGATAGCGCGCCTTGTCGATGTTGAAGTCTTCGCCCATGCCGGCGCCGAACGCCGTGATGAGTCCCTGGACCTCCAGGTTGGCGAGCGCCCTGTCCAGGCGCACTCGCTCGACGTTGAGGATCTTTCCACGGATCGGCATGATCGCCTGGTTGTACGGCTCCCGGCCTTGCTTGGCTGACCCGCCTGCGGAGTCTCCCTCGACGATGAAGATCTCGCACTCGTCGGGGTTGCGGCTCTGGCAGTCTGACAGCTTGCCGGGCATGCCACCCGACTCGAGCAGCCCCTTGCGGCGCGTCGCCTCGCGGGCCTTGCGCGCGGCCATGCGCGCTTGCGATGCCTGAATTGCCTTACGGATCACGTCCCTGCCCTCGTTGGGGTGGGAGTCGAACCAGTCGGTGAGGCGCTCGTTGACGGCCTTCTGCACAAACGTCTTGGCGATCGTGTTGCCCAACTTGGTCTTGGTCTGGCCCTCGAACTGCGGCTCACCAAGTTTCACCGACACGACCGCGGTGAGGCCCTCGCGAACGTCGTCGCCCGTGAGGTTCTCGTCCTTGTCCTTGAGGATGCCCTTGTCGCGCGCGTAGCGGTTGACCAGAGAGGTCATCGCGGCACGGAAGCCCTCCTCGTGCGCCCCGCCCTCCGTGGTGGCGATGGTGTTGGCGTACGTGAAGACCGACTCCGAGTAGGCGTTTGTCCACTGCAGCGCCAACTCGACGGAGATCTTGTTCTCCACGTCCTCCGTCTCGATGCTGATGACCTCTGGGTGCACCAGCTCTGCCTTCTTGGCGGCGTTGAGGTGCCTGACGTAGTCGACGAGACCGCCGTCGTACTTGTAGGTGACGCTGCGAGAGGTCGCGGCGACCTCGTCGTCCTCGCCCGTGATGTGCTCGGGACGCTCGTCGGTGAGCGTGATGCTCAGACCCTTGTTCAGGAAGGCCATCTGCTGGAACCGTGCGCGCAAGGTCTCGAAGTCGAAGTCGGTGGTCTCGAAGATGTCGGGATCCGGCCAGAACGTCTGGGTGGTTCCCGTCTGAGTTGTCGCCTCGCCCTGAACGATCGGGCCTTGCGGCTTGCCTCCGTCGGCGAAGGTTTGGCGCCACACGTGACCCTGACGGCTCACCTCTGTTTCCACCTTGCGCGACAAGGCGTTGACCACGGAGATGCCGACGCCGTGCAGGCCACCTGACACGGCGTAGCCGCTGCCGCCAAACTTGCCGCCGGCGTGCAGGATCGTCATGACGACCTCGAGCGTCGGCCTTCCCTCGACCGGGTGCATGTCCACCGGGATGCCGCGACCGTTGTCGGTGGTGCGCACGCCGCCGTCTTCTAGCAACGTGACGACGATGGTGTCACAGTGTCCCCCGAGCGCCTCGTCTACCGAGTTGTCGACCACCTCGTACACCAGGTGGTGCAGACCGCGCTCCCCCGTGGAGCCGATGTACATGCCGGGGCGCTTGCGAACAGCCTCGAGTCCTTCGAGAACGGTGATGTCGCTGGCGCCGTATTCAGGCGGGATCGCCCCTACGTCGTTGTTGGCCACAGATTGCCTTTCCAAGCCCCTCACGCGGCCCGGTT
>NZ_JADQBF010000093.1 GCF_016278775.1 Demequina sp. | reverse complement strand
GGTTCCAGTGGTAGTACTCGGGGCGGTGCGTCATCAGCACGCGGTCCCAGTCGAACGAGCACGCATAGCGCTCCATCGAGGTGCGCTGCTGGACGATGTTGTCCTCTGTCCAGCCGGCCGGGTCCACGCCGCGCTTGATCGCCGCGTTCTCGGCGGGCAAGCCAAACGAGTCCCAGCCGATGGGGTGCAACACGTTGAAGCCCTTGAGCGTCCAGTACCGCGCGATCACGTCTCCCAGCGCGTACGCCTCCGCGTGGCCCATGTGAAGGTCGCCAGAGGGGTACGGGAACATGTCCAGCACGTACTTGGTCGGGCGCTCGTCGTCGGCGTCGGAGGACCGGAACGGCTGCTTGTCCGCCCACACCGGTTGCCACCGCTGCTCGATCGAGTGAAAGTCGTAGCGCGCGTCGTCCAGGGAAGTCTCGGGGGAAGTCACCCAAGGATTCTAGCGAGACAGGCGACAACGGCCGACGCTGGGGGCCTCAACCGAGCAGGGTAACCTTCACGGACACCTCGAGATTGCTCGTCGAACCGCCGAACACTCCGGTGAGCGGCGCGACGTCCCGATACTCGCGTGCGCGCGCCACGATCACGTGGTGGTCGCCTGCCTCCTTGTCGTTCGTCGGGTCGAAACCGAACCAGTCCCCCGTCCACCACTCAACCCACGCGTGGCTCTCGCCCCGCACCGTCTCACCGATCTCTGCGTCGGGCTTGGGGTGGAGGTAACCCGACACATAGCGCGCGGGGATGCCGATGCTTCGCAACGCGCCGATGGCGAGGTGGGCGAAGTCCTGACACACGCCCGACTTCTCGGACCAGGCATCACTCGCGAGGCTGTGAACGTGGGTCGATCCAGGAACGTAACGCATCTCGGAATTGAGGTAGTCACAAATCGCGCGGGCCGCGGCATCGGGCCCGCCCTTCGCCTTCTGCTCGCGCGCGAATTCCATGAGGTCCTCGCTCGGCTCCGTCGTGTTGGACGCGGCAAGGTATTCGGACAAGAGGTCTTGGAACATGGGGCCCTCGAGCGCGTCCCACCCCGCCCGGTCGGCCTTGTGCGTGACGGGAAGCACCTCGACCTGCGACGTGGCGGTGACGGACAGCGACGTGTGCGGCTCGGTGACCTCGAAGACCACCACCTCGGTCTCCCAATAGTCGCGATACGTGGACTTCCACGACAGCGGATGGATCTCAAGCTTGGACTCGAGCACGCGCTGGCGCGGCAGCCATGCTGGGGTCAGTCGCGCCTCGTTGTAGGAACTGGAGATCGGCTTCGCGTACGTGAATGTGGTGTTGTGGACCACCTTGAGGATGCTCACACCGCCTCCTGAGACCAGATCACGGTGGAAGACGGCAAGAAGAACCTGTCCCTGATGATGTCGGACGCCGACGCGCACGCCTGCTGCACCTGGCGCATTTGAGCGGGAAGGTCCGCCAGGATGTCGTCGATCGCCTGGTATTCGAGGTTGGTGCGGGCCCTGCCGAGCGCGAGTCGCGCCTGGTCGGTCAGCGAGTTGCGGGTCAGTCCAGGTTCGATGAGCGCGAGAGTGGTCTCCGCCTTATCCAGGTTGTAGGCGATCGACCGCGGGAAGAGCCTGTCGATGAGCAGGAACTCCGCCGCGCGCTCCTCGGTGACGAGCGACCTCACCGTGCGCAGGTATGCCTCGTGAGCGGAGCACGTGCGCAGCAGCGTGGTCCAATTGGGGCCGGTGGTGCCCGCAAGCGACTTGATCATGAGCAGCCGCGCGATCATGTCGGCACGCTCCAGCGATCGACCGAGCTCCATGAAGTTCCACGCGTCGTCGCGAGACGTGGTCGCGCTGTGGAGCCCCCACACCACGGCGGCGCGCTCGCGCACCCAGGTGAGGAAGTCGTGGGGCCGTGGCGTCCTGGATCGCGCGCCCAGTTGCATGTACGTGGTGTTGAGCGACTCCCACACCTCCGTGGAGATCACCTCGCGGGCGCGCCTGGCATTGTCGCGGGCCGCGCCGAGCGTGCCGGTGATCGAGGAGGACAGCTTGGGGTCTGTCGCCAGCGTCTTCAGCACGGTCTCGCGGGTCGCGGTTCCCGTGGTGGGAACGTGCATCACGGCCAGGAGGGAGGCATTGGTGGTCGGCTCGTCCACCCACGGGTCCTCAAGCAGCACGTTGAGATGCACGTCGAGCAGGCGTGCGGTGTTGTCGGCTCGCTCCACGTAGCGGCCAATCCAGAACAGCGACTCCGCAATCCGGCTCAGCATGGCGACCCCTGCTGTTGTTGCTGCATTTGCTGTTGACCGTGCACGTAGTCCTCTGGGTGCGCCGATTGCGGCACCGGGACCATGCCCGCGAACTCCACGCGCGACTCGGGCGTGGGCACGGAACCTCTGTGGCGCACGCCGCCAAGCACCCACGTGTCCTTCGAGCCGCCACCCTGCGAGGAGTTGACGATCAACTGACCCTTCTGGAGCGCGACCCTGGTCAGGCCGCCAGGGAGCACCCAGACGTCGTCGCCGTCGTTGATGGCGAACGGCCGCAGGTCAACGTGACGCGGCTCGAGCCCTTCAGCGGTGAGTGTTGGCACGGTGGACAGTTGAATAACGGGCTGGGCGATCCACCCGCGCGGGTCCTCAAGGATCTGGGCGCGCGCGGCGTCCAATTCGCTCTTGGAGGCAGCCGGACCGATCAGCACGCCCTTGCCGCCCGCGCCGTCCACCGGCTTGACCACCAGTTCCTTGAGGCGGTCCATCACCTCTGCGAGCGCCTCTGGCTCCTCGAGGCGCCACGTGTCCACATTGGGAAGGATTGGTTCCTCGCCCAAGTAGTAGCGGGTCAGCTCTGGCAAATAGGTGTAGATCAGTTTGTCGTCGGCCACGCCGTTGCCGATGGCGTTGGCGATCGTGACATTGCCCAGGCGTGCCGCGTGGATGATCCCAGGGGCTCCGAGCGCCGAGTCGGAGCGGAACACCACCGGGTCCAGGAATTCGTCGTCCACACGCCGGTAGATGACGTCCACCCTGCGCCGCCCCTGCGTCGTCCGCATGTAGACGCGGCCAGCGTGGGTCTCCAGGTCGCGGCCCTCGACCAGTTCCACTCCCATGGTGCGCGCCAGCAGCGAGTGCTCGTAGTACGCCGAGTTGAAGACGCCTGGGGACAGCACCACGATCGACGGGTCCTCGACGCCCTCTGGTGCGGCCTTGGCGAGCGCCGAACGCAAGCGCTGGCTGTACTCGAGCACTGGACGCACGCCCATGGCGCCAAAGAGGTCGGGGAACATCTGGCTCATGGCCCGGCGGTTGGACAACACGTAACTGACGCCTGAAGGCACGCGCACGTTGTCCTCCAGCACACGCCAGATGCCGTGTTGGTCGCGCACCAGGTCGATGCCCGCCACGTGCACGCGGACTCCATTGGCCGGATCGACTGCACCCACCACGCGGTGGAAGTACTGAGACGTGGTGATGAGGCGACGAGGAATGATGCCGTCTGTGACGCACCGCTGGGAGCCATAGACGTCGGCAAGGAACGCCTCGAGGGCGCGCACGCGTTGCGCGACGCCTGGCGAGATGATTTCCCATTCGTCAGCGCCCACCACGCGGGGGACGATGTCGAGCGGGAACGGCCGCTCCTCGCCCGCGTGGTCGAAGGTCACGCCTTGGGCGAGGTACGTGTTGGCGAGCGACTCCGCCCTGGCCTGGAGGTCCTCACCAGACATCTTGTCGATCTCGGAATAGACCTTCGCGTACGGGTCTCTCACCACGCCCTTGACGTCGACCGCCTCGTCCCACGCCGCCGCAGGCGAGTACCCGGTCCAGGGTGTCGAAGCGTCGGCGGCCATGCCCTCAGGGTATCTGCGTCATGTATCCGCTGCGTTTCGCTTTTCCGCGCACTTCCAGGCGTATCTTCCGCCCAAGCCCGCGCACTGCTAGTTTCTGCCTCATGGGAATCATCGAGAACGGGCTCGCTCCAGAAGAAGAACTGCTGCTTCACCGGCGCAAGCACTGGAAGACGATCATCGGCCCCATTCTCGTGGGGATCGTGAGCACGGGGGCCGCAGTCGCGCTCTACGTGCTGCTCCGCGGGTCGGACCTTGACGGCCTGTGGGCGTCGGTGCTGACGATTGCGCTTGGCGTGGTCTGGTTGGTGGCGTTCTCGTGGTGGACCATCGCACCGATGGTCAGGTGGGCGACCACCCACTTCGCCATCACGAACCGCCGGCTCATCTTCCGCACGGGAGTGTTCACCAAGACGGGAATCGACATCCCCATCGCGCGCATCAACTCGGTGCAGTTCCGTCACGAGTTGATCGACCGCTTCTTCCGCACCGGCACGCTCATAGTGGAGTCCGCGTCGGATGAGCCGCTCGAGTTCGACGACATCCCGCGAGTCGAGCAAGTCCACGCGATGCTGTACGACGAACTCAACGACCTCATCGACGGCGACGACAACCACTCCCGCAGCTAGTCGCGGCGGCGTGCGCGGGGCGCGCTACTCGCCCTCCTCAACAACCCACGGCGGCGCGTCCAGACGGCCCTCACGTTCCAGCTCGTCATACAGGTCGCCTGGAAGCACAAACAGTCCGGCCAGCGGGAAGTAGCCATCCTTGATCAGCATCCCGCCGCGCTCGGCAGTGTCCTTGGAGAACGTGAGCCCGTACACCACGTCCGAGACCGGGTCTTCACCCTGCGCCGGTTCATACAGGACGACGTCGTGAGGGTGGGCGTAGAAGACCACGAAGTTGTACCAACGGGTGCCCGTGCCGTCGTAGGAGACCACCGATCCCTCGGGCAAGAGGTCGATCTGCGCCTCGATTCCCCGAAGATTTCGAAGATAAGCCTCCGTGCGGTCAACGTGCGTCGCGTCGGTCGCGACGCTCAGCAACGGCCACATCAGGGCGAATATCAGGATCAACGCATCTTTGATCTGACCCGCCACGGCAACCAGTAGGGCGATGGCAACCGTTGCCGCCGCGAGCAGCACCCACGGTTGCGACATATCCGAGTATTGGTAGTCGTCGTTGAGCAGGTGCGCAATGCCAGTGACGTGGCCGTGGAGATAGGGCCCTCCTACGGGCATGTGGGGCACAGTCATCACCAAGAACAGGGCCGCCACCGCGCCCGACATGACCAGCGGAAACCACACGAGGATGCGCGACTTCACGCGCACCATGGTGGCGATGCCCACCACGACGGCCACGGTCACCACGTGGTCGAGATACCGTCCGTAGACCCACAGATCTAACCGCGCCACCTGGTCGACATCCGCCAGAGGGTTGAGTTGTATGGCAGCGAGCAGCAAGGTCGCGGCCAGGCTGGCCGGCACCAGCATCGCCGCGCCGTTGAGGCGACGCCGGCGGATCAACAGGCCGATTCCCACCACTGCCACGGCGGGCCAGGCCGCGGTGACGTACCAGGCCTGGCCGACCATGGTGCCCACGAACTCGCCCACTGACCGGTCGGAGAAGCCCTGTGACAGTGCGTCGAAACGTGCATCGTCACTCACGACCGCACCGACCGCCCAGCGGTAGAGGGCGTACGACGCGAGCGACACGCCGGCCATGACGGTGCCCGCGAGCCAGGCACTCGCGCCGTCTCTCCTGGTCCTGACGAGGAGCCACACGCCCACGACGGCCACCAACGCCACGGCCCGCCCGTGAACGAGGAATGTGGAGCCTCCCGCGACTCCCAGCACGACCGCGCGGCCTCGCGTCGGATTGTCGACGTAGCGTAAGGCGGCCAGGAACGTGGCTGCCGTGACCGCAAGGAGCAGGTGCTCCGCGAAGACGTAGTTGGACAACAGTGCCCTGGACGGCGCGGCCACCACGAGCGCCGCGATGATGACGGCGGCCGAGCGCGTCATCGCGAAACGACGCGCGATTGCGGCCAGCGGGATGATCGACACCATGGCCAACGCGACCACCACGCCGAGCGAGGCGTGGAACACCACGGTCGAATCGTTGGAGAACCACCACAACGGCGCCAACACGATGGCAAGACCGGGCATGTAGCCCGCGCTCAATAGCTCCCATGATGAGCCGCCCCGCGCAATGGCCTGGGCCTCAGCGAGCATCGTGATCTCGTCGCTTTGCAACATGATGGCAGCGGGTCCCCACGCCACCCAGATGTGGACCGCTGCGGCAACCGCCACGGCGGCAACCGCCAGCCACGGCGGTGGGTTCCATGCAAAGTCTGGCCGTCGCGCCACGAGTGCCTTCCGCAGGCGGCTTCGCGCTGGCAGCGTCGCGGTGGCGTCGCTGCGGCTCTGCGTCATGCGGCGAGCCTAGTCGCTCGTGATAGGGCGAACCCGTGCTCCCTCGCTACGCTGTCGACCATGAGCGCTGACACCGATCCCCTCTCCCCCGAATACGCAGCCAAGGTGGCCGAGGGCTACACGTTCAAGGGCGAGTCGATCACCATCGGCGCGTTGGTGCAGGGCGAGCAGGCGACCGAATCCGCGCAGATCCGGCTGCCGCTCAAGATGATGAATCGCCACGGCCTGGTCGCCGGCGCCACCGGCACGGGAAAGACCCGCACGCTGCAGGGCCTGGCCGAGTCGCTCTCCGATGCGGGGGTGCCGGTGTTCGTTACCGACATCAAGGGTGACCTGTCCGGCATGGCCGTCGAGGGCGAGCCCAAGGACTTCATCGACGAGCGCGCCGCCGACATCGGCCAGGAGTGGGCGCCCAAGGCCTATCCCCTCGAGTTCTACGCCCTAGGCGGCATCGGCAAGGGTGTGCCATTGCGCACCACCGTGACCGACTTTGGCCCGCTGCTGATGGCCAAGGTGCTGGGCCTCACCGACGTGCAGGAATCGGCGATGGGGCTGATCTTCCACTGGGCAGACACCAACGGCCTCGCGCTGCTCGACCTCAAGGACCTGCGCGCCGTCATCCAGTTTCTGAACTCCGACGAGGGCAAGCCGGAGCTCAAGGACATCGGCGGCGTCTCGTCGGCGACCGCGGGCGTGTTGCTGCGCGAAATCTCCAACCTCCAGGCTCAAGGCGCGGACGACTTCTTTGGCGAGCCCGCCTTCGACACGATGGACCTGCTGAAGACGGCCCCCGACGGGCGCGGCATCATCTCGTGCCTCGAACTGCCCGACCTCCAAGACCGCCCGCACCTGTTCTCCACGTTCATCATGTGGTTGCTCGCTGACTTGTTCGCGGACCTGCCAGAGGTGGGAGACCCGGACAAGCCTCGCCTCGTGTTCTTCTTTGATGAGGCGCACCTGCTGTTCACGGACGCGTCCAAGGACTTCCTCACCCAGGTCACCCAGACCGTGCGCCTGATCCGCTCCAAGGGCGTCGGCGTGTTCTTTGTGACCCAGACGCCCAAGGACGTCCCGGCCGACGTACTGGGCCAGTTGGGTTCGCGCGTCCAGCATGCGCTGCGCGCCTTCACACCGGACGACGCCACGGCCATGAAGGCGACGGCCCGCACCTTCCCGCACTCGCCCTACGACCTGGAAGAGGTGCTCACCACCATGGGCATCGGAGAGGCCGCCGTGACGGTGCTGAGTGACAAGGGCGCCCCCACGCCCGTCGCGTGGACCAGGCTGTGCGCGCCGCGAGGTTCCATGGACCCCGCGCCTGACGGCGTGATCGATGACGTGGTGAAGGCGAGCCCGCAAGCCGCGGCGTACGGCGAGGTGCTGGATCGCGAGAGCGCCTACGAGAAACTCGCGGAGAAGGCGGCAGCGCGGTCCGAGGCGGTCGAGGCCGCCGAGCAAGAGGCCGCCGAACAGGCTGAGAAGAAGGCCGACGCTCCCAAGGCCCGCTCGACGAGGCGGGAGAAGTCCGTGGTGGAGAAGGTGGTGACTTCGCAACCCGTCAAGACCTTTGCCCGCCAGGCGGGGCGCGAGGTGGGCCGCCAGATCCTGAGATCGGTGTTCGGGGTGCTCAAGCGCTAACTCACCCGCCACCTGCTACAACCAAACAGGACCGCACGCCCGTTGTCTGTGTAATGCGTGGCACACGCGTAGGTCACAAGGGCGGGGTGTAGTTCATGGGTTCGTGGAAGACGATGGTGGAAGAACTCGTGAGCGAGCGTTCGCCACGCCTGCTGAGCTACGCGACCGTGCTGGTGGGTTCGGTGACTGACGCGGAGGACCTGCTTCACGACGCCATCGTCAAGACCTTTGGGCGCGGCCGACGCTTCCCGCACGTCAACGCGGCCGAGCAGTACGTGCGCCGCACCATGCAGACGCTCGCGATCGATCGGCATCGGTCGCGGGCCGCATTCCACAGGGCGCTGGACCGCGAACCGGCACCAGCGGAGGGTCGCAGCCATGACCTCGACACCCCGCTCGACGTCGAATCGGCGCTGGCAATGCTCTCGCCCCGCGAGCGCGTGTGCGTGATGATGCGCTTCTACGACGACATGACCACGGCGGCCATCGCCTCTCAATTGGGCCTGGCCGATGGCACGGTCAAGCGCTACCTCAGCAATGCCTACGAGAAACTCGCACCGGTGTTGCGCCTCAACGAAGACTGGTCCGAGTCGCCCGACAGGGTCTCGGTCACATCCAAAGGAGAACGACCATGAGCACCACCATGCATGAACTCTTGACGTCAGCTGTGGCGAACCGCGAGCGCTCTCTTGACGAGGGCCACTCGTTCGCCCGCGAACACGGCGCTCCTGTCCGGCGTGCCATCCAAACCCGCAGAGTGGCGACCTATGCGGGTACCGGCACGGTGGCGACCCTCGCGACCCTTGGCACGATCTACGGGTTCCAAGCGTGGTCTGCCGGCGCAACCAATCCGGCTGGCGGGGTTCCATCAACGCCTGATGAGGCGACGACGCTGATTCAATCCAACAAGGTGACCACCACGCTCGTGCCGGTTCCGATCGACGAGTCCGTGTACGGCCCCACCGCCACCGACAGGCTCTACGTCTACTACGCCACTAGGGGTGGGGAGGAGATGGTTCCTTTCCCGCCCTCGGGGATCTATTACCCGGGCATCGACGATGTGGCCGCCGACGCGTTCATCGTGACCATCAATGGCGGCCTCGACGGGTATGACCTCGAAGGGCCGAATGCAGACCGCGAGTTCATCGGCGCGTTTTCCATGGTCTCCGATCAAGGCGACCTCGTCGGCGAAAGAAGCAACGCCATCGGGCCCATCATGTGGGAGAACATCGGCCACGTGTCCTCCACCACCGAGTGGGGCGTGCGCTACTACCTGGTCGACGGGCGGCTGGTCTCCGTGGGCGACGGCGAGGCAAACCCCAACGCCGTCGAAGTGGTCGCGATGTTTGAACCGCCCGCCGGGAGTTAGCGCACGGGTCCGGCCACGGACGAGACGAGGGAGCCGCAGAGCGCAGATGCGCCTCTATAGTGGGATTCATGACGCAATTGCGGATCTCGGAGGCTGCGGCGCTCGTCGGCGTGAGTGACGACACCCTGCGTCGGTGGGTGAAGTCCCACGGCATCGCCACCACCACGGACGACGCTGGGCGTGCCACGGTCTCTGGCGCCGACCTTGCTACCTACGCCGGTAGGTCAGAGCCGCCCGCCGGCGGCTCGGACGTCCTCACATCGGCCCGCAACCGATTCGTCGGCCTGGTGACGGCCATCAAGGCCGACACCGTCATGGCCCAGGTGGACCTGCAGTGCGGTCCGTTCAGGGTGGTCTCTCTCATGAGTTCGGAGGCGGTGAGAGAGCTCGGACTCGAGGTGGGGTCCGTAGCGACGGCCGTGGTCAAGGCCACGACTGTGATGGTCGAGGCCACCCCGCCAGCGGCCAGATGACAGGGCGCGTGGCCCTGCTCGCGTGCGCCGCCGCGCTCTTGATGTCGGCGTGCGGTGGGACAGCGGACGGCAACCCTCCACCGGTGGATGAAATCACGGTGGCGGCGGCGAGCGATCTGCGCCCGGCATTCGAGGAGCTCGGCGCAACGTTTGAGGCCGAAACCGGCACCAAGGTCACCTTCTCGTTCGGGTCATCGGGGCAGCTTCGCGAGCAAATTCTGGGCGGCGCGCCCTTTGATCTGTTCGCCTCGGCAAACGTCGAGTTCGTAGACGACGTGATCGAGGGCGGTCGAGGCGTCGCAACCACCAAGGCGGACTATGCGTCCGGGCGCATCGTGTTGTGGGCCCCAACGGGCGTCGCACTCCCCCGCTCGATCGAGGACCTGACGGAACAGCAGTACCGGCGGCTGGTGATCGCGAACCCAGAGCACGCGCCGTACGGCCTCGCCGCACAGCAGGCGCTCGAGTCTGCGGGAGTCTACGAGCAGGTTCAGTCCCGGCTCGTGTACGGGGAGAACATCTCTGACACGTTCCGCATCGCGCAGTCCGGTAACGCCGACGTGGGCATCGTGGCACTCTCGCTGTCCATCGCCGACGGGAGCGACTACACGCTCATCCCCTCAGAGCTTCATGAGCCGCTCGAGCAGGCCCTCGTGGTCACGTCGACGGGTGCTCGTGGAGACGCCGCGACGGCGTTCGCCGAGCTGATCGGCTCGCCGGAGGGCCGCGAAGTGATGGCCAGGTACGGCTTCGCGCTACCCGGCGAGACGCCAGAGACGCAGGGCTGAGACCGTGGACGACTGGTCGCCGCTGTGGCTTTCGCTGTGGGTG
>NZ_JADQBF010000028.1 GCF_016278775.1 Demequina sp. | reverse complement strand
ACCTTCCGAGGCCGAGCGCCTCGAGGCCGCGCTTGACGCCGAGCCCAGGGTGATCCCGGAACTCGCGGAACTCCTCAGGAGCGCGCGGGCGCAGGCTGCCCGCGCGCAGTCGTAACGAGAATCGGCATCTAGGCCCTTACTGAAATGCCCAGAATGAACATCGACTACCCGTTCGTCGCCCTCGCCCAGGTATCGGGAGTTGGCGAGAGTCAGCCCCCTCGCTGCGCGACTTCGAGCGCGCGCAGCACCTCCGTCCGGTGACAGCACCGACCGTCAGCCTCAAAGCACACCAGCACCACGCCGCCGTCCTCGGCCAACCCTCGCACCCGTTCCAAAGCCTCAACGGCGTCGGCCGTCGAGAGCACCTCTGACACGTAGCGTGCGCGAGCCGCAGCGCCCACTGGACCGGAAGCGTCGGCGGATCCGGCCCTGTTGTCGCGAGGATTGCCCAAGGCGGGAAGGTGAAGGTAGCCCAGGCCAGCGTCGGCGACAGCCTGCGCGAGAGCACGCTTGGAGAAGCCGGGCTTGCGGGAGACGGGGTTGAGCCGCACGTCCACCATCCAGGACGCGCCCTGCAACTGGGCGAACGCAATCAGGTCCGCGAGCGTGCGGCCCTCGTAGCCCCAGCCCGTTACTCCCGTGCCCATGCTCTACCCATACAACCCAGCATTGGCGTCGACCACCCACTCGTCGCCCGCGGTCCGCGTCGACAGCTTCGCGTCCAACGGGTCGAGCAGCAGGTAGTCCCTGCCCAGCCGAGCGTCGTCAGCGTCGTCCCACGTCGCGTCCACCACCAGCCACTCGCCGTCGACGCGCACCTTGTTCCACGCGTGCGCACCCGTGGTGAACCCGCTGCTGGCCATGCCGTTCACGACCACAGACTCCAGGCCGGCCGCCTCCGCGAGCAACTGCATGGCCTGGGCGTACCCATTGCACACCGCTGTCCCCTCCACCAAGATGCCGTACGCCTCTTGGGATTGCGCCACCTGCCCGGACGACGCCGTGGTTTCGCCAGCGTTGATGGCGTCGTAGGCCGCGCGGTCGTAGGTAGCGGCGCGCAGCACCGCGTCGTGCAGGGCCTCGACGGTGGCGCGGTCGCCCTGTGCCGATTGCACGTCTGGCGTGGCCAGCACGGCCTGCACCGCGCTCGCGGTCGCGACGCGCCTGCGTTCCGCCTCGTCCGCCGAGTACGTGTATTCCGGCCGCAGGCTCGACTTCGCCGTCCCTACCTTGACGCTCCAGCCCGAGACAAACACGTAGGGGTTCTGCGACAGGACCTCGCCCATGGCGTCCTCCACCACAGACATCACGTCAGCGCCCTGCGCCTGGATCCAGGTCACGTCGATCTCCTGCTGCTGCGCCACCAGGCTTCGCGCCAGGTAGGTGACCGTGTTGTTGGAGCCGAACACCGGGTAGGCGACGGCGGGCCCCGCCGGCGGGCCAAGCCCCAACCCGCTGGGCGCTGGCATCCACGACGGCAGCATGCCCGCGTAGCCAGCCCCGCCGAACGCGAGGAGCCCCACCACCACCAAAGACACGAACCACCGGCCGGGGTGACGCCCGCGACGCGGCTCGTCGACCCATCCGGTCGCGGGGATGCGCTCCAGCTTGGACACGCGGTCGCGGGTGCGGGACGTCCAGCTCGAACCGTCCCAGTAGCGTTCGATGTCCAGGCGGCTGGGGTCGGGGAGCCATCCGGGCTCTGGCAGCCGAGGGCGCCTGACCGCCCCGCCGTCGTCCGTGTGAGTCATGCGTGTCCCCGCTCGCGTCCCTGTGATGAGGGTAGCCGGGAGAAGGGAGGTAGGCATGACCGTGAGGCGCTCGACCAATACCTCTCCGCGCGGGCGTAGGCGAACAACCGGCGCGGCAGCGAGCGGCGTCTAGCTGTCGCCCGGCGGCAACTCCCCTTCGAAGCGGGGCACCTCGCCGCCGCCCAACAGGAACACCGTGCGGTCTCCGAGCGGTTCGAGCAACCCGAACTCAAACGTGCGCAGTTCCGGGGCCTCGCACGGCGGTAGCGACATGCTCCACCACCCGACCCAGAGTTCCACGTGGGCGGCGTCCTGCTTGCTTGTCCAGGTTTCGTCGAGGTTCCACTCGTCGCAGGCCTCCACCACGAGGGTCAACTCCGTGCGCCCAGGGCCTGCGACATATCCCACCACCCACGATGGGACGCGGTCCGCACCCGCTTGCGGACTAGGCGATACCTCTGGCGCCGGGTCTCCCATCAAAGAGAAGAACAGCCAGATCACCAACCCAACAAACGCGATCGGAATCCCGATCGCCAACAGCATGGCGAACATGCCCATGACCGTTGAGACCACGTCGGCAGTGTCCATCAGCCCACGGCGGCGCGCGGGCTCCGGATGCGGCGCGAACTCGGCCCGCCAGTCGCCCATCTCTGCCTCAGTCGCACGTGCCATGGCGTCGGCGTCCGCCTGGCCGACCCCTGCGAAGCCCGCCGCAGCGAACAACCGCAATGCGCCGATGTTGCCCGAATCAACCTCGACGGTGAGGGTCAGCGCCCCTCCCCCCGCCACCACCCGGGCGGCGTCGGCAAGCAGCGAGCTCGCGAGCCCTCGCCCTCGCCACCGGCGCTGGGTCAGCAGTTCGATCACCCGCGGCCCCGCCTCAGGCCCGTCCTTGCCGGGAGTCTCCGCGACCGCAATGGCGCACGCGACCAGCCTGCCGTCGGCGTCGTCAACCGCCACGCGGGAAGCCTCCAGCCACACGCGACCGCGCGCCCCCGCAAGCATCCTGCGGATCTCCTCGCGAGCGTCGAGCAGGGACGACGGCCCCACGCCAGGGTCGTACGCACCCACATGGAGCTGGGCGAGCGCCTCGGCGTCGCCCTCGGCGGCGGGGCGCGTGGAGATCCCCTCAGGCAACGCGACAACGCGTGCGGCAACGGCGTCGGCGCTGGCAATCAGCGTGAGTGGTTCCCCCATGGGGTCAGAATGGCAGAGCTCCGAAGCGATAGCCAGAGCCGTCCCTAACGTCGGCCGCGCCCGCCCCCAACCTCAGCCGAGCGACGCCTCGTAGATGCTCGCGATCGACGCGTCGAGCGCGGCGTCAAACTCCTCTTGGCTCTGCTGGGCCGTGAGGCCCTCCGTCAGGGCGCGGGAGAAACTGGCGACCACTCCGTGGTTGCGGGTCAGGTGGTAGTTGGCGTTCTCGCGTGTGTAGCCGCCGGACAGGGCGACCACGCGCAGCACGTTGGGGTGCGCCACCAACTCGGCGTGGAGGTCAGACTTGTCAGGCAGGCTGACCTTCAGCATGACCTGTTGGCCGGGGTCGAGCTGGTCCAGCGCGTCTAGCAGGACGCCCTTCAGCATGTTCTCGGCCAGCGCCTTCTCAGGGCTGAACACGTCCACCTCAGGCTCGATGATCGGCATCATGTCCTGTTCGAGGATGCGCCGCGCCACCTGGAACTGCTGGTCCACCACCGCCTGCACGCCAGCCTTGTTGGCCAGCCTGATGACCGACCGCATCTTGGTGCCGAATACTCCGTGGGTCTTTGCCTTGGCCAGCACCGCCTCGAGGTCCGGCAGCGGATTCATGGTGCGCGACCCGTCGGCCGGTTCCGCCAGGCCCTTGTCCACCTTGAGGAACGGCACGATCTTCTTGTCTTCCCACAGGTACTCGGCGGTGCCCTTGCCGCCGATCTCGCGGTCCATCGTCATCTCAAACAGGATGGCGCCAAGGATCCGCTCACCGGTGAAGGCCGGGCTGGTCATGATCCGCGTGCGCATCTGGTGCATGAGCTCGAACATCTCGTCTTCGTTCGAGTACTGCTTCTCACTGATGCCGAAGAGCTTGAGCGCCTTCGGGGTGCTGCCCCCGCTCTGGTCCAGCGCGGCGATGAAGCCCTTGCCACTCTTGATCTTCTCGAGCTGTTCGGTGTTCATGAGTCCGCCTCCCTGCTTCACGGGGACACGCCGGCCGAGTGTCGACGAGTGACACTCTCGGCTTACACCTGTGGGCAGAGAGCGAGCCGGGACCGTGGTCCCGGCCCGCTCCCGCTACCGTCTAGTTTCTGCGACTGCCCAGCGAGGCGAAGAGTGCGAGTACCACGCCCACCAGCAGCAGGATCAGACGCACCGAGAAGTCGAGCGCGTCGTTGCGGACCAGTTCCACGAACCAGATGAGCACGATGGTCGCCGCAACAATGGCCGCGTAACTGGTGAGGGTGCGGCTATTCATCACCGAGAAAGCGATGATCGCGAGTGCCGCGATGAACAGGATGAAGGACATCGTGTCCTTGATGGCCTCGCCCGAGAACTTGATGGTGTCGCCAGTGAGGAACACCGCGATGGCGATGAGGATGCCCCCGATGACTCCTAAGACAGTGTTGCTCTTCATAACTACCTTCCCTCGGCGTTCAGCGTGCGCGTCGTTGCGCCCACTGCCCCGAGCCTAGGCCCAAGGTCGCAGATGTGCTGGTTGGAGGGCCTTTGTCGCCGACGCCGTGTGGTCGCCGGGGTTATCCACAGCCCCCAGTCTTGGGGTACCGGGCGTCCGGTTTGGTCGATATGGTCTGGGCATGACTCGACTGCTGCGTGGTGTAGCGGTGGCAGTCCTCGTGGGGGCGCCCCAGGATCGCCGGAACAAGAGGTCAATACAACGGTCGCGCCCCCCACGAAGACCGCTACTGGACAGACCCCGAACGCAAGAACACCGACTAGAGCGTCTCGCTCTTGACTATCGCTATAACGGATAATATTATCCATCATATGAGAACTGAGGCGCCACTCTTGGCCCCGATCTTTCGGTCGGATGGTCAGGCACGCCTGCTCTCGGTGCTCCTGCTCGGCACGCCCGAACTGAGCATCTCGGACCTTGCTGACAAGGCTGCGCTTGCCTACCCCACCGCACACCGCGAAGTTGCTCGGCTGCTCGACGCTGGAGTCCTCTCCGAGCGCCGGGTGGGTCGGACACGTCTCGTGCGCGGCAACCCTGAGAGCCCGCTGGTGGCTCCGCTGCGCGAAATTCTGCTGGTTGCCACTGGCCCCGTTGTCCTCCTCGCGGAGCGGCTCGCTCCCCTCAGCGGCGTCGAATCTGCGTTCCTCTACGGCTCGTTCGCGGCTCGCATGAATGGCATCGAGGGCTCCTCGCCGAACGACATCGACCTCATGGTTATTGGGAAGCCGGACCCGACTGATGTTTACGACGCGTGCGGGCAGGTGGAAGAGCTCGTTGCTCGCCCCATCAACCCCACGATCTTGACTCGCGCCGAAGCTCAGCAGCGCTCTGGCTTCCTCGAACACCTGCGCGCCAACCCCGTCGTTCCCATCCTGGGGGACCTGCCATGGGCGTGACGCCGCTCAGCCTGGCGCAGCGCACTGCGGCCGACTCGCTCGTCACCGCTGGCAGGCTTTCCCGCGTCCCTCCGGATCTTGCGCGCGCGGCGGCCTTCATGCGCCAGGCCGACGACACCTTGGAGGACCTCCCGCGTCTCACCAAGGCTCAGAATCGCTACAACCTCGCCTACGACGCATGTCACGATGTGGGAGAGGCGATCATGGCCGCCTACGGTTACCGGACCACAAACGGCGCAGGTCAGCACGAGGCGCTCGGGCGGTTCGTGCGCATCGTCCTCGATAGTCCCCCAGGAGACCGTGCGTCGGGGCATTACGACCGACTGCGCCGGGCGCGAAACCAGCAGCGCTACCGGGCCGCACCCATCGGCAGTGCCGAGGCAGACCTGGCTGTACAAACGGCACAAGACCTGTTCGATGGGGCAGAGGCCAGGGGAATCACGGCATAGGTGGGCGGCATGCCAGCGGGCTCAAGCACTGTCGGGAGCACGTAGCCCCGTGCCCGCCTACCAGGTGCCCACGTTCACAATCAGATCGGCGCGCTCGGCCGAGGCAGCCACCAGCTCGGCATTGCGTTCGTCAGAACCCAACACAAACTCCCGAGCCTCACGCTCGCCGCGACCAAAGCGGCGGTGCCGCGCGATCAGCCGCTCCACACGCACGGCCGCATCCAGCCGCACATACCAGGCCTCGTCCAACATCGGCCGGGCGTCCGCCCACGGCGGCTCATCCAGCAGCAGGTAGTTGCCCTCCACCATCACCAACTGCGCATCGGGCGTGACGGGGATGGCGCCAGCGATCGGCTCCTCGAGCGCTCGGTCAAATGCGGGGGCGTAGACGACGTCGGGGCCGGGCTTTGCGATCCGCCTCAGCAGGGCGACGAATCCGGCCGCGTCGAACGTGTCGGGCGCGCCCTTCCTCCCGGCGCGGCCCAAGCGCTCCAACTCGGTCTGCGCCAAGTGGAACCCGTCCATGGGCACCACCACCACGTCGTGCCCCTGCGCCGCCACGCCTGCAGCCAGCGCGTCGGCAAGTGTCGACTTGCCTGAACCCGGCGGCCCAACGATGCCGAGCAGCCGCCGCCCGCCCGGCTGGGCGAGGGCGGCCGCGCGGGCCACGAGCGCGTCGAGCCCTTCGTCAGTGGTCTTCATGTGGCCATCATGACGGACCGCGGCACCCGGCGGGCGGCACTACCTCCGCCTGCGCGCGCCCTCCGTCATGCCGGCCGCTCCCATGAGGATCAAAGCGGCGGCCAGTCCTGCGAGGCCCATTCCGGAATCCCACCCAGTGGACGCCAGCCCCGCGTAGGCGATGGGCTCTGCAACTGCCACTCCGCGCCACCCCACCAGTTCGCCGCCAGGGCCGTACAACGCGATGCGGTGTTCGCCAACGCCCAGCGCGCCAGGGATGGTGACGGCGAACGTGTCAACGCCCAACTGCATCGGCGTGGAGAAGGCCATCGTGCGATATCCGTCTGCCGGTCCGGCGTAGCCGCACATCACGGGCGCCACCTTGTAGTCCTGCCCGATGGTCAGGTTGGACACCACGTTGCCGTCGGCGTCGCAGACGACGATGCCCCCGGCGGCGGTCCCCTCAAGGTCCGTCGCATACGCGGCGAACGAGATATCGGTGAGAACGACCGGCGCAGAGAACTCAGGCAGAGAGACGCCGTCGGCCGTCAACCGCGCACTGTACGTGAAGGTGCCGCGCGCAAAGTCGGCTGGCGTGAGTACGTGGTCAAACGTCTCCGTGGCGTTCGTGCCAGCGGGAACCGTGCCGGGGAACGCTGGCAGCAGTCCCGTGACGTCGGAGCCGGGGGCGTCGTCCACCACCAAGCCGGTCAGGGGATACCCGCCGACGTTGGCAACGGTGGCGGTCACCGTCACCGTCTCGCCGATGCTGGGGAAGCCGTCGGCGTTGAGGTCGTCATAGATCGCGGTGGTGGTGACGGTGTGGGCTGGCGCCACGTATGCCTGCACGGCGAGGGAGTACGTACTATCCGCCGACTGGGTACTCATCCCGTCCGCATCCAGTAGCGCGGTGTAGAAGAACGTGCCGCGCGTGAGGTCGTCAGCCGTCAGCACGTGGTCGAAGCTGCGCGTCGGAAACTCGTACGAGCCGATCGACGTGGGGAACGCTGGCAGGAGGCCGGTAGCGTTCGCGCCCGCACCGTCCGTCACCACCACGCCGGTAAGGGGGTAGGACCCGAAGTTCTGCACGGCGACCTCGACGGTGACGGTCTCGCCCACGTTGGCCTTGCCGTCGCCGTTGGCGTCGTCGTAGTAACCGGCCACTTCGAGGTGGCGAGGGGACGGTGCCTCGTATGGCTGCGCCAAGACGCCAGAGGTCGAACGCGAGACGGTGGCGGTGCCCCCGTCGGCACTGCCCTCGATGTCGGCCAGCACGTCGAACTGGATGAGCCACGAGTCTTCATCGTCCGCCGTGACGGTGTACGTGAAGCTGCCCGTGAGTTCACCGTCCCGCGCGATCACGGCGCCGTCGGGTGCGCCAGCGCCCACGCCAGAGTCGACGCCGATCGCAGGACGCTTGTACAGGCGCGTCACCGTGATGGCCTGGTCCGACGTGTTGACGATGCGCCAGTCGTAGGTGATGGTCTCGCCGGCTTGGGCGCGGCTGTCGCCGTTCGGGTCGTTGAGAGTGGCCGTCGCGGTGAGGGTCGCGCTGGTGGTGAAGTTGCGCAAGAACACGCGTGGCGCGAAGGACTGCGTGTACGCAGGCCGATCGGCGTCGGCGATGGCGAGAGTGGGTCCCGCGACCACGCTGAAGTCGAGGTCGACATAACCTCGAAAGACGTCGGCCGCGGTGAGGGTGTAGGGATGAAGGACGCCGCTTCCCTCAGAGGTGAGATGGGTGCTGAGCGCCACAGAGTTGGGCACGCTCTGGCCAGGTGCCAGTCCGATGGCCCCGCTCGAAAGGGTGTGAGGAGCGAACTCGCCGGGGAATGTCCCAGAGATCAGCCGCATGCCTTGAAGCCACACATTGCCGGTGTTGGTGAGCTGGAAGGTGTAGTCGACCACGTCGCCCGCTTCGGCATCACCGAGCGGCACCGGGTCTCCCGTGGCGCCGTCGTTGACCTCGGTCGCAACGCCAGCGGAGAACGACGCGTCGATGGGCTCAGTGGGCACAGTAGCCAAAGGCACAGGGATCGTGCCTGCTGCGTCCGACGAGGCCCACGTGATCGAGGCATCGGCAAAGGCCACGCCTCCAGCGACCATGTGGGCGTAAGTCACGCCCACATGCGGTGTGTACAGGATTGTTGAGGCCCCGGGGGCGAGCGCATGAGGGAAGGTGTCCGCATCGAGCCCGCTGGAAGGGGTGAAGGAGATGTTGACCGCGCTCGTGTTGGTCACCGTCGTCACATACTTCGCGGAGTCGCCCTCAACCGCCTGATCCGGCACGCTGCCATGAGTCTCGGTGAGGGCAAATGCTGTGCTCACCGTGATGGGGGACGGTGTGGCGTAGAGCGCGGGCGAGCCAAAGGTGAGCGAGCCAGCGGACTCGCCCACCGTGTAGTGGAAGGTGTTGGGAGGCATGTATGGCCCCCAGCCGACGTCGTTCAGTTGGGCCTCGGTGACCGTCACGATCATCGCGCGATACAGCGGCGAGCCAGGGCTGGCATCCGCATTGACCCCCCAGCTGAAGCCCGCAAAGCCGATCGTGGTCACATGGACTGTCTCGGTGAACGCCGTGATGTCGAACACGTACCTGAGGGTGTCGCCCGCATCCAGGCTGCCGTTGGCATTGACGTCATTCCAACTGTCGGGCACCCGCCACGAGAAGCCGACGTGGGCGTCGGACACATCCCACACGCCGGGGTCTGCGGACGCCGTGGGCGCCGTCGCGACGCTCAGACCGATGGCGGCCAGCAGGGCGACGATGACGGCGGCGAAGGCGCGCAGAACGGCGGACGGCAGCGCAAGGGCGCGGGACATGGTGACTCCTCAGAAGTAGCCAGGGGGGCCGCCGCGTCGGTGTGGGGGCTCGTGGTGGCTGTGACGTACGCCACAGTACGGGACTAAGGACCTAGTAACCAGGAGTTTTGCCGAACTGACGCGAAGCGGCTCACTTCTGGTGCCGCAAAGGCAGGCAAAAGGGACGCGACGCCTAGCGGCTCAGCCCTCGTTCGCGACTCCGTACGGCACATGCACGCCCGCGACGTGCTTCAACGCCCCGCTCAGGTGCCCGTCCTGATCGTCAAAGAACAGGTGCGGCCGCAGCACCTCCAGCACGCGCCGCTTCTCGATCCCGCCCAAGAAGAACGCGTCGTTGACGGTCACTCCCCATGACCTCAGCGAGTGCACGGCCCGCTCATGTGCAGGGGCCGCCCGCGCCGTCACCAGCGCGATGCGCACGCGCGGCTCATACGTGGGGTCCGCGGCCTGCAATTCCTGCTCGAGCCTCTGAATGCGGTTCAGGTCAGCCACCAGCGGCTGCAGCAGCCCGGGCGAGTGCGCCACGTCCCGCTTGGCCACCTCGTTCGCCACAAACCCCGCCATCCCCTCTGTCTGGAAGACGCGCTCCGACTCGTCGGTGGCCAGCACCGCGTCAAAGTCGAAGGCGATGCGCAAGGACCGATCGGCGTCGTCGTAGGCGGCGGTGTGGGGCAACACGTACCCGGCGGGATGCCCACCGCGCACTGCGGTCAGCACGTCGTCCCTGTGGGAAGACAGGAACAGGCTCATGCCGAGCGCGCCGATGTAGTCCAGCGGCGAGCGACCCTGAGTGAACACCGCGCGCGTCACAGGCAGGGCGTGATGCTCGATGGAGCGCATCACCCGCAGGCCAGTCGAGGCGTCGTTGCGCGACAGCACGATCACCTCGACCAGCGGGTCCCCTGGGCGAATATCGTTGAGCTGCAGCAGCCGCTCGATGAACGGGAACGCTGGCCCGCGCTCCAAGGGCGTGTCCAACAGCCGGTCCTGATACTCGGCGTAGGCGGCCTCGCCATGCGCCCGAAAGTACGCATCGGACTCCGTCAGGTCGAACAGCGCGCTCGACGCCACGCCCACCACGAGGCGGCCGTCGAGTTCATACGCCGGCATGGCAACCTCCGGGGGACGGGAAAGCAGACTACGACCCTAACGCCCCCACGCGCAGAGGCGGGTGCCGCCCTCAACGACGGCGCCCGCCTCTGCTGGCGTGTTCGGAGCTTAGAGTGCCGGGGTGGTCCCCGTACGCCGCGGTCGCAGCCCCACCACCATCGATGCCGTGCCCAGCAGCACCAACGCCGCCGCGCCGCCAGCGAGAACCGCGATGCCGTCCTCGTTGAGCCCGGTGTAGGCGAGCGCGCCGCCGTCAGTGCGACCGCGACCAGAGAAGGCGATCGGGTCCTTGACCGTCACGGCCTTCCAGCCCACGAGCTCACCGTCGGGCCCATAGAGCCCCAGGCTGTGAGCGCCCACACCCATGGCCCCAGGCACCACCACGGAGAACGTGTGGGTGCCCAACACCATCGGGGTGGAGAAGCCGACCACCCGGTAGTCGTCTGGCGCGCCGCCGAAGACACAGGAGGCGCCAGGCGTCACGGTGACCGAGTTACCGATCACCACGGTTGACGTGGGTGTGAGGTCCGGAAGGCACACGGAGATGCCGCCTTCCGCCATCGTGAGCAGATCGCTCGCGTAGGCCTGGAACGTGATGTCCGTGAGGTTCACCGACGTGGATGACGCCGTGGTTGCCATGCCATCGGCCGTCATTTCGGTCGAGTAGGCGAGCGAGCCGCGAGCGAAGTCCGGCGCGGTGAGCACGTACGTGAACGTCTGGGTCTCGGAGCTGCCAGCCGCGATGGTGCCGGAGAACGCCGGCAGCAGGCCAGTCACGTCGGAGCCAGCGGCGTCCGTCACCACCAGCCCGGTGAGCGGGTACGTGCCAATGTTGGCCGCCGTGACCGTGACCGTCACCGTCTCGCCGATGGACGGGAAGCCATCACCATTGCCGTCGACGTACGTGGCCGAGGTGTCCAGCGTGGTGGGCGGGGCCACGTAGGGACCCGTCGCGATGGTGGGCGCCCACTTGGTGCGCGAGTTGGTCGCCCAGTCGGCCTGGCCCGTGTAGTCGGTGGTGACGCCCACGTCGATCGAGCCGCGGGCCTCGTCAGCAGCGGTGATCGTGTGCGTCCACTTCTTGGCGATGGTGTTGCCTGGAGCGCGAGTCTTGCCCGTGAAGTGGCCGCCCACCGGCGTCGCGATGTCGGAGCCAGCGGCGTCGTAGGCGGAGTCGATGAGTAGGGACTGGTCTGCGTTGTTCTTGAACCGGACCCGGTACGTGATGGTCTCGCCCTCTTGGCCGATGCCGTCGCCGTTGGTGTCGTTGAGTTGCGCCTTGGTGAACCTGAGCTGCGCCTTGGTGTTGAACTCCCTGAGGAACACGCGCTCGGATGCGGTGTGCGTGTAGGAAGCGGGGTCCCCGTCAAACAGCGCCTGAGACGGGGCTACCTGGACGCTCGTGGTCAGATCGACATAGCCGAGGGCGACATCGGTGGGGGTGAGCGTGTACGGCTCGAAGATGCCGTTGCCGGAGGACTTCAGGTGCTTGGCCTTGACGGTGCCGTTGGGAAGCGAGGTGCCAGCGAGGAACGCGCTGTTGTTCTTCGACTTGGCGTCGGCGGCCGGTCCCCACGAACCGTCGAGTGCAATGCCCACGTAGTTCATGGTGACGTTGCCAGTGTTGGTGGCGCCCACCACAAAGTCGATGACATCGCCAGCCACCGCGTCCCCCAGAGGGACGTTTGCGCCCGCCGCAGTGTTCACCGTGTAGGTCACTGAGGAATCGAATGTGGTGTTGATCGTCTCGGTGGTTGCGGCCCCTACCGGCACGGGGAACGTGCCCGTGTACAAGTCCGCGATGGTGATGAGGTCCGGGATCACGGTGAAGTCCGCGCTCCACTCAAGTTGGGTGTCCGGGAAGTCGACCAGGCCCGCGACCATGTCGTTGTACGTCACCGCCACGGGGGTGCGATGGAAGGTGGCAGATTCACCGTCATCGAGGGTGACGGGTGCTGTGAAGTCGTCGTAGCCAGGTAGAGCATCGAGCACCATGACGTAGCCAGACGTGTTGGTCACCGTAGTGGTGTAGCCGACGGTGTCGCCCTCGCGCACCAAGCCGTCGACGACGCCGGTCTCCGTGATGTCGATCGTGGTTGCCACGGTGAACGGGGCGCCTGGCGCATAGAACGGGGGAGGGCTATCGACGGTGAGGGACGTCCAGCTGTAGGTGGGCCAGCCGAGGAAATTCGTTCCCGACCTGTACCCGTATGACACGCTGATGTCGTCGAAGAAGGGCCCCTCACCGAGGTGGCCGAGCTTGTCGCGGGTAACGAGCTTGTAGACGGTGACGGTCCGGCTCTCACCTGCGGGGATCTGTGTGCCAAGGCCGTAGGGGACGAGCGAGTCGTCCCACAGGATGGCTGCGAGCGAGACATCCTTGTCCCCAGCGATCACCGTGACATCGGCGCTCACGATGTCGCCAATGTCGGGACGGCCCACAACGGAGTAGTCGGTGCTGATGGACATGCCGGAGACCGTGACGGAGATGTGGTCGTCGGAGAACGGACCCGTATCGGCACTCGCGGTGGGGCTGCTGGCGACGGTGATCCCCATGGTGGCGATCAGCGTCACAACGATCGCGGCGGCGATGCGCCTGAAGGAAGATGTGCGCGCGACAGTGGGCGACATTGTTCTCGAGCTCCTCAGCTACCGGAGGCGGGTCATGTGCGGGCCCGGGTCCGAACGGTGGCAACACGCGGTGTGTGGCCAATGTCACAGTAATAGACCAAAGGCCTGTTTGCCAGCGGAGAAAGGTGATAAAGAGGGACGAGATTCGGATCGACGAGCACAAAACGGCACAAAAGCGTACAAAAGTACCGCTCACTCATCAGACCCACGCCTAGGAGCAATCATGAACGCGAGCCAGCCCGTCCTTCCCCCCAAGGACCTCGCCATCGCCTACATCCTGTGGTTCTTTCTCGGCGTTCTTGGCGTGCACCACTTCTACTTGGGCAAGATCCTGCGGGGCGTGATCTATCTGCTCACCGGCGGAGTCTTCGGCATCATGTGGCTCATCGACCTCTTCACCCTGCCCAGCCAGGTGCGCATGATCAACGCGCAGCGCTCCGTCGGCATCGGCTGACCGCCATACCCCGGCCGACGCTGGGGCCCGACGCTGACGGCTCAGTCCACGTCGTCGTCCACCCAGTCGAGGGTGCGCTTCACCGCCTTGCGCCAGTTGCGGTACATCCGTTCGGCCTCATCGCGAGGCATCGCTGGGGACCACCGCGCGTCCTCGCGCCACTGCGCCCTCAACTCGTCCAAACCCGACCAGAACCCGACCGCCAGTCCCGCCGCGTAGGCCGCGCCCAGCGCCGTCGTCTCCGCCACCACCGGCCGCACCACGTCAATCCCCAACACATCTGCCTGGGTCTGCATGAGGAGTGAGTTGACGGTCATCCCGCCATCAACGCGCAACTCCTGAACCCGCACGCCGGTGTCAGCCTCCACGGCCTCGATCACGTCGCGCGTCTGGAACGCGGTGGCCTCCAACACGGCGCGCGCCAAGTGCTCCTTGGTGACAAAGCGCGTGAGTCCCACCACGGCGCCGCGTGCGTCTGGCCGCCAGTACGGGGCGAACAGTCCGGAGAAGGCGGGCACGATGTACGCCCCACCGTTGTCCTCCACTGCGGCGGCAAGCTTCTCGATCTCGCTGGCGGAAGAGATCATCCCCAGGTTGTCCCGCACCCACTGCACCAGGGAGCCGGTCACTGCGATCGAGCCCTCCAGCGCATACCTGGCTGGCTGGCCGTCCAGGCGGTAGGCCACCGTAGTGATGAGGCCGTGCTCCGACGCCACCCGTTCGGCGCCCGTCCCCACGATGATGAAGTTGCCCGTTCCGTAGGTGTTCTTCGACTCGCCCTTCTCGAACGCCGCCTGCCCAAAGGTCGCGGCCTGTTGGTCGCCCAGGATCCCCGCGACCGGCACCCCGCGCAGCAGCGAGTGCCCGCCCACCGTGCCGTACACCTCAGACGACGATCGAATCTGCGGCATCATCGCGCGCGGCACCGTGAAGGCCGCCAACAGGCCCTCATCCCAGTCGAGAGTGTCCAGGTCCATCAATAGGGTGCGCGACGCGTTGGTCACGTCCGTGGCGTGCAGGCCGCCGCTCGTCCCGCCAGTGAGGTGCCACAGCAACCACGAGTCGGTGGTGCCGAACAGCAGGTCGCCAGCCTCCGCGCGTTCCCTGGCGCCGTCCACGTTGTCGAGAATCCAGCGGATCTTGGTGCCGGAGAAGTAGGTGGCGAGCGGCAGGCCCGTCTGCCCGCGGAACCTGTCGTCACCACCGTCGGCCGCCAAGGCATCGACGATGCTCTGGGTGCGGGTGTCTTGCCACACGATCGCGTTGTAGACGGGCTTTCCAGTGTGGCGGTCCCACACCACCGTGGTCTCGCGCTGATTGGTGATGCCCACCGCCGCGATCTGCTGGCGGGTGATGTCGGCACTCGAGAGCGCCTCGCCGATGACCCGCCTGGTATTGGCCCAGATCTCTGCAGGATCGTGCTCGACCCAGCCCGCACGCGGCAGGAACTGCCGATGCTCCAGTTGGCCAGTCGACACGATCGCGCCGGCGTGGTCGAAGACGATCGCCCGCGTGGAGGTGGTGCCTTGGTCGATCGCGATCACATAGTCGCCGCTCATGCCTCCACTCCAGCGCGTGACCTCAGCCGCACGCCGTGCCGCGTGGACATCTCCTCCACCACTGCCTTCACCTCGCGTCGTCTGCGTCCCCCGCTCCAGCCCAGCGCGGCGCCCACGGCGTCGGCCAGTTCGTCGAGCACCGCGATGCTGAGCGCGCCCTCGAACGCGAGCGATGTTCTGCGCAGCGCCACGTCGCTCAGCCGCACCACGTGCTCCTCGCGTGCCAGGTGCTCGACCTCTCCGCGCGTGTAGCCGGGCGCCGTCCGCAAAGCGGGCGTGCCAGCCTCCGCGTCGGCGACCTCCACGGCGCGCGTGCCATACCGCGCCAACAGCACGCGTCCCCGCTGCGTCGTGACGCGAGACAGGTGGTGCGCGATCCACTCGTCGCGGTCGTCGGCGGCAGGAAGCCCCACGCCACCGCCGATCACGCGGCCAGCAGTGGAGGCGGCGCGGTTCAGTCCCAAGACGTCCAGCACCAGGTCAGCCACCTGCTCGCCCAGCGCCCTGAACGTGGTCCATTTCCCGCCGACGATGCTGAGCACGGCCACGTCCTCTGCGTCCGGCAGCGCGCCCTCCCGCACGGCGTAGTCGCGGCTGATGCGCCCCGGCTCCGCGTCGTCCTGGCGGGGAAGGGGTCGGATGCCGGCAAAGCGGTACACGATGTGTTCGCGAGTCACCGGGATGTGGGGAAACACCCTGGCGACCAGGTCGATGAAGTAGTCCACCTCATCCTCGGTGCAGACGGCCACCTCGCGCGCGTCGGCCGGAATGTCCGACGTGCCCACGATCACGCGGCCGCCCATGGGGTACACCAGCACGATGCGGCCGTCGGCATTCTCAAAGAAGATCTCGCGCCCGCGGCACGCGCGCAACAGCACGGGATGGTCGAGCACCAGGTGAGAGCCCTTGGTGCCGCCCATGTAATCGGTGGGGGTGCCGAGCGCCGCATTGGTGAGGTCGGTGAACGGGCCGGACGCATTGACCACCACGTCGGCGCGCATGGCGAACGTGTCGCCACTGACCTCGTCACGCAAGGTGACCGTGCCGTCGTCCGTGCCGACTGCACTCACGTAGGTGGCCAGCCGCGCGCTCAGGCCGTGCTCGAGGCCGTCGCGCGCCACCTCGAGCGCGAGCCGCTCCGGCGCGTGGACGGCCGCGTCAAAGTAGGTGGCGGTGAACCGCGTAGCCGGGTGAAGGTCAGGCAACTCGCGCCTGCTGCGGCGGGGGCCAGCGAAGTGGTGGCGGGGTACGGCGGTGCCGTCTGGCGCGCGGCCGATGCGCGAGTAGGTGTCGTACAAGCTGAGGCCCGCCTTGACCAGCAGCGCCCCGCGCTCCGTGTGGCGGCGCGGCTTGCGGCCGGTGAGGAACCGCGTGGGCGCGGCCACCAGGCCGCCGAACACGCTGCGGATGGGGACGGTGGTGGCGAGCGGGCGCACGTGGTGAGGGGCGGCCGCCAGCAGGCGATTGCGTTCCTCGACGGACTCGCGCACCAGCCGGAACTCCCCGTACTCGAGGTAGCGCAGGCCCCCGTGAATCATGCGTGAAGACGCCGCCGACGTCTGGGCAGCCAGGTCGCCGCGCTCCACCAAGGTGACGTCCACGCCCTGCAGCGCAAGGTCGCGGAACACGGAAATCCCATTGATGCCGCCGCCGATCACCAGCACGCTGGTGTGCGGCCTGGCGCGCAACGCCTCGACCTCGCGACGGGTCTCACTCCTGGAACGACCGAGGAATCTCATTCCTCATGGTGTGCACGAAGCGGCGAAAGCCGCAAGAGCCACGCCGCCGGGTTACTACTGCCGCCGTTGCTCCTGCTGCGCCTTGATCATCGCCTGCTCGGCATCGTTAAGCCCGCACTCCCAGCCGTCGTACTCGCCGCCAAACTCCTCGGCCACCGCTGCGCATTGGTCGATCATGTCGCGCAGAAAGTCGGGCACGAGGGCCTTGTCGGAGCGCTCGGCCGTGACCCGCCACGGGTTGGGGGCGTCCGGGTGCTCCGCCAGGTAGTCCTCCGGCATGGGGCCAACGGTGACGGCCATTCCCGCGGCACGTAGCGCGTCGGCGGCGGCCGTGGCGGTGGCCTGCGCAGGGAAGTACAGGTAGAAGATGGTGTGACGCGGGGCCTTGAGGTCTGCCCCCATCTGCGTCAACTGGCCCACCACTTGCAGGTCCCGGTACTTGATGCCGTCCACTTGCGAACGCTCGTCGAGCTCGGACTCGGACATGGGGCGGTTGCGGCGAAAGCGGTCCAGGATTCCCATGCCGCCACGGTAGCGGGACACGGGAGACGACGCCGTCGCCCGCGCCGTTCGCGTCGCACCTAGTCTGAAGTGGTGTCCCGCACCGTTACCGGCGCTGCCAGAAGCCCTCAGCAACGCCTCATCCTTGCCATCGCCATCACGGCCAGCTTTGTCGCGTTCCTCGACATGAGCGTCGTCACCGTGGCGCTGCCTGCGATTGTCGATCAGCTGGGCGGCGGCCTCACCACCCAACAGTGGACGGTGGACGCCTACCTGTTGACGCTCGGCTCACTCATTCTGGTCGCCGGATCAGTGTCGGACGCCTTTGGACGCCAGCGGGTGCTACGCATCGGCCTCATCCTGTTCGGCATCGCCTCCGTGGCGATCGCGGCCGCGCCCACCGCTGGCGTCTTGATCGTGGCTCGCCTGGTGCAAGGCGTGGCTGGGGCCATGCTGGTGCCGTCCTCGCTGGCGCTCATCATGTCCTCCTTTGACGGCGCGGAGCGTGGCAGGGCCATCGGCACCTGGACCGCGGCCACGTCCGGTGCCATGATCGCCGGCCCGCTACTGGGAGGGCTCGCGGTCGATCTTGCGTCGTGGCGGCTGGCATTCCTCATCAACGTGGTGCCGATAGGCGCGGCGCTGTTGCTGCTGGCGCGCGTCGAGGCGCGCGACGTACGCCGGGACGACGCCCGCGTGGACTTGGTCTCGGCGGCCCTGTGCGCGCTCGGGTTGGGAGGCGCGGTGTTCGCGCTGATCGAGCAGCCCAACCTGGGGTGGTCCAGCCCCACGGTGTGGGGTTCGGGGCTTGCCGGGGCCGCGGTGTTCGCGTGGTTTGTGTGGCGTCAGGCGCGCATTGCGCAGCCGATGCTGCCGCTGACCCTGTTCGCGGCGCGCAACTTCGCGTGGGGCAATCTCGCCACCTTGCTGGTCTATGGGGCGCTCGGCCTGAACGGATTTGTGGTGTCCGTGTACCTCCAGGAGCGCGCGGGGCTGAGCGCGACGGCGGCGGGTTTGGCGACGATGCCGATCACGCTCGCGCTCGTGGTGCTCAGCTCGCGCGCCGGTGCCGTAGCCGGTCGCGTGGGTCCGCGGTGGTTCATGACGTTCGGTCCGCTAGCGATGGCAGGTGGCGCCTTGCTGATGTTGAGGGTCACGGAGCCGTTCTCGTATTGGACGCAGCTGCTGCCGGGCGTGCTGCTGTTTGGCGTGGGGCTGGCCGCGACGGTGTCGCCCCTGACCGCCGCCGTGTTGGGCGCCATCGATTCCTCCCGCTCCGGCATCGGCTCGGCCGTCAACAACGCGATCGCGCGCGTGGCGAGCCTGGTGGCAGTCGCGGCGCTGGGTGCGGTGGTAGGCGGCGAACTGGACCTCGCTGGCTTCCACCGTGCGGCCGTGTTTGTGGCGGTGTTGCTGGCACTCGGCGGGGTGGTCTCGTGGCTGGGGGTGCGCAACCCGGCGCCACCCGCCACGACCTAGGAGCCGTCGGGGTCCAGTAGTCGCAGAGCCCCCGACGCTACGGAGTCGCGAGCAGCCGCGCCGCGAGATCGGCCCGCTCTTCAGGGGCCGTGCGCCACAGCAACGGCCCAAAGCTGACGCGATGGATCCCGCGCTTCTGCCACTCCTGGGGGTGGGGGCCGTCCGGGTGCCCCAAGATGCTGACCTTGCCCTCGCCCAGTTCGCTCACCAGTAACGGGATCACCTCTTGCGGCGCCAGCGGGACAAACACGCAGGTGGCGCCAGCGGCGAGGTAGGCATGACCCCTGATGATCGCCTGCGCGACCCTGTCCGCGCGGTCAAGGTCGCTCACGATGAACGCATCGGTGCGGGCGTTGAGCACCAGGTCGACCCCCTCGTCGGCCGCGCCCTGCAACGCGCCTTCCATCCGAGCCACCGACTCCTCAAGGGGGTCCATGCGGTCCTCGATGTTCGCGCCCACCGCGCCAGCAGCGACCGCGCGTCGCACGGTGGCGCGAGCGTCGCCGTAGCCCGCCTCAAGGTCGGCGGTCACCGGCAGCGACGTCGCGCCGCAGACCTCCGCCACGGCAGCGATCGCCACATCGACGGGCATGTTCTCGCCGTCTGTGAAGCCGCGCGATTCGGCCACAGAGAAGCTAGCCGTGGCATGTGCCGCGGCACCCGCGCTCTCGACCAATCGGGTCGACTCCGCGTCCCACACGTTGACGAGTGTCAACACGGGGCCGCCGGTGTGGAGTGCTAGCAGGGACGACGCAGAATCGTGAGTCATGCCCCCAGTGTGGCAGGCTGGAGCGCAGCGTGTGCGATGGACGATGAACACCGGCGTTGCGCTGTGATGCCCCCCACATTGGGGGCAGCTTTTTCGCCCATTGGTAGCCAATCGCGACGCCGATGGTGTGTAATTGGAGGGGAACGGCCCGGTCAACCCCCCCTCGACCGGGTCGTTCCCTATTTCTCTTCCGCAGCCTCCCACCGCGATGTCCGAAAACCGCTAGCGCGCGGGCGTGAAGCCAGGCAGTCTTGACCCATGACCGCGACCACTCTCGACGCCGACTCCTGCTACCGGGCGTCGTCCGGGCGCGACCGACGCTTTGACGGGCAGTTCGTCATGGCCGTGCGGACCACCGGAATCTACTGCCGCCCCAGCTGCCCAGCCCGCACCCCCAAGCCAGAGAACGTCGAGTTCTTCCGCACGTCGGCCGCCGCGCACGTGTCCGGCTACCGGGCGTGCAAGCGATGCCTTCCGGAGGCCGTCCCCGGCAGCCCCGAGTGGAACGTGAGGGAGGACACCTCTGCCAGGGCCATGCGCCTCATCGCCGACGGCGTGGTGGACCGCGACGGCGTCCCGGCGCTCGCGGCACGGCTCGGCTACTCGCCGCGCCAACTGGGCAGGCTGCTCACAGACGAGTTGGGGGCCGGGCCCATTGCGCTGGCCCGCGCCCAGCGCGCACACAACGCCAGGCACTTGCTGGTGTCCACGCCGATGCCCGCGAGCGACGTGGCGTTTGCGGCTGGCTTCTCCTCCATCCGCCAGTTCAACGACACCATCGGCGAGGTGTTCGGCATGACGCCCACCGCCTTGCGCGAGCGGGCCCGGCGTGCGGAGGCTGGCGTCGATCAGGGCGCTCAGGCCGGCCCCGGCGCGGTGACCGTAAGACTCGCGGCGCGCGAACCGTTCGACGGCGCTGGCGTTGTCGATTGGCTCTCGACGCGCGCGCTTGCCGGGGCGGAGTCAGCGGCTGGCGGGGCGTACACCCGGTCAGTGCGACTGGCCAGCGGAGCCGCCGTCGTGACGATCGCCCCAGAGCCAGGGGCCGTGCGGGTCACAGCGCGCGTGGAACACCTGGCCGACCTGCCGTCCCTGCTCACCCGCGCGCGCAGGCTCGTGGACCTGGACGCGGACCCTGAGGCGATCGACGCCGCGCTCGCGGCGCACCCGCTCGTGGCGCCCGCGGTGGCGGCGCGGCCAGGGATCCGCATTCCCGGCGCGCTCGAACCGGCCGAGATGGTGGTGCGCGCCATCCTCGGCCAACAAGTCTCGGTGGCGGCCGCCCGCACGGCCGTTCAGCGCGTCGCCGACGCCTTGGGCGAGCCGCTTCCCCCCGCGCTCGCTGGCGGCGCCGTCACCCGGATGTTCCCTCGGCCAGAGGTGCTCGCCGAGCATGCGCTCGAGGTGGTGGGCGGTCCGGCCGCGCGCCGCTCCGCAGTGGTGCGTGCGTGCGAGGCGATGGCCAGTGGCGAGGTGTCGCTCGACATCGGCGCCACCCGCGAAGACTTCACGGCTGGACTCGAAGCCCTGCCCGGCATCGGACCATGGACGTCCCACTATGTGTCCCTGCGGGTGCTGGGCAGCCCTGACGTGTTGCTCACGGGGGACTCGGCCGCGCGGGCGGGTGCCAAGGCGCTCGGCCTGCCGCACGAAGTTCGCGGGCTCGAGTCCGCGGCCGCCGCGCTCGCCCCATGGCGCAGCTACCTGATGATGCACCTGTGGAGGGCGGCCGTACCTTCCCCCTCTGCACCCCGCCGCACCTCGACCCTTGGAGGCACCTCATGAACACGTACCAAACACTCGACACCCCCGACGGCCCCTTCACCCTCATCGAGAACCCAGACGGCGACGTCGTGGCGTCGGCGTGGTCGGACGATGTCCCGGCGGTGGCGGCCCGCGCGGGCATCACCCCTGACGACGTTGGCAAGGGTGAGTGCACCGCATCGGCCGCCGTACGCGCCTTCTATGCGGGAGACGTCTCGGCGCCCGGGAGCGTCCCTGTCGCACAGCGAGGCACCGCGTTCCAGGCGGCGGTGTGGGAGGCGCTGCGCCAGATTCCGGTGGGCGAGGTGCGCCGCTACGGGGAGTTGGCCGCCGCGCTCGGCAGCCCAGGGGCGAGCCGGGCGGTGGGCGCCGCATGCGGACGCAACGCCGTCGCACTTTTTGTGCCGTGCCACCGCGTGGTGGGGGCATCGGGCGCGCTCACGGGCTTCGCGTGGGGCGTGGACGTGAAGCGTTCCGTGTTGGCCCGCGAGGGTGCGCCGGTGACGCATCCCTAGGATCGTCCCATGGTGAGTTCTCGGACCCAAGTGATGGTGGAGAGCCGACGCTGGCTCGTGGAGCGTGCGCGCGGGGACACCCTCGAGATCGGTGTGGGCAGCTGGCCCTCGTTGCCGCTGTACCGGACCGGTTTGGAGTTGACCGGGCTCGATCACAACCCGCGCGCCGTGGCGCAGGCAAAGCGCACGGTCGCGAGGTCTGGTCGACGCGCCACGGTGATCGAGGGTGATGCCATGGCGCTGGAGGCGGCCGATGCGTCGTTCGACACCGTCGTCTTCTCCTTCTCCCTGTGCGGAGTGCCCCAGGTGCGCGGCGCTCTGCTGGAGGCGTTGCGCGTGCTGCGCCCGGGAGGCGCACTGCTGATGGCCGACCACATCGCCTCGACCTCCACGCCGCTGCGCATCCTGCAACGCGTGGCAGAAAGCGCCACGCGGCCCATGTTTGGCGAGCACTTCACGCGGAGGCCGTCGCTTGCTGCGCGCGAGTTGGAGTTGGACATCGTGGAGACCGAACGGCTGGGCCGCGGCATGATCGAGCGTTTCCATGCGGTGACACGTTGACGCTAGGCCGGTTCCGTGACGTCGGCCACGCGCGCCGCGAGCACCTCGACCAGCTGCGTCGGGTCCACGCTGGCCGCGAGGCCGTGCGCCCCTGCGCCGATCGAGACGGGGCCTTCGCGGGAGACGACCAGGGCGTCGGCGATGACGGGCCACGGCTCGCCAGCGGGTGACGGCAGTGCTCCGAGCGGGGTGATGGTGCCGCGCTCGTAGCCGGTGACGTCGCGGGCCACCTCCTTGTCAGGCATCGACAGGCGGCTCACGCCCAGCAGCTCCCGCAGCTTGGGCCAGCTGATCTGCCTGTCGCCTGGCACGAGCACCAGCAAGAAGTCGTCGTCGGCGCGTCGCACCACCAGGGTCTTGAGAATCTGCCAAGGCTCAAGTCCGCGGGCGGCCGCCGCCTCATCGAGAGAACGCACGGGTCCGTGCGCCGTCACGAGGTGGTCGATTCCTGAGGCGGCAAGCGCGCGGGTGGCGGGGGTGTCGGTCATGCACGGTCAACGCACCGCGCGCGCCTGTGCTTCCGCACATGACAACCACCCGGCGTGGGTGCCTTGAGGCCAGCCGTTCCGTTTGCACCCACCGCGTACACTAGGAGTCCACCACTTCTTAGTGGGGACCTCTCGTTGACACCGGCCTCCTGGCCGGAACGATCCCGGCGCCTCCCCTGAGTCAGACTCGAGGCTTTGCCGCATGCGTCCGTTCATCACCCCTGTCCCTGACCTCCCCACGCCCGCGCGTCCCGCGGCGCGCCCCACGGCGGTCATCTACTGCGAGGGGAACTTCACCAAGATCGACGGCAAGACCGCTAACGGTCTGGTGCGGTCGAGCGAGCGCTACCGCATTGTCGCCGTGATCGACTCCACCCATGCGGGGCACGACGCTGGGGTTGCCTTGGGCGGCGAGCACGCGGGAATCCCCGTGGTCGCCACGCTCACGGACGCTCTCGCGGCGGTCGCCGACGGTGCGACTGTCGCCAGCGTGCCCGCGCCGCTTCCCAACGCGCTCATCTTTGGTTTGGCCCCGCTGAGTGGCTTGATGTCCGCTGGGGACCGCGAGGCGGTGCTCGAGGCGGTGACCGCCGGACTCGACATCGTGTCTGGCCTGCACGAGTTCCTCAACGACGACCTCGAGATCGCGACCGCCGCCGCCATCTCCGACGTGGTGCTTCACGACGTCCGCAGGCCGCACGCGACCAAGGACTTGCGCATGTTCGACGGCGCGATCGACACGGTGGACTGCGTGCGCATCGCGGTGCTGGGCACCGACGGCGCTATCGGCAAACGCACCACGTCGACGTTGCTCACCAAGGCGCTCAACGATGCGGGCATTCATACGGTCATGGTGGGCACCGGTCAGACGGGACTCATGCAAGGAGCCAAGTACGGCGTGGCGCTCGATGCGATTCCCGCACAGTTTGGCGTGGGCGAACTTGAGGGCGCCGTGGTGGCGGCGTGGGAGGGCGAGCACCCCGACGTCATCGTGATCGAGGGCCAGGGCGCGCTCAGCCACCCCGCCTACCTCAGCTCCACCGTGGTGCTGCGGGCCTCGCGCCCCCAGGCGGTCATCATGCAGCACGCGCCCGCGCGCACCATGTTGTCCGACTATCCCGATGTGCCGATGCCGTTGGCCGCCACAGAGGTTGCCCTCATCGAGGCGTTCGGCAAGACCACAGTGATTGGTCTGACTATCAATCACGAGGGCATGACGCCCGCCGAGGTGGACGCTGCAGCGATCCTGTACGAGGCCGAGTTGGGCATCCCCGCCACTGACGCGCTGTGGCGCGACCCCCAGGAACTCGTGGTGATGGTGACAGACGCGTTCCCGTTGCTATTGGCGCCGCTCGCGCAACCGACGGAGATCAGATGATCTCGCCCCGCATCGAGATCGACCTCACCGCCGTGGAGCACAATGCTCACGAACTGGTGAAGGCCCTCAAGCGGCGCAACATCGGCGTCACTGGCGTGACCAAGGCGACTCTCGGCTCGCCAGAGGTCGCGCACGCCATGATGCGCGGCGGCGTCAAGCGCCTCGCCGACTCCCGCATCGAGAACCTCGAGGCCATGCGCGACGCGGGCATTCGAGTTCCCATGACCTTGCTTCGTGCACCTGCCCCAGAGTGGGCCGACCGCGCGGTCGCGTGCTCTCAGGCGAGCATGGTGAGCGACCTCGGGATCGTCACGGCACTGTCAGTAGCGGCCGGGAAGCGGGCCCTCATCCACGGCATCATCTTGATGGTGGAACTGGGGGATCTGCGCGAGGGCATCATGGTGGCCGACGTGTTGGACGCCGCCCGCGTCATCTCCCGCACCAGGCACGTGGTGCTCGCCGGCATCGGCACCAACCTGGCGTGCCGCAGTGGCGTGGTCCCCGGCGACGACCAGATGCAGGAGCTCTCCGCTCTCGCCACCACGATCGGCTCCAAGTTTGGTGTGCCCACACCGCTGGTGAGCGGGGGAAACTCCGCCAACCTGGCCTGGGCTCTGGGCAAGGACCGCGTGGGCGCCATCAACGATTTGCGGCTGGGCGAGTCGATCCTGCTGGGCCTCGATCCGCTCACGCGCAAGCCCGTTCCCGGCCTGCGTCAAGACGCCTTCACGGTGGTTGCACCGGTCATCGAGTCGCTCGTCAAGCCGACGGCTCCGTGGGGCCTGCGCGGTCAGGCCGCCTTTGGCAAGCCCGATGCGGCGCGCAGTCGCGGCACCATTGTCCAGACCATCGTGGCGCTTGGTCGCCAGGACGTCGACCCTGACGGACTCACCCCGCCGGTGGGCATGTCGATCCTCGCGTCCAGCAGCGATCACCTCGTGCTGGAGACGCCCGGACGTCTCGCGGCCGGCTCGGAACTGCGATTCACCCCCGACTACTCTGCGCTGCTGCGTGCCATGACGTCACCGTTTGTGCCGGAGCGACTGCTCACCATGGCCGTCGGGGTTCCCGACAAGGAACCCGCCACCCGCTAGCGTTCGCTATGCGCCGGTGAGCATTGCCGCGAACGCGAGCGCAGCGGGTGCGGGATCATGCCCTGCGGTGACGAAGATCTCCCGGTAGGTCGGGGGATTGCTTGGCAGGGTGACGATGCCTGGCACTGGCGGGCTTGCGTCGATCGCCATGCGCGGCAACAGCGCGACGCCCAAGTAGTTGGCCACCAGGTGCTGGGCGGTGACGTAGTCCTCTGTCACAAATGCGATCTCTGGCGTGAACCCCGCTTCGGCGGCCTGCGCGTTGAGGTGGTTCTGGCAACGGTTGCACCCGGAGATCCAGCGATCTCCGGAGAGTGCGGCCATATCCGCGTGAGGGCCGCGGGCTTGGGAGTGGGCCTCCGGCAGCACCGTGAAGTACTCATCGTGCTTGAGCCACGTGAGCGGTAGGCCAGACGGCGGGGGTGTGGCGGTGTCAGCGAAGCCGATGACGAGGTCGGCCGCGCCGTCGCGCAGCAAGGCGAGAGCGTCGTCGGTCTCTGCCTCGACAAGCCCAATCTCGACCCCTGGGTAGGTGCGGGCGAACAGCGCGAGCGGTGCCGGGAGCTCCATCGAGGCAAACGAGGTGAACGCGGCGATCTGGAGGCGGCCGACGCTGAGTTCCGCGTGCTGGTGCAGCGCCCGCTCGGCATTGTCGAGGCTGACGGCGATGGCGTCCGCGTGCTCGAGCAAAGCTTGGCCGGCGGGGGTGAGTTGTGTGACGCGGCCAGCGCGCACCGTCAGTGGCACGTTGGCTGAGCGCTCAAGTGCGCGCAGGTGATGGGCGACGGTGGGCTCGGCGACGCCGAGGGCGCGGGCGGCGGCGGCCTTGGAGCCATGCCGGGCTACCGCACGCAGGATGAGGAGTCGTTCGACGTCGATCACCAGACCATCATCCCATTGAGGTTTAGGTAACAACAACAGTGGATTGTGTGAGTCCGGATACCGGACAATGCTGGGAATCATGATGAATGTCGCCGTCGCGAATGCGTTCGACCGCGTGCCCGGGTACCTGGACACCGCGAGTGTCGGCCTGCCTGCGCGAGCGACCGCCGTGGCCCTCCACGCGGCAGTGGGCGACTGGGCAGCTGGCCGGGTCGATCCGGCCGCACTCGACGGGCCGGTCGACCGGATGCGCGCTGCGTACGCGCGGATCGTCGGCGGCGAGGCCACCGACGTCGCGTTGGCCGGATCGGTGTCCCAGGTGGTGGGGATGGTGGCCGCGTCGCTTCCCCCGGGCTCGCGGGTGCTCGCGGCAGAGGGCGACTTCGCGTCGGTGTTGTTTCCTTTCATGGCTGACGGCAGGCTTGACGTGACGCTGGTGCCCCTCGAGGGCCTCTTGGACGCGGTGCGCCCTGGCGTAGACCTGGTCGCGGTCAGCGCCGTGCAATCGTCCGACGGGCGCGTGATGGATCTGGACGCACTCGCCAAAGCCGCACGGGCAGTCGGCGCCAAGACGTTGATCGATGCGAGCCATGCGGCGGGGTGGCTGCCGATGCGGTCCCGCGACTTCGACGTGGTGGTCTCCGCCGCGTACAAGTGGCTGACGGCCCCGCGTGGCATCGCCCTCACCACGGTGCACCCACGCGCCACGTGGCTGCGCCCAGTTAACGCCAGCTGGTACGGCACCGACGAGCCTTGGAACAACCTCTACGGACCGCCAATGCACCTCAGCGCCACGGCACGACGCTTCGACACCTCCCCGCCATGGCAACTGGTCGAGGCAGGGGCGGTGGCGCTTGAGCTACTCGCCGGGCTACGCCGATCCGACGTGCGGGACTACAGCGTGGGCCTGGCCAACCAGTTCCGTGACGCGGTGGGCATGCCGCCAAGCGACAGCACCATCGTGGCCGTTGGTGGTGTTGATGCACGCCAACTGGCCGACGCTCGTGTGCGCGCCTCCGCGCGCAGCGGTCGCGCTCGACTGTCGTTCTACGTCTACAACGATGCGAGCGACGTGGACGCTGCTGCCAGGGCGCTGCGCGTCCGCGCGGCTGCGTAACCGGAACACCGGTGGCGCCGTACCCTGACGAACATGGCCGTCAGCCACACCCGTCGAGCCCGCGCCGCCCGCAGGCGCAAGCGCAGAGTCGACGCTGCCGACAACGACCTCACCCCCGCGCAGTGGAACGCGATCCTCGCCGCGTGGGGAGGCTGCGCGTATTGCGGAGCCCAGGCGTCTGCCGGGGCGTCGCTCCAGCGCGACTGCGTGCTTCCCATCTCGCGCGGCGGGCGCTACACGCTCGACAACGTCGTCCCGGCGTGCAGGTCCTGCAACGCGAGCAAGTGCAACGAAGAGGTGACGCACTGGTTGCGGCGCAGGCGCCTCGACGAGCGGGCCTTCCTCGTGCGGTTCTATGAGGTGACTGGGGCATTGGCGGATGTCACGTAGGTCGAGCGACGCCGCGCCAGCGGCTCAGGTGAGTCGGAGTGCAAACGAGCGCCCTGGATGGGCCCTTTCCGAGAGGAAGCTCGCTAGGCGGTGAGAACCACCAGGCGTTGCGTCGCCCTTGTCATCGCGACATAGCGATCCACTGCACCCTCGATTCCGATCCCCAACGCCTGCGGCTCGACCAACACGACCAAATCGAACTCGAGCCCCTTGGCCTGCTCGGGGGTCAGCGAACTGACGCGCGACGTCGCCCGATATCGGGGATCGCCGATGACGCAAGCGATGCCGTCGATGTGCTCGGCGAGCCAGCGATCGACAATCGCGTCGAGGTCGTGGGTCGGCGCATGCACGACGGGTACGCCCGTGGTGCGAATCGAGGTGGGAACGTTCGCGTCGGGGATTGCGTCCTTGATGATCGGCTCTGCCTCTTCCATGACCTCGGCAGGAGTTCGGTAGTTGATGCTCAGTGTGGAGACCTCGATCAGGTCGAGGCCGATCCGTTCGAGGCGCTCACGCCAAGACTCCGCGAAGCCGCGGCGTGCCTGGGCGCGGTCGCCGACGATAGTGAAGCTACGCGAGGGGCAGCGGGATAGCAGCATCCGCCACTCGGCGTCCGTGAGTTCCTGAGCCTCGTCGACGACGATGTGCGCGAACGGCCCGGAAAGTACATCGCGGCCATTGATGGGCTCCGCGCCTGCGTTTGCGAGCGTGGCCCTCAGGTCCTGTCCACGCAGCATCGACATGACGTGAAGTTCGGAGTCGTCGGTGGCGATCAGATCGCCCACCACCTCCGCCATGCGCTCGCGTTCAGCGGTGCTGGCGGCCTTGCGCTCACGAGAGCGCCGCGACGCGGCCGGGTTGCCCAGCCTGCGCCTGGCCGCGTCCAGGATTGGCAGGTCGGACACTGTCCACGCTGTCGGGTCGGCACGCTGGAGAGCGGCCACCTGCTGAGATGAGAGCGACGGCGCACACATCGCGAGGTACGCGGGCACTGACCAGAGGTCGCCGACAATCTCCGCCGGATCAAGGAGCGGCCACGCACGGCCGAACACACGGGAAAGCTCGTGGTTACTCGCCATGGCGCGCCGAACTTGCGCACGCGGATCCTCGGTGACCATTCCATACGCATCGAAGTCTTCGCTCGCGCTGGAGTCGCCGTCCCCATCGTCCTCGTCACGTTGATCGCGAAGTTTGTCCGCCACGATCGTGACTAGTGCCTCCCACGCCTGATCCCTGGCGTCGTTGTGAGGCGTTCCTGGCTCGGGAGCGTCGAAGGCCAGAGCCCACTCGTCTCCGCCGAGCACCACGTCGCCCCACGAAGTCTCCACCTCGAAGGTCTCGGTCGGCGGCTGCTCGTAGAGCCGCACGGCGGGTTCGATCGCATCGAGTAGTTGCGAGCGGCCTTGACTTGCGCCACTTCCGCATGGGGCTCGAGCACAGCATCCGGTCCCTCGGGCACGAGGTCGCGCAGCGTGCACGTTCGCACGCCCTCCTCGCCGAGGCTTGGCAGCACGTCGGAGACGTAGTCCAGGTAGGCCCGGTGCGGGCCGATGAACAGGACACCGCCCCTGTTGCGCGCCAGTTGCGGATCCGAATAGAGGAGATACGCGGTGCGGTGCAGGGCGACCACTGTCTTGCCCGTGCCTGGCCCGCCGTCGACTACGAGCGCGCCGCGGGATCCGGCCCGGATAATGGCGTCCTGGTCCGCGGCGATGGTGGCCAGCACGTCCCTCATGTGCGGCGAGCGGCTCGCGCCGAGGCTTGCGATGAACCTCGACTGGTCGTCGAGCGCCGCGCGCGCTCCAACGCCCGCGATCACGAGGGCCTCGTTCTCGAACACCTCGTCCCAGTAGTCGGTGATCTGCCCACGTGTCCAGTGATATCGCCTGCGGCTTGCCAGTCCCATCGGGTTGGCATGCGTCGCGCCAAAGAACGGTTCCGCCGCCGGTGAGCGCCAGTCGACGAGCAGCCTGCGCCCAGCGGCGTCCTGGAGGCCAAGGCGCCCCACATAGACCGGCTCGCCGTGACTGGCGCTGACCATGCGTCCCAGGCACAGGTCAAGACCGAAGCGCTCCAGAGTCTTCAGGCGCGCGGTGAGGCGATGGACCTCCATGTCCCTGTCCATCGCCTGCTGACCGTGGCCACCCGGGCCCCTGCGCGCGTCGTCCAGGCGGAGCGATAGGTCGTCAATCGTGTGGCGGAGAGCCGCCGACATCGCCTCGAAGTGGAGCTCATCATCGGCAATGAGTTCGGGACTTGCCTTGGCGGCGAGGCGAGGGGCAAGGTCGAACACACTGCTGGTGGGGGGATGCACGTGATCAACTCCGTTCGTCCTCAACCAGGCGATAGTGGCGGATCCGCCGCAGACGCGGCGCCGCTCCCGGTGTCGGTCGACAAGTGTGCGCCGTCAGGGGGGCCTTGCCGCAAGCCCCCCAGTGCGATATAGATTGGAAATGGAAGGTGTTGCTCGGCTCTGACGACACCCGTCACGCGGTGATGGCGTGCGACTCAGGGTGGTGCGCGTCAAGCGCAGACGAACTGACTCGCCGACGCGGCGCGAGGCCGACGGGATCTCTCTCTACCCGACCACAGGCAGCACCATGCCCCCGTCTGGAACAGAGCCCCATCGGCATTGACGGCCTGACAGAACGCCGAGCCGCGGTCCACCTTCGATGGCCCACCGCCGTGATTGTCGTGTTCACCATGGTGCGAGTGATGCGGTCCGTCGCGTCCTCGTAGCGGTGAAAGCCGCCGCGGAAGCCGTCGGTGTTGGAGCCACCCGACCCGCACGGTAGGCCAGGAACGCCACCGTGCTCCGATGATCGAACTTGATCGCGGTGCACCCAGTGAGTTTGTCGAGGCGGGTGGCGTGGCTCTCGCGCTCACCGTCGCTCGAAATCCCGTACAGTGGGCCACGAGGGGAGTACTTCTCAAGTTCCGTTTCGGTCAATACGAACATCCCACGATGTTCCCGAGCGGGCGCCAGCCGCCAGCACATGCGGAAGGTGAAGGAGACCTCAGAGCTACAGTGTTCTGAGGAGACCCCGTTTGTTGACTGTCCCCCTTCTTGCCTCGCCTTTCGCGACGGCCGCACCCCTCGCGTCGGTCGCCGACGCGGTGGCCCCCCATCCGACCATCGGCACCCCTTTGCTGTGGGCAGGGACGTTGGTGGCCGTGCTCGTCGTCGTGGTCCTGGACTTCTTGGTCACCCACAAGCCCCACGAGGTCTCGATGCGCGAGGCCGTCAAGTGGTCGATCATCTACATCGCGCTGCCGCTCCTCTTTGGCGTGTGGGTCATTGCTGCGCACGACAGCACCACTGGCATCGAGTACTACACGGGCTACCTCGTGGAGAAGTCGCTGTCGGTGGACAACCTGTTCGTGTTCATGCTGCTGCTTGCGGCGTTCGCGGTGCCCAGGGAGTTGCAGCAGCGGGTGCTGCTGATCGGCGTGGTGGGCGCCCTGGCGCTGCGCGGCGTGTTCATCGCGCTTGGCGCAGAGATGCTCCAGCGCTTCGACTGGACGTTCCTGCTGTTCGGCCTCATCTTGGTCGCGACCGCCGTCAAGGTGCTGCGCGACGCGATCGATGGTGACGAGAACGAGGTCGATCCAGACCAGCTGCGCTCCGTGCGCATCATCCGCAAGTTCTGGCCCGTGACCAACTCCTACCGCGGCACCAAGTTTTCCGTGCGCGAGCACGGCCGACGCGCGGTCACCCCCCTGCTGCTGGTGGTCATCGCGGTGATGTCGACAGACGTGGTGTTCGCTGTGGACTCCGTGCCAGCCGTGTACGGCATCACCGGCGACCCCTACCTGGTGTTTGTCACGAACGCCTTCGCGCTCATGGGCCTGCGCGCCCTCTACTTTGTGCTGGAAGGGGCCCTATCGCGACTCGTGCACCTGGGCTACGGCCTCGCCGCGATCCTGTTCTTCATCGGCGCCAAGCTGGCGCTGCACTGGGCGCACGGCATCTGGCCAGCCACGCCCGAGATCCCCACGCTGGCGTCGCTTGGCGTGATTGTGGGCATCCTGGGTGTGGTGACGGCCACGAGTCTGTGGGTCACGCGCCGCGGAGTGGGCGTGGATAAGGGCGTGCACCTCGGCGGGTAAGCCGGACCGTCCGCGATGCGTCCGTCGGGACTGGATCCGCTGTGGTGCGGCATGTCTCACTCGATAGGACTCACTTGACAATATGGAAAGTCATGTCCTAACTTTCCACTATGGAAAACGACGAGACCTCAGAACTGAGCCCCGCCGATGCGCTCGCCAGCACCCGCGCCGGTCGCGAGGCGATCGCTCGCCGCATCCGAGTGCCGTGGCAATGGGACGCGGGCGAGGCGGTGAGCATCGGCATCTTCATGGCGCTCATTGCCTACACGAGCCCGCCGTGGACCACCATGGTGATATCCGGCTGGGCCATTGTCTTCCTGGGCATGGTCGAGGCCAGGCGCCGCCGCACGGGGATCGTGGCCGGCGGCAATACACGTCGTACCTTCGACCCTTTGCACCTGGTGGTGCTGGTGGTCACGCTCGGCGTCTTCACGCTGGGCATGATCGCTGGGGCCCGGTGGTGGGACGGGATCCCTGTCGTGACAGCCGTCATCGCGGCCGGCGTGATCCTGGGTGGCTATCGATGGATCAACCGCCGTGCCGTGGCACGGGTACTCGCGGGCTCATGACCGCGCCACGGTTCGATTCCACCATCCACGCCGCCACACGTCTGCAACTGTGCGCCATGCTCGCTGAGGTCGACGCCATCGACTTCGCGGCCGTGCGCGAGGATCTGGGCATCAGTGACTCAGTGCTCAGCAAGCACGTGAAGGTGCTAGCAGACGAGGGCTACGTGGCGGTCAAGACGTACAAGTCCGGGGGGCGGTCGCGCAAGCGGCTGGCATTCACCAAGATAGGCGCCCAGGCCTACGCGGGTCACATCGCGGAACTCAAGCGACTCATCGGCTGACGTCTCACGTGGGCCGCTTCGCCTATGGTGGATTCTGACCCAACCTTGAGGAGCAGCCATGTCCGACGCCACCCTTCCCCAGATCACCCGTGACGCCAAGGGTGCGCCCTCCGTCGACTTCACCGGCGCGAGCAAGCCCGACGGTCTGGTCGTCGAGGTCTTGGAGACCGGGGACGGTCCGGCCGTGGTCGAGCGCCAGCAGATCACCGTGCACTACACGGGGTGGCTGTGGGACGGCGCGCAGTTCGATTCGTCGTGGGACCGCGGCGAGCCCATCTCCTTCGGCATCGCACGCGGCTCGCTGATCGACGGCTGGGTGGACGGCCTGGTGGGCCAGCCGGTCGGCTCCAAGGTGCTGCTGGTGGTTCCGCCGGAGGCGGGCTACGGCGACCGCTCGATGGGTCCCATTCCCGGTGGATCCACCCTGGTGTTCGCAGTGGACGTGCTCGCGGCTAAGTAGCGGCACCCACCCTGGACGACGCCGAAGCCACTCCCAGCCACGAGTGCGGCACACGGTCGAAGCACCAGCCGAGTTTGGGTGCCTTATCCGAAATCCACAGTGCAGGGACCCGCTTGTCGCCGCGAGTGGAGCCCGCCAGCATGAAGCAGTGGTTCTTGGCGAGCAACTCGGGAGCGACCGTGGCGAGTGAGATGCCCTCGTCGATAGTGAGCGGCGTTCGGCCCCGCTGAGCGATGGCGGGCAGCGCGTCGCGGGGCGTGATGTCGCGGTACTCGTCGCCGCGCTCGACGCCGACGAGCAGGTAGAGGGGTGCGTCGGGCACCGCGAGCTCTGGGCGCGGGAGGTAGTGCGCGAGACCCTGGCGGGCGTCGGACGAGTGATTGCGGTCCAGCACGCCCTTGCAGTCCGAGTCCACAAGCCGCAGCAGCGGGACTCTGGCCTCGTCGCTGATGAGGGCCCGGGTCACTACGAGTAGCGCGGCCAGTCGTCCGGCAGAGGCTGGCTCCTGGTCGTGGGGAAGCACGGCAGCGCGGTCGATGAGCGGCGCGGCCAGTTCGCGGAAATCCTCTTCAGTGATGCCGGCGAACCGGGGATAGCCAAGGTGGCAGTAGGCGTCGACTTGGCTTGCGATGGTGTCGCTGAGGTGTGCGGACACGAGACCTCCGGTGTGGACGGACCGCAGTGGTGAGACGACAACGCGCAACGGAGCGATGCCGTTCCAGCGGACGCGCCCGCGGCGAAGGGCTTTGGTCCCAGACGTCGGTCCCAGGCTTTGGCACGCTCGTTCCATGGGATCGGCATTCAAAGAAGCCTCCATTGAGCCCACCGACGCGCGGATTCGTGAAGCGCTTGGCTCCAGCGCCGACGTGTGGGCGCAGGCAGTCGCACTGTTCGAAGACGCCAGCGCATCGGTCTCGTGGCGGTACTACCGGGACGGCGGATGGCTTGCGAGAGCCTCGCGCGGCAAGACAACGGTGGCGTGGCTTGCCGTGGAAGAGGACCTGCTGAAGATCGCGTTCTACTTTGCGCAGCGTCATCGCGAAGTTCTCACCGACTCGGAGGCGATTCCCCACGAGTTGCAAGAGCGGATCGCTGTCGAGCCCATGATGGGCAAGGTCCTTCCGGTCTCAATTGAGGTGCGAGACTCGACAGATCTCGCCCGGGTTGCGAGCGTCCTGGCCATCAAGCTGTCGGCGAAGTAGCACCTGGTCCGCCAGCTCATCCGCGCAATCCTCCGCGGCCGCGACGTCTACAGCACGCCGTAGGTGCTGAACAGCCCGCCAGCGATCACCGTAGCGGCGAGCACCGCCAAGACGATGCCCCGTGGCGAGCGCACCCGCATCGCGCAGAGCGCGGCCAGCACCGCCAACCCCACGGCCACCTCGGACCACCAATACCCTACCGGGGTGGAATCGGCGATGCGCGCGATCCCGTGTGCCGCCTCGCCCACCGCAATCCCCGGCCACACGGCGGCAGCGAGGCCGAGCCAGGAGGGCGACCGCGCCTGGTTGCCTGCGCCGCGAAGGGTCCACGTGGCCGCGCCCATGACTGCGCCCACGGCCACCCCGACCGTGCACCAGAACACGATCCACGAGGAGGACACCCCGAAGCCCCGCACCGCCGCCGTCGCGTAGTACCCGACCATCACCAGTGGCCCGGCAAGAGCCGCGAGCGCCACCGCATGCCACAGGCGTCGGCCAGCGAGCGCCGTTGCCGCAGCGACCGCCACGACTGGAGCGGCAGAGTTGAACAAGGGATGCAGCAAATCTGGCGCGACGGTTTGACCAAAGGACATGCCGACGCCCGCGAGCAGGGGGCCCGCCAAGGCGGAGCCGACGACAACGGAGCGGTGCATGCGCTCACGGTACGTGCACGACACACGCGCCGCTATGGGGGGAGTCCCTGATCTCGCACCGCGCACTTCTCGGGTAGGCATACCTGTCAGGGGCGTCGCGGCTAGGCTTGCTTCGCCGGCCAGTGTTGGGGGGAAGGTCTCCATGCTTCATGAGTACTTCTACGTGTGGAAGCCGATTCGCAGGCAGGTACCGTACGCGTACGTGTCGATGGGCCTCAAGAACGCGCTGTGGGCAGTGGCCGTTTCGCTGGTGGCTTCGGTCTTCTTCTTGGTCGACCTCCCAGTCTTCAGCGTCAGGTTCTTGGCCTTCCTCATCGCATTCCTTGGAGTGACCGTGGTGGCGGTCATAGTGGTGACCGCCCTGTGTTTGGCGGTGGCCTGGGCGGTTGAGAGGCCGGTCGCACCACCCGTAGCAGGCTATGTGTGGGACGAGACTGGCGTGGAGCGCGCCAGGCGTGCCAGTCCTGAGAACCCCGTGTCCGTGGACGAGATGCTCCGAGCCGCACGCGCGTCCTCCATGGCGATCGCATGCATCGCGACGGCCCTCGTGGTCTGGGGTTGGCTCGCGCGCGGCGGGTCGGTTCCCAACGCAGTCGCGACCACGGCTCTCTTGACCCCGGCGGCCATCGTCGCACTCCACTACGCCGTGAGAAGACTTCGGCAGGCATTCGCGCCCGTCTACCGTGCCTTCCATTTCTCGGCCGTGAAATGGGGGCTGCTTTTCTGGGTGTCAGAGCTCGCGGCCGGGTCGGCCATTGCTGGCGTCTTGGTCTTGCCGCTGATCGACTTTTCCGCGACCTCCGCAGCTGCGTTCAGTTATCAGCTTCATTGGCTCGTCTCGATCTCGTTGGGGCCGCTGATCGTCAATGCAGTCGACTTTGTCGTGCTCCGTCGAGGGCGGCATCTGCGTACCTTTGACGTGGCACCGTTCGTCACGCCTGCGGTGCGCGGCACTGTCGCGCAACAGGCGACGGACCTCAATCGAACGGACGGCGAGACGGGCGCGCTGGTGTGGGACGGTGACCGCCTCGTCGGGTATGTGCCGCCCCTCGCACTGCTCATGGAACCGCATACGCCTCTGGGCAACCTGCTTCGACCGCTCCTCAGTGCTACTCCGATTCCGCGCTTCTACGGGGGCGACGTTGACCCATTGCTGTTCTTCAATCCGGAACTTGAGCCGGAGGCGGTGTGTGTGGTCCAACACGAGGACGACGTGGTCGGCTACATCACGACATCGATTGTTGTTGCTGCGTACTCCGGCCTTCTCAACGAGAAGCTACGGCCGGATCACCAAGGGGATCTGCCGCAGGGCCTTTCGTAGGAGCCACGCACGTCCTCGACGGGCGCCAGCGCGCCGGGCAGCCAGGCTTCGCGCACATGACAGAGGCGGCGCGGTCGTACGGACATGACGCCAGCCTCACGGCTGGAGCTCGACCTGGGTCCATGTGCCGCTGACCAACTCATAGAGCGTGCGAGCGTGGAACCGCGCATCGGAGAACTCCATGAACTCGATGCGCTGAGGCGAGATGATCCAGCCTCCCCACGAGTCCGGCATGGTGGGATCGGTGTCGCGCGAGGCCGCGTAGGCCGCTTCCAGCGCGCCGCGCACGGCTGGCTCGCCTTGGTGGCTCACGCTCGCCACGATGCGGGCCTCGCGCGACCGAGCCTCGAAGATTGCCCGCGCGCGTTCTCGTTCCAGCAATGAGGCGACACCCTGGACCCGGACTTGCCTGCCGAGGGCGTCCCACCACATCGTCAACGCGCATCGAGCATCGGCGGCGATTTCACGGCCTTTGCGCGACCCCAATGGTCCCGAGATGACGATGCCGTCGGCGTCGACGTCCTTCACCGCGACCGTGCGCGCATTCGGATAGCCATCGAGCCCCGTGGTGGACAACACCGCTGAGTGTGGTAATCGCAGATCGGTCTCGCTGGCGTGGTCGAGCCATTGGCGAAGCTGGTCGAGCGGTTGGGGGGACATAGAGCGATTTTAGTGCGGTCAGCGCGGGCCCACCGCGGCGTCGCCTGGTTGCGCGCAACACGGGGGACCTGTGCGGGTAGAGGCACGGGCCACGGGGCCGGATGCTCGCTCGCAAACGTAGCCAAGTCCCTGGAACATGTCCAGACCCCGGGTCTGGCTCCGCGCCGCACTTGACTCTCCCCTTGCGGGACACTGTTGCCTGGCAGTGCAAGGAGGAAACCGTGGATTCGCTCATGCCGATCGGCCGCTTCTCGAGGGCCAGCCGCCTGTCCGTGAAGGCCCTGCGCCTGTACGACGCAGAGGGGCTGTTGGTGCCCGCGCGGGTGGATCCCGCGTCGGGCTATCGCCACTACCGGCCGGATCAGATCAGGCGGGCCGAGGCGATCCGGGTGCTGCGCATGGTGGACATGCCGCTGGCGCGGGTGCGTCAGGTGCTCGACCTGGACAGTCCCGATGCTGTGCGCGCGGCGCTCGCGGAGCATCGGGCGCTACTGGCCGGGAGGTTGGACGAGCAAGAACGGATGCTGCGGTTCCTCGAGAGGCTCATCAACCGAGAGGACATTGCCATGCCGTACGACATCACCATTAGGACCATCGAGGCCCAGCGCGTGGTGGGACACCGCGTCCATACGTCGCTCGCGAACATCGGGCAGGCGGTGGGCGAGGCCTTCGGCGGCGCGATGGGCGCCATCGGCGCAGCGCGCGCCATCCCGGCCGGGGTTCCGTTCCTGGTGTACCACGACGTCATCGACGACCAAACAGAAGGCGAAATCGAGGCCTGCATCCCGGTCGCTCCGGGCGCGGCCGACGGTGTGGCCGCCGACATCCCCGCCGCCGAGGTGGTCTCCACGCTGCACCGCGGTCCGTACATGGAGATCGGGCCCGCCTACGAGGCACTCGGGGCGTGGCTCGCGGAGCAGGGCCGTGAGCCGGTGGGCCCGCCGCGCGAGATGTACCTCAACGACCCCAACGAGACCGCGCCTGAGGAGCTGCTCACCGAGGTGCAGTTCCCGCTGGCCTGGAAGTAGGGCGACTGTCGTGAAGGCCGCTGTCGAGAGGATCGACCTCAGGAAGATCGTCCCCAGCTACGCGGCGCGTCGGGGTCGCTTCGACATCATCGACGTACCGCCGACGCGCTACGTGGCGGCCGATGCGGAGGGCACCCCCGAGGGGGAGTCGTTCGCCGGGGCGCTGGGCGCGCTGTTCCCGCTGGCCTACGGGCTCAAGTTCGCCTCCAAGAAGGAGCAGGGTCGCGACTATGTGGTGCCGCCGCTGGAGGCGCTGTGGTGGGCCGACGACCCGGCCGCGTTCACGTCGGGCGACAAGTCCGCGTGGCGCTCGACCGCGCTCATGCTGCTCCCGGAGTGGATCACGGACGTCGACGTGGAGGCCGCGCGGGAGGCGGTCGTTGCAAAGGTGCCCGCCGAGGACCTCGCGCGCGTGCGGGTCGAGGTGCTGGAGGAGGGCCGATGCGCGCAGACGCTGCACGTGGGTCCGTTCAGTGAGGAGGGCCCGGTGATTGAGGAGCTGCACGCGGTTCTGGAAGGCGCCGGGCTGGCGCTCGCGGGCAAGCACCACGAGATCTACCTCAGCGACTTTCGGCGCACGGCCCCCGAGAAATTGCGAACCATCCTGCGGCAGCCGGGGGCTGTGCGGAATTAGCCCCCAGGCGAACTCTTGCAAGCGGGTCATTCTCCAAGTATTCTCGAACTACAAGTGGTAGTTGGATTTGGAGAAACTGTGAAGACGCCCCTCGCGCCACCCCAGCTCGACGCCCCCGACCATCTGGGGAAGTGGCTGGAGCGCGCCTTCGTGGCCGGCATCGGCCCGTGGATCGCCGCGTCGCACTCCGAGTACCGGGCGTGGGAGACCTTCCGATTCCAGACGCCTCCCGAAGGCTTCACCGCCGAAGAATGGTGGCATGTGGTGAGGACGTCGCGACGCGCGTCGGCCCGTCGCATTCCCGGACTGACCGACAAGGCAGGAACGCCTTTCACGTTCAACCTTCCAGATGCCGTACTTGAGACGTGCGAGGCGATCTCCCGCGAGGCGTCGGGGCAGATTCAAGCGAGCGAGCTCGTGACCGACCCTGACACCCGCGATCGCTACGTGGTGAACTCGCTCATCGAGGAGGCGATCACGTCGAGCCAACTCGAAGGGGCCGCGACGTCGCGGCGGGATGCCAAGGAGATGATCCGTGAGGGTCGCGCGCCGCGAGATCACAGCGAGCGCATGATCCTCAACAACTACTTCGCGATGCAGCGCATTCGGGAACTGTCCCAACGTCCGCTCACGCCGGACATGGTGCTGGAACTCCACCGCATCGTGACGGACGGCACGCTGGAGCACCCGGAATACGCGGGACGTCTGCAGGACGACGAGCGCCTTCGCGTCTCGGTGTGGGGAGACGGCAACCAGTTGCTGCATCGTCCGCCGCCTGTCGCGGAACTGCCTCAGCGGCTTGAGGCACTGTGCGCCTTCGCCAACGGCCAGGATGACGCGCCCTACATGCCCAAGGTGCTCCGTGCGGTCACGATCCACTTCATGATGGGCTACGACCACTACTTCGAGGACGGTAACGGGCGCACGGCGCGCGCACTCTTCTACTGGTCGATGCTGCGCGAGGGTTACTGGCTCACGGAGTACCTCTCGATCTCGCGGATTCTGCGCAAGGCGCCTTCGCAATACGCGCAGTCATTCCTCATGACCGAGGACGACGACGGAGACCTCACCCATTTCTATGCGTATCACCTTGGCGTAATCCGCCGCGCGATCAAGGAGCTTCACGAGTACCTCACGGTCAAGGCGATGGAGATCCGGGAGGTGCAGTCGAGGCTGAAGGGGCTACCGGGAGAGTTCAACCATCGCCAATTGGCGCTCCTTGAGCATGCGGCGCGGCACCCATCCGCGCACTACACCGCGAAGTCCCATGGCGGCAGCCACCGTGTGACGATCGAGACGGCGAGGCACGACCTGCTGGCTCTTGAAGCCCGCGGGCTCCTTGAGCGCTTCAAGATCGGCAAGCAGTTCGCGTGGCGCCCGGTCCCCGATCTTGCCGAACGGATCTAGCGATTCTCCCAATCTTCTCCAAGTGGCGCTTGGATTTGGAGAATGCCGCCCTGTGGTGCGGCTGAGAGTGCATCGTTGGGTCAAAGAACCCGTTGATCGAGCCCTCGGTATTGTGTTCAGCGTGACTGCTTCACTGCGCATCGAACTGTTTCCCGCCGACCTTGAAGTGTCCGTCGACTTCTACATCTCCGTGCTCGGTTTCGAGGTCGGCAAGGATGACCGCCCTGGTGGAGGGCGCTACGTCTGGTTGCGTCGCGACGACGTGGGTTTGGGGCTGATGGAACGCCGTCCCGCTGACAGCGGGCCAACGGTCCCGCCGGTGGCCGTCGAGATTGTGCTCGAGGTCGACGATGTGACGGCAGAGCGCGACCGCGTGGTCGCCGCAGGCGGCGAGTTGGCCGACGACCTGATCACCCGGCCCTGGGGCCTCACCGACTTCCGCCTGTACGATCCGGACGGCAACTACTGGCGCATCACCCACCGGTAGTGGCGGTGAGGCGGTCTTGGGTCCGGCGGCCTACCCCATCGTGACGGTCAGCACGGCCCCATCGCCCAGCGCCTCAACAGGCACCAGCGCCCCTCGTTTGCCCTCGTCTTCCGTGGACGCGACCTCCACCCCGTCGATCGTGACGGAGGAGACGCCGGTCGCCAGGCCGTCGACGTTGACCACGTTGATCGTCAGATCCATCCCTCGGAAGCGCCGCGTCACCTGATACCCGCCCCAGCCCTCCGGCAGGCACGGGTCAATCCGCAGGCCCGACAGTTCCGGCCGCACACCCAAGATGTACTGGGTGACGCCCACGTAGGACCACGATGCGGTGCCGGTCAGCCAAGGGTTGCGGGCCTGCCCAAACCGAGGCGACTCCGGCCCGTGCGTGAACTGGCAGTACACGTACGGCTCGACCTGGTGAAGTTCTGCCTGGTCGTTGTACTTGGCGGGCAGGAAGCCTCGGTAGTACTCGTAGGCGCGGTCGCCGCGGCCAAGGATGCCCTCCGCCACGATGGTCCACGAGTTCGCGTGGCAGAAGATGCCGCCGTTCTCCTTGTGTCCCACCGGGAACACCAGGAGCGACAGCCCGACGCCCGGCACCTCCTTGGTGTGGGCGGGGGCGCACAGCGCGACGCCGTGCTCGGTGGACAGACGCTCGTACACGGAGTCCATCGCGCCAATCGCTCGCGCCTCCGGCACCGTCTGCGAGATCGCGGCCCACACGTTCGGCTCCAAGTAGATCTTGCCCTCGTCAAGCGCCTCCGAGCCCAGCTTGGCCCCCGTGGAGGAGATGCCGCGGATGTACCAGCCGCCGTCCCACGCGTTCTCCAGCACCACTTCGAGGTCCTCCAGCACGCCACGCGCCCACGCCGCGTCGTCTTCGCGACCCGTCTGCTCCGCGAGCTCCGCAATGATGCGCACGCCGTTGGCCATGAGGAAGGTCGAGAACATGGACTCTCCCGTGGTGCCGAACTGCAGGCAGTCGTTCCAGTCGGCCTGCAGCCCCTGCACCAGCCCGTTGTTGCCCAGGTGGCCCAGCGAGAACTGGATGGCCTGCTTGAGGTGCTCGAACACGGTCGCCTCGCCGTGATCCGCATACGGCAGCACGGTGTCGAGGTACGCGACGTCGCCCGTCTCGTACACAAAGTTGGCCACGGTGATGGGAAGCCACAGCGGGTCGTCGGAGCGATACTGCTCCAGCGTCGGCGTCTTCTCAGACCCCGGCCGATGCGTCAGCGGCTTAACCAGCGGCATGGCGCCGCCCTCCTCGGTTTGGCCAGTGAGGATCATGTCGAGGCGCTCGCGGACGGCGTCGGGGATAGCGTGGATCACGGCCAGCATGTCCTGCACGGTGTCCCGGTAGCCGAGCCCGTCGCGGTCGCCGGCCTCGATCAGCGAGACCCCGCGCGACCAGTTGAACGTCATGTGGGTCTGGTAGGCGTGCCACACGTTGATCATGGAGTTCATCTGCTCGTCGGGCGTGGCCACCTGGAGGGGGGCCAGGAACGAGCGCCACTCCTCGCGGATGGCCTCCAGCTCGCGTTCCACCGCCTCCGGCGTGCCGTACTCCGCCATGATCTCCCGGCCGGGACGCACGGCGACGTCGTCGGCGTCGGCCCACGCAGCGTCGGGCGCGCCCACGCCCATCATGTAGATGACCTGGCGAGTCTCGCCGGGCGCAAGCTCGAGTGTGGCCTGCAGCGACGTGCAGGCGTTGTCGCCCGTCGCCTCTGAGCCGGAGCAGTGCCCGCGCTCCACGGCGAGCGGCGCCGCCTGCGTCCGGTAGGAGCCAAGGAAAGCGTCGCGGTCGGTGTCGAAGCCAGCGACATCTGCGCCGGCCATCCCGAACCACAACTCCGACGTGTGCGTGCGTGTCGAGTTGGTCCGGTGAATCATGCCGTCTTCCATGCGGCACACCACCACGTATTGCGAGTACTGGAGGTTCTCCAGGTCCTGGCGATAGTTCCACTCGTTCGACAGCTCTGCGTAGGAGAACAGCGACACCTTGCGCGGTTTGGCGGTGGTGTTCGTGACCTTCACGGACCAGTACTCGAAGGCCTGCCCCTGCGGGATGAAGAACGTGGCCTCCGAGTCGATGCCTCTGTAGGACGAGTGGAAGATCGAATAGCCCAAGCCGTGCCGCACGGACGACGCTTGGGTCGGGTTGCCCGCAGCGTCGGCGTCGTCCCCATCCCGGCCCTTGAGCGGCTTTCCCACCGGTTGCCAGGACGCGGACCAGAAGTCACCGTCGGCGTCGTCGCGCAAGTACACAAAGCGCCCGGGCTCGTCCTGCGGGACGCCGTTGAAGCGGAACCGCAGCACCCGGCCGGTGCCGCCCGACTTGTAGAAGGAATAGCCCCCGGCGCCTTGCGTGATGATGCCGCCGTACAGGCGAGAGCCCAGGTAGTTGGACCACGAGCGCGGGGTGTCTGGGCGTGTGATGACGTACTCGCGGGCCGCATCGTCAAAGTGGCCGTACTGCATCGGATCCTCCGGGCGGGTGGTGCTGGCATGGATGCTCAAGGCGTGGCACCCTCACCGATGTGAGAGCGCGATCACCAGCGTAGTGGGCCTCGCGCCCGGGCCGACGCTTCGCCAGCGCGGGTGGCCTCGGCCGCGCGGATCAGGGTGCTAGCGTGGGCGCGGGTCCAGGACGCGCTGAGGCGTCGGGCACTTCTTGGGGGAACAGCGCCATGATTCTTGGGTCTTCGACACTGCTGGTAACGTCCACCGCAGTCGAAATCGACCGCTTCACCGTGAACATGTGGGTGCGCATCGGCGCCGCGGTGCTGATCGTCATTGCGACCGTGATCGGCGCTGCGCTGCTCAACCGCGTTGCGCGCAAGATCAAGAAGGTGGGGGCGGGCCTCGGCTGGGTGTACCGCCGCAAGGGAACGCCGCTTGCGGTCCAGGAGTTCAGGGGATTCCCGCTCGGGGGGCTCGCCAGCGGCGCGGTCGACCACGAGATCTCTGGCGTCTGGCGCGGGCGCCCCGGCAAGGTGTTCGTCCTTCACGAGAGCCCTCCCGGGTACTCCGCGAAGTTCCAGGTGACGATGCTCGCCCTGGCTAGGCCCATGCCGGTGATCGAGCTCCACCCCAGGAGCAACCTTCAGCGCAACTTCGACCTCGCGCAAGAGGTTCTCACGGGCTTTGACGAGTTTGACAAGCGCTGGCGGGTGATCTGCCAAGATCCACGCTACGTGCGCTCGATCATGACCCCCGGGCTGATGCAGCGCCTCCTGACCGACCCCTCCGCCCAGATCCCCGTCACCATTGACGGGTCCGCGATCTACTCGTGGTCTCCCGTGCATCGGGCGCCTGGCGGCGACGTTCCGGCCACCCTTGGTCTCCTGGCCGACGTGGCTGAGATGCTGCCCCTCGGCCTCGGCGGTTTCGGCGGTTTCGGCGAGGTAGCAAGTGTGCCCTCCCCGGGCCCCGCCGCGCCGCTTCCCGACGCCCAGATAGTGGCGAGGCCACAACCCAGCAAGAACTCCCTCGCACTGCTCTCGGTGCTCGCGTCGGTGACGTGCTTTCTCGCGCCGCTCGGCGTGATTCTTGGACATGCCTCTCTTCGCGCGAACCGCCGTGGCGAGGCGAACAACCACCGCTGGGCGATCATCGGCCTCGTCTTCAGCTACGCCATCACCGGGGTTCTGGCGCTGTGGATGCTCGCGGCGGCGTTGGTGACTCTGGTGGCGCCTCGCTGACGGGGACTAGGCAAAACGTCCCGGTCCCGTTAGCGTTCTCGGAAGCGGTGAGGGAGACAAGCATGGCCGAGTACTTGCGCGACATCGCGCGCCCAGACGAGCAAGTCGAGACCGCCGAGGGTGAGCTCATAGCCCCCGGTATTGACGGACTCGAACTGCGCAAGCCGGTGCAGCACGTCGACAACAGGGGCGTGGTGTTCGAGGTGTATGACGGCGACCCGGTCAAGTTCCCCGACCCCGTGGTGTGGGCCTACCAGACGTCCGTGTACCCGGGAGTGATCAAGGGCTGGTTCGTGCACGACGAGAAGGTGGACCGATACTCCCTCGCCCACGGAGCGCTACTGGCTTGCTTCTACGACGACAGGCCGGGCTCTGCCACCCGTGGCACCACGCTGCACACGATGCTCCACCCGCGCGGCGTGCGCCAGGCGATCATCCCCATCGGCGTGTGGCACCTGATCGCGAACATCGGCGACGAGGATGCAGAACTCATCAACCTTCCCACGCGGCCCTACCACCGCGAGAAGCCTGACCGCCGCGGTTTGCCGTGGGATACCGACAAGATTCCGCTCGACGTGAGGTCCCTGCTGCCCGCCAACTGGCCCCGCTAGTGCTGGTCTCGCCAGGTAGTGGTCGAGTCACCATCGGGCTGGTGGCGCTCGGCATCAAGGAGGGACTCCCGCGCGCCATCGACGCGTTTCGGGAGCACGACGCTCACGTGGACTTTGACGTGGTGTGCGTCATCAACGACGTGTCACCGGACAATCCCGCGCTCGCGACTCTCCCCGCAGACATCACCGTGGTGCCACGTCGCGCGAACCTGGGCTACACCGGTGGCCTGCACGTGGCGCGGGCGCACTCGCACGGCGAGTTCCTGGTGTGGGGGCAGGACGACATGACGCCGGTCGAGGGTTGGCTGGACGCCCTCGTGGATGCGGCCGATGCGTCCCAGGGGGCCGGCATGGTGGGGCCGCGGCAGGTGGACCAGGAGGGGAACACCCGTCCGCTCAATAGTGGGCGCACTCTTGCGGGACAGTCCTCCCTCACCTGGCCCAGCACGGCCGATGCCCCGGTTCCGGTGCGGGAAGCGCCGTGCGACGTCGGCTGGGTGTCGGGGGCAGGCGCGCTCGTACGGCTCAGCGCGTGGGACGCCGTGGGTGGCGTGGACCTGCGCGTGTGGCCCCTCAACTATGTCGATCTGGCCTTCTGTGCGCACGTGCGAGCCCATGGCTACGGCGTGGTTCACGCTCCAGGTGCCAAGATCGAACACGCCAAGCACGGCAGCTCCACGAGCGTGCTGCTCAACTACACGCAGGCGCGCAACACCCAGTTTCTCGATGGCGAAGGATGGCCTGGCGTGACCGAGCGGTTGGGTGAGATCGCCGCCAGCCCGGTGCCGCACCCGTGCTCACCGTGGCTCGGCGCCGACATCACCCAGATCGAGGCCCGACAGTTGGAGGAGGCCTCGCTGGCGTATCTCCCACTCGGCAGGGACTACAGCGACTACCGGGACGCCGCCGAAGCGCGCATCGCCAGCCTGCTCGGGCGGGATGCCTTGCTCGATGACGTGTTCGCGTCGAGGTCGTGGCGAGTGACCGCCCCGCTCCGCGTGCTCGGGCGCTTGGTTCGCAAGGCGCTCGGGCGCAGGTAGTTGCGGTTCGCCTACTCGCCGGCGAGTTCCGCGGCGAGTTCACGCGTGCGGCGATCAGCGGCAGACAGCCCGACGGCGACGACGGTCTGCAGTCCCGCGTCTGACATGGCGCCAAGCGCCGCCAGCGTGGTGCCGCCCTTGGACGAGACTCGCGCCCGTAGTTCGCCGGCGCTGGCCCCAGAGCTTTCCAGGAGCCGACCGGCGCCGATGAGGGTTTGGTTGGCGAGTGCCGTCGCGACATCGCGGTCTAGACCCAGCGTGATTCCCGACTCGATCAGCGCCTCGACAAAGGCGTAGAAGTACGCCGGGCCAGAACCGGACACCGCGCCCACCGCGCTGATCTGAGACTCGTCGACCGTGACCACCAGACCGGTGCCAGCGAGCACGCGAGAGGCGACGGCGAGATGGGCGTCGGTGGCCGATGCCCCTGCGGAGATCGCGGTGGCGCCGAAGCCGACGAGGGCGGGCGTGTTGGGCATGGCCCTCACCACCGCGGTGCCATGGGGCAGGCGCGCCTCGTAGTACGACGTGGGGAGCCCGGCCGCGACGGTGAGTAGCGTCGCGCCCTGCTTCACGTGCTCGCTGAACTCTGCAAGTACCTCCGTCGCGTCTTGAGGTTTGACGGCGAACACGATGACATCCGCGCCCCGGGCAGCCTCGGCCAGGTCGGTGGTGGTGACTAGGCCGTGCGCGGCCGCGAGGTCCGCGAGCGTCTCGGTGTTCTTGTCCGCTACGGTCACCGCGTCGGCTGGCCAACCACCCGCGCGCACGGCGGCCGCGATGGCGCCGCCCATGACTCCGCCGCCGATGACGGCGACTGTGGACGATGATGCAGGTGCGATGTCAGTCATGCCTCCAGGCTATCGGTGGTCGCTGGGGGATGTGCCGCCGGTCAGTCGGTACGGCGGCGCAGCGTCATCGCGCCCAGCACTAGCGAACCGGCGATGAACGCCACCAGGATCGCGACGGGAACCCAGATGCCGTCGCCGTTGCCAGCGAGAATGTCGTTGACCGCGTCAATCGAGTAGCTGACGGGGAGCACGTCCGAGACGTACTCGAGCGCGACCGGCATGTCGCTCCTGTTCACGAACAGCCCGGCCAGCAGCAGCTGCGGGATGATCACCATCGGCATCATCTGGACCGCCTGGAACTCGGTGCGCGCCACTGCGGAGGCGAGCAGGCCCAGAGCTGTGCCTACGAGCGCATCCAGCACCATCACGAGCCCAAGCCGCCACAGTCCCGTCGGGATCTCGAGCCCGAGCGGCCACACTGACCACGCGGTCATCGCGATGGCCTGCACCGTCGCGACCAACCCGAACGCGAGTGCATAGCCGAGAATCACGTCTGCCTTGCCAGTGGGCCCCACCATGAGCCGCTCGAGCGTGCCCGACTGGCGCTCGCGAAGCATCGTGATCGACGTGATGATGAACATGAGGATCAGGGGGAACAGGCCCATGATGCGCGGGCCGATGGTGTTGAAGATCGGCCCCGTGGGCGGCACCGGCGACTCGGAGAAAATGTACTGCAGCAACCACGTGAGTCCGGTGGGCAGGACGATGAGCATGGCGAGCGTGCGCGGGTCACGGCGTAGTTGAGTGAGAACCCGCTTGGCGGTGTTCCAAGTCAGCGCGAGGTTCATGCTGCCCTCCTGTCTGTGAGCGCCAGGAAGGCGGCATCGGCGTTGTCGGTGCCGGTGTCGGCCAGGATGCTCTCAAAGGTGTCGTCGGCGAGGATGGCGCCGTCGCGGATGAAGACGAGCCTGTCGCAGCGGCTCGCCTCGTCCATGACGTGGGAACTCACCAGCAGGGTCTTTCCAGCGTCCCGTAGTTCGTGGAAGAGGCCCCACAGGTCGCGCCGCAGGGCGGGGTCGAGGCCGACGGTGGGCTCGTCGAGTACGAGAAGTTCTGGGTCGCCGACGAGCGCGGCGCCAAGCGACACTCGCGACTCCTGGCCGCCCGACAGGGTGCTCACGGGGCGGTCTGCGGCGTCGGCGAGGCCGATGTGGTGGAGCGTGGTGGCGACGGCATCTGCCCCCTCGCCCACCGTCCTGGCAAAGTAGGCGAGGTTCTCCCGCGCGGTGAGGTCGGGGTAGATCGACGGCGCCTGGGTGACGTAGCCGATGCGGCTGCGTAGCACGGCGGAGCCAGCCGGATGGCCGAGCACCTCCACCGATCCGCCTGCCACGATCTGGGCGCCGACGATGGCACGCATCAGGGTGGTCTTGCCGCCGCCGGAGGGGCCGAGCAGGCCGACGATCTGGCCGCGTGGGACGTCCAGGTCGATGTGCGGTAGGACCTCGTTGCCGCCGCGGATCACGTGGAGCGCGCGGATCGAAATGGCGGCTCCCTCAGGGGCGTTATTCCTCATACGGGGAATTATGCTCTCGCGTGGCGCGCCTGTCAACCGCTGGGTGACGAGCGGGACCGCTCGCGCCCCACGCCCGTAACATGCTCAATGGGCAAAATTGCGCAATGCGCAAAAAGGGCCTAGGGTGGCGTCTGCCCCTGATCCCCGACCAAAGGCATTCCCCATGTCCGCATTCCTCTATCGCCTGGGCAGGCGAGCCGCCCTGCGGCCCCTGGTGCCACTGTTGTCCTGGCTCCTCGTCATCCTCGCGGTGGTCGCTTTGCTCGCGACGCAGAGCACCTCGATTTCCACGAACCTCACCCTTGACGACGCCCCGGCCCAGCAGGTGTTGGACGATGTCACGGAAGCCCTTCCAGAGGCGGGGGGCACCCAGGGCACCCTCGTCTTCCACGCGACAGACGGGGGCCTTGTCGATACCCCAGAGCGCGCCGATGCGATCGGCCGCGCGCTTGACACGGCTACCGAAAGCGGCCTCGTTCTCGACCGTGACGCGCGTTTGCTCGCGCAACAGGCCGACGTCGAAGCCACTGTCCGCGAGAACGTAGAGTCACGCGTGGCCGACGATGTCACCGCGCAAATCGAGGACCTGCTCGAAACCCTCGACGGGGGCCTCCCTGTCGATGGAGCCGCCGCTCCGCGTCAACAGGTTGCCCAGTTCGCGGCTCGAGTCGAGGAGATCGGCACCACCGCACGCGCACTCCTGGCTGCATCAGACACTGAACTCATTGGCGGTTCGGCCGAGCTCTTCGCCGACGTCCTTCGGCTGCAGGCTGACTTGAGCAGCGTCGGCATTGACCTCGGCGCGCTACCCGCTCCTGAGGATGGGGTGACAGATCCCGCAGCCGCCGTCGACGCCGCGGTGGCGACCGCGACGGCGGACGCGCTGGGCAGGCTCGACTCCCTGATGCGCGGCACGTCACCTCGCGGCACAGAGCTCGTGACCTCCGACGGCGTGCGCCCATCGGTACTCGTCGCAGACGATGGAACGGCTGCCATCGCCTCCATTCAGTTCACCGAGCAGCTGTCCGACCTTCCCGCAGGGAGCCTCGACGACCTGCTCACCTCGATCGACACGGTGGTCGCGGACGACGGGCTCACTGTCTCGGCGAGCAGTTCACTCCACCCTGAGGAGGCGCCGATCGGCGGAACCGAGGCCATCGGACTTGTCGTCGCAGCGGTGGTTCTGATCATCACTCTCGGCTCGCTCATCCTGGCCGGACTGCCTGTCCTGCTCGCGCTGGTGGGCGTATTCATCGGCGTCGGTGGAGCGTATTCCCTCTCGGCGAACTTCGAGATGACCACGTCCACCCCGGCGCTGGGTCTGATGCTGGGCCTTGCCGTGGGGATCGACTACGCCTTGTTCATCGTGCACAAGCAGCGTTCGTTGCAGGTGCACTTTGGACTCGACACGATCGAGTCCACCGCGCGCGCAATCGCGACCGCCGGAGGGGCGGTCCTGTTTGCGGGCGGGACCGTCATCATCGCGCTCCTTGGCCTGCTCACGCTGGGGATGGGCTTCGTCTCGACGATGGCGGTGACCGCGGCAGTTACCGTCATGCTCGCCGTGGCATTGGCGCTGACCGCGCTGCCAGCCTTGCTGGGGTTGATCGGGCGCACGCGGCGTCGGCCTGCCGTGGCCAAGCGGCAGGCCCCTGCCCCACCGCAGCGAGAACACTCGCGGTTCGGTCGCGCAGCCCAGCGGTGGATCACCGCCGTCACAGCCCGACCGATCTTGACCATCGTGCTGGTCGCGGTCACGCTCGGCGGTCTAGCGATCCCCGCAAGCGATATGGAGCTGGGGATGCCGTCCGGCTCGGTCGCCGCTCTCGGGTCGGAGCAACGGACGGCGTACGACGCTGTAGGCGACGCCCTCGGGGAGGGCGCCAACGCGCCGCTCGTTGTGGCATTGACTCCGACAGATCCCGACGCCGTGGATCAGGATCGCCTCGAGGCGTGGCAACAGGAGCTCGCCGGTCACGATTCCGTTTCCAACGTCCAACTCATGGGCACTTCGGAAGACAAAGCCCTGGTTCTGTTCACCGTTGTCCCCGACGGGGGACCGACCGCCACCGATACGGCAGACCTGGTCCACGCCGTTCGTGGCGGCGACATCGCCGGCGTGGAGGAGGTCGGCGTGACGGGGTTGACTGCGATCAACATCGACCTTTCCGAGTCGTTGAGGAGCGCCATTCCTGTCTACGTGGCGCTGGTAGTCCTGCTGTCGCTCGCGATCTTGCTCCTCGTCTTCCGGTCCCTCGTGGTCCCGTTGGCGGCCACGGGTGGGTTCCTCCTGTCCATCGGCGCCACCATGGGGCTGGTGGTGACCGCATTCGGCAACCCTGACTTCACGTGGCTTGTCGGTATGGATCGTGCGGGTCCGGTGCTGAGCTTCCTCCCCATCATGGCGACCGGAATCCTCTACGGGCTGGCCATGGACTATCAGGTATTCCTCGGCACATCGATCCGCGAGGCCTACGTCCACGGCGAGTCTGCCCAGAAGGCCGTGGTCGACGGGTTCCACCACGCCAGCCGTGTCGTGATGGCGGCCGCGATCATCATGGTGTCTGTGTTCGCTGGCTTCGTGCTCAGCGAAGACGCGATGATTCGCCAGTTCGGCTTCGCGCTGTCCATCGGAATTCTCATCGACGCGTTCCTCATCCGCATGACGCTCATTCCCGCGGTCCTGCACCTTGCGGGCGACCGCGCGTGGTGGTTGCCCCAGTGGCTGGGTCGTTTCCTGCCCAACCTGGACCTTGAGGGAACACGGCTCGATGCGACTATCTCCCCCCATCGAGGCCCTGACGGCGACGCCGGTGCCCCCACGCCGTCGTGAAAGACTGGCGTCGTGACTCCTGGCCTCCGAGACGTGAAACGGGCTGCGGTCGCGCGCCGGCTCGCCCGCATCGCGTTCGAGCAGGTTCGCGAGCAGGGGCTCGGTAGGGTCACCGTGGAGGGCATCGTCGCTGAGGCGGAGGTGTCGAGGCGCACCTTCTCCAATTACTACCCGTGCAAGGAAGCCGCCGTCGCGGCGGTCGTCGTGCATAGTGTTGAAGCGGGTCTCGCCGCGTGGGATCCGCCGGAATCGGCTGGCGTGCTCGAGCTCGCCAGGAGTCTTGTGGAACACCAGGTCAAGAGCGGGGTGCTGAGGCAACTTGCCGAGGTGGCCGCCCTCGCAACGGAGTACCCACAACTCGTGCCATTCGTGCGGGCAGCACAGTGGCAGATGTGGTCCGCCGTCGGGGACAAGGTTCTCGAGGCGGTCCCGGAGCCTGACGACGAGGACGTCGAGGCGGTGAGGCTGGTCGTGGGCGCCCTCTTCGGGATTGTGACTTCCGGTCTCAACGCGGCGGGCATCGGCGACGGTGACGCTACTCGGACTCTTCGCGCCTCGGTTCAGCGGGGGCTCGTGCGACTCGAGCAAGGGCTCGGAAGTGAGGGCTGACCGCTAGGCGGTGTCTTCTCGCAGCAGCCGCGTGACGATTGGGCCGAACCGCTCGACAAGAGAGTCCGCCGACTCCGATGCGAGGGGCTCAACCTTCGCTGAGTGCCTCAACATCGCAAGGCCAAACACTTGAGAGGCCGCCGTCGCCGCCGCCCGCGCCGGGTCCTTCGCCCCCACCTCTGTGGCGACACGAATGACGACTCCCTCGATGACCAGTTTGCGCACAAACTCTGCGACCTCCGGATAGTCGAGCGCGGCACGCATCAGGGCGATCACGCGGGGCCCGCGCACTGGGTCTTCCCACAACTCCACAAAGAACGTCATGACCCGGTTGCCCACCAATGCGGGGTCCCCCTGCGCGATGCGCGCAGCGTGGGCGCCAAGGTCGATGGGGGGTCTCATCGCCTCAAAGAACAACACGCTCTTCGAGGCGAAGTAGTGGCGCACCAGCGCCGGGTCCACCCCAGCCGCCCTGGCCACGGCGCGGACAGAACCGCGCCCGTAGCCGTCCCTCGAGAACACGTCACCAGCGGCCGCCAGAATCTCGGCGCGGGTATCGGGGCCCCCGGGGCGCGGGCCCCGTTTGCCGCCGGAGCGGGCCACGGCTAGACCCCGTAGTGCTCGTAGAAGTCCAGCACTTCGTCGGCCGGGCCGGTGAGCACGAACACCGCAGTGACGTTGCGCCACACGAGCGTGCTGGTCGCTGGCTTCGCGAACAGAGCCCGCTCGCCTACTTGCTCGTCGTCAACAAGCACAGGCTCCACGTCGGTGGCGCCCTCCGCGTAGGACTCATACGCCACCTGCGCGTCGTCGACGTTGTAGTGCTGATACGCGTCCACGACAAAGTCTGGCCTGCCATCGTCCGGGCCGGACCCATAGCCGAGCGTGTGGTGCTCGGCTACCCGCGCGGGCAGCGACGGCTCGGTCACCGGGTCGATGCTCTCGTGAGCCACCAACACGTCCGTCCGCACCGTATCGGGTAGCGCCGCTACAAAGTCGCTCGGATCCTCGATCGTGATCGGCTCGCTCACCGGTGCAGCGGGAGACGCTGTGATCGTCGGAACCGGCAAGGTGATCGGTTCGGGAAGGAGGAACATGCGGTAGACGAGGATGCCGGCGGCCGCCGCAATCACGATCCCCAGGATCAACCACCAGATCCACCGCTTGCCACGCCGCGGACTGGCGGCCGCCACATCATGCTCGTCCGCCGAGCCGCTGGCGCCGTCTTGGGCGTCACGGTCAGTGCCGGTGCTGGAGTCAACGTCGAACGGAGTCTCCCCCTCCGGTGGGTCGGCGCGTGGCACCTCTCCTGACGGCATGTCGCCTACGGCACGGCGAGGCACGATCGGGCTTCTGGCCGAGGTCGGCTCTGCCGACCTGGAGGGGGAGTCGTCTGTAGGCGCCGAGGTCGTGTCCGACCTCGCACCGTCCAGCTTCGCGGCCTCTAGCCCGACCCCGGGAAGAATGGTCGGAGCCGCAAACTCCACATCGTTGGTGTTGACGGCCGCCCAAGGGCGCGCGGGCGTCGGCGGGTCCTCCGGCGTTGGCGTGGAGGCCGCCGCATCTGGCTCCCCCGGTGACTCGTGTCCTAGTGGAGTCCGCGTGGGGCCAGCACCGTCTGGCGGCGAGGCACTCAGTTCCACTCGTGGCGTGTACGCGGGCTCGTCCGTCTCTGGAACGTCAAAGTTCGACAGGGGAGGCAGCGGTCGCGGCGTGGGCGCGGCGAAACTCACCGAGGGAGTCTGGGGTGGATCTTCCCGTGCGGGTGCCTCAAAGCGCGGCACGAACGGTTCCTCTTCGCCGAACTCAGGGAATGAGTCGCTGTTGTCGTCGGCCCGCGGGACGCCACCCATGGGTGTGGGCGCCCCTGCGGCTTGCAGGCTCGCATTCGACAGCGCCGAGGCACCGAGTTGCCTGACGGAGTCCGCTGGTGCGGGGGAGAACTGTGTGGCGTCCGGCGTGTCAGGGGAGCCAGGGGACCTCGAAGGCGTGCTGGGTGACTCGGTCGGACCGGCGTCGTGCTCCTCTTCGCCCGCCCGCGGAAGGATCTCCGACGCAGGCGGCGGGAGGATGGGGGCGATGATCTCTGCCTCATCGGCCTCGATAGGCGTGGGTACGTCGCGCGCGCCGGGCGAGGGTTCCGGCTCCGGTTCCGGTTCCGGTGAGGATCCCGGTTCGGCCTCGGCAGGACGTGCCGCCGTGTAGGCGCTCTGCGGCATCTGGGGCTTGGTGGGAGTGAGGTCGTCTGGCCTCGCCGTGGGTGCGGCTCCCAAGATAGGAGCTCTCACGGGGGTGGTGGGCGCCCACGCGTCTTGTGCGTCGGTGTCAGCAGGGGGCTCGTAGTCGCGGTGATCCGTCTGAGGTCGCGTGCCGCTCAGATATGGGCTCATCGGGGTCGCGGGGGGTTGCTGCGGGGGCGGAGCCTCTTGCGCAGATTCCTCGCGCGGTTGCGAGTCATCGCCAGCGGTGTCGAGCCGAGCGGCAACCTCGCGTTGAGCACTGAAGAAGGCCGCCGCCGCGCTGGGCGACGGGCTCGACGCGGACTCAGGCTCGGGGGCCTCGAAGGGCGATGGCGCTTCTGCGGGCGCCGCGACCTCGGGTGCAAATGGCGTCACCGGCTCCTCGAAGGGCGTCGGTTCCGCGCGGGGTTCGGGGGAACGCGAGTCACCGAACGGCGAGTACGGCGTCGCCTGCTGAGGCTCCTGTGAAGGAGGTGCGCTGGGTTCGGGCGAAGGGGGCGGCTGGTCCGTGGTGACCTCGCGCTCAAGTGCGTTCCACTCGACCGCGTTCCGATGGGCCTCGGACGCCTCAAGGGCGTCGGAGGGCGCGGATGCCTCCGGTGTGAAGGGTTCCTCGGGCGTGGGGGCGAAGGGTGCGGATGCCTCCGGTGTGAAGGGTTCCTCGGGCGTGGGGGCGAAGGGTGCCGGTTCCTCCCGCGCAAACGGCGCGGCGGGTTCGGGTGCAAACGGCGCGGCGGGTTCGGGTGCAAACGGCGCGGCGGGCTCCTGTGTGAAGGGTTGCTCGGGGGCAAACGGCACCGTGGGCTCGGGTGAAGGTGCCGTCTCGGCGTCGTCCGTCGCTGCCTCCGGCGTGTTTTCGCTGGTCTCCGCAGGTTCCGGCACGGGGTTCACCGGCAACCACGGGGGACGGTACTCGTCGCTTGACATGCACTCAGGTTATGCCCAGCGTGCCGCGCACCGCAGTTCGTGCGGCCCGCGCGTGTCAGATGCGGCGGGTAGCGTGGCGGCATGGCGACTCCCAAGAAGACCGCTCCGGCGTATCGGTGTACCGAGTGCGGGTGGACTGCGGTCAAGTGGGTAGGTCGCTGCAGCGAGTGTCAGCAGTGGGGCACCGTGGTCGAGGTGGGCGCCAAGGCAGGCCCCAGTACCAAGGCCACGGCCGTCGCCACACCTGCACGGCCCATCGCCGACGTTCCCCGCAGTGAGTCCGCGCGTCACCCCACCAAGGTGGCGGAATTTGATCGCGTGCTGGGCGGCGGCCTCGTCGCTGGCGCGGCCGTGCTGCTTGCCGGAGAGCCGGGCGTCGGCAAGTCGACGCTGCTGCTCGAGGTAGCGGCGCGGGCAGCCCGTGAGGGAACCGACGTGCTGTACATCTCGGGGGAGGAGTCGGCAGGGCAGGTCCGCCTGCGCGCCGAGCGCATGGGCGCCCTTGAGCCGCGACTCAAGCTGGCCGCCGAGACGGACCTTGGTGTGGTGCTCGCTCACCTTGCTGCCGAAACGCCTGGGCTCGTGATCGTCGACTCCATCCAGACCATCGCGTCGGCGTCCATCGAAGGCTCCCCCGGAGGGGTGTCCCAAGTGCGCGAGGTGTCCGCCGCCCTGATTCAGGCGACCAAGTCGTCGGGAGCCCCCATGGTGCTCGTCGGGCACGTCACCAAGGACGGCTCAGTGGCGGGGCCTCGGCTCGTGGAACACCTGGTGGACGTGGTGTGCCACTTTGAAGGCGACCCGCACTCGCCCTTGCGGCTGCTGCGTGCGCTCAAGAATCGCTTCGGCTCGGTGGATGAGGTGGGATGCTTCCAACTGGTCGAGTCCGGCATCGAAGAGGTCCCCGACCCTTCCGGACTGTTCCTCTCGCAGACGGGTGAACCGATCGCGGGGACGTGCGCGACCATCACCATTGACGGCAGGCGGGCCCTTCCCGCAGAGATTCAGGCGCTCGTGGCGCCCTCGGCGCTGTCCAACCCCCGCCGCGCGACGTCGGGCATGGACGCCGCAAGGGTGGCCATGATGCTCGCCGTGCTGCACCGGCGGGTGGGAGTGGCGTTGGTCGCGGACGACGTGTACGTCTCGACGGTTGGTGGCGCCAAGGTGGCCGAGCCCGCCGCAGATCTCGCGCTCGCCTTGGCGCTCGCGTCCGCGCGTGCAGACCGCCCCGTGCGCAAGGGCTTCCTCGCGGTGGGGGAGGTGGCACTTTCTGGCGCCGTCAGGCCGGTCAGCGCCATCGGCACTCGACTGTCAGAGGCGGCCCGGTTGGGCTTCACTCACGCGATTGTCCCCGCGGGAGCGGAGGCGTCCGCCAGGGAGGCCGTCGCGGCGCGCATGACCATCATCGCGGTAGAGACCCTCGCCGATGCTGTGCGGGCCGGCGTCACGCCAGCCCAGTAACAGAAACTAGCCCGTCAGCACGAACCTCGTGTCTGGCGCCTCAATGCCTTGGATCTTGAGCAATGCGTGATAGGTGCCATTGCCAGGGGAGGCCGAAACGGGAGTGCACTCTGGAGCCGACCGCTGGCGAGACCAGGTGACCGTGAACGTCTCCTTGGCGCCCGGCTGCAACAAGAACTCGCGTGCGTTGATCGTCGGATCGTCCGGACAGTCGAGCGAAGAATAGATGCGGTCGCTTCCCGACGTGATGAGCAGTTCAGTGTCGGCGGCGGAGGTGTCGAGTAGGCAGGGCGCCGTGCCGGTGTGGGTGATCGAGACGTCAAAGACGGGAAGTGCGCCCGCGCCAAACTCACGAGGATTGGGGGTTGCCGTGAGCGTCACATCGGTGGCGGTACACGCGCGGGACACGTCGGTGGCGCCTGCGGTCGCGTCGTCGGTAGGCCCGGCCGTAGCGTCGTCGGGATTGGCGCTGGCGTCGGCCGGCCCACCCGGGTCGTCACCCCCAGGCGAGGACACCAAGAAGTACAGGACCACGAGGAGCAGCACGGCTCCCACGATCGCGACGATGCGGCGACGCCAATACACCTCGGGGGGCTGAGCGCCCACCGGCTCGCGAAGACCATCCATCATGGGCCTCCTTCCGATGCACTCACCGTAGCCGGGGTGAGCGCTGGAACAATGAAGGCCATGCCGTATCCGCCACACTCCGAACGCCTCGACGCGACCAGGGTTCGCGCCGTCGCGACGTGGTACGACTCGCACGCGCGGGACTTGCCGTGGCGGCGGCCGGAGTGCAGCGCGTGGGGCGTGCTTGTGAGCGAGGTGATGCTGCAGCAGACCCCCGTGGTCCGAGTCCTTCCCGCCTGGGAGCGGTGGATGGAACGCTGGCCCACCCCAGCAGACTTGGCATCGGCCACTCAGGCCGACGCGGTGCGGGCGTGGGAGCGCCTCGGCTATCCCCGCCGGGCCAAGCGCCTGTGGGAATGCGCGCAGGCACTCGTGGAGCGGCACGACGGCGCGGTCCCCGCCGACGCCGACGCCCTGCTCGCCCTTCCAGGCGTGGGCGACTACACGGCGTCGGCCGTGCTCACCTTCGCGTTCGGACACAGGGCGGTGGTGCTCGACACGAACGTGCGACGGGTCATCGGACGGGCGTGGCGTGGGGTGCCGCTGCCAGGCCCCAGCGTCTCTCGGGATGAACGCGAGCTTGCCGCGAAGGTAGTTCCCGCCGAGGTTGCAGATGCGGTGCGGTGGGCGGCCGCGTCCATGGAACTGGGCGCGCTGGTGTGTACTGCGCGCGCGCCGCGCTGCCAAGACTGCCCTCTGGTCGCGACGTGCGAGTGGGTCGCGGCAGGATCGCCCGGCCTCGCCGATGCGCCGCGCCGCACGCAGGCGTGGCACGGCACTGACCGGCAGGTGCGCGGGCGGATCCTGGCGCTGCTGCGCGCGTCGCCCGACCCCTTGACAGTGGCCGGGAGTGCGATGCTCGCCGACGTGGAGCCGGGCCAGATTGACCGTTGCCTCCACGGGCTCGTGGTCGATGGGCTCGTTGCGTTGGTGGACGCCGAGCGTGGCCGTTTCGCCCTCGCGTGAGCGAGCGGTATCTTGAGGGGGCGCGGCCACCGAGGGCGGTGCTGAGGAGGGGACATGTCAGCGGCACCCGGGTGGTACGACGACCCATCGCAGCAGGGGAATCTGCGGTACTGGGACGGCCAACGATGGACCGAGCACACCCACGTGAAGCCAGCACCGGCTCCGACGCCTCAGGCCTACGCGGCAGCCCCTTTTGCGCAGGTTTCCGAGCCCCGGCGCGCGCCAGGCACCGGCGCGATCGTGGGGATCGTGGCGGCAGGCGTGGTGTTGCTTGGCCTCATCGCCGGAGGCATCATCTATTCCCTCAGCGGGCCTTCGGACGAGCCGGGCGAGGTCGACCTGGCCGTCATATCGCCAATAGCGACTCCCACGGACGAGCCAGCGGACGAGCCAGCGGTCTCCGACGCCCCTACGGAACCGCTGGCAGACCGTGAGGTTCCTGACGGATACGTGCAATTCGATCACCCTGACGTGGGCGTCTCCTTTGTGGTGCCGCAGGGCTGGACGGACAAGTCCGCTGAGATGGCCGAGGGCATGGGCGACGAGCCCGTGGTGACCGTGGGAGAGACGGTGACCCTTGTGGGGGCGTGGTTCCCCCGCAGCCCCGCAGGGGAGGGGTCAGAGGCGGTGATCGTGCTCCACTCACAACTAGATTTCGACGTGTCGCCAGAGCTCTACGCCCAGAACACTCGGCGTGGATTCGAGCAGACGTCAGGCGACGTGGAGTGGTCGGAGGCCACGTCCTACGTCAACTCGCAAGGCGAGGAGGTCACCATGTTCACTGCCACGCCAGTGGAAACCTCGTTCATGGTGCGCACGGACATCTACCTGGTAGGCGAGGGTAGGTCCAACGTCTTTGTCGAGTGCATGGAGTACGTGGAGTCCGATCGATGCGCCGGTATTGACGAGATGATCGACAGCCTCACTGTGAATTGATGGGGAGCGGCTAGAGCCACTCGGTACCGTGCACCGCGTACGGCTCCACAGCCGCGATCTCGTCCTCTGACAATGGATCGAAGCTCAGCGCGGCAACGTTGTCCCGGAGTTGCTCGACGCTCGACGCACCGATGAGCGCGCTCGTGACACGGTCGTCACGCAGCACCCATTGCAAAGCCATCTGCGCGAGCGTCTGCCTGCGCCCCACCGCGATGTCGTTGAGTGCACGCGCCCTGTCCAGGTAGGTGTCCGTCAGGTTCTTCTGCGACAGGAACTGGCTGTGGGTGACCCGCGACCCTTCGGGGACGCCCGTGAGGTAGCGGTCGGTCAGCATGCCCTGCGCGAGCGGCGAAAACACGATGGAGCCGACGCCCTCTCGCCCGAGCACGTCGAGAAGCCCCTCTTCCGGGCGGCGATCAAACATCGAGTAGCGGGGCTGGTGGATCAGTAGCGGCGTGCCCAGGTGACGCAGGATGCGGATGGCCACCTCGGCGTCGTCCGGTCCGTAGTTCGAGATGCCCGCGTACAGCGCCTTGCCAGAGCGGACCGCCTGGTCGAGGGCCATCATCGACTCCTCGATGGGCGTGTCGGGGTCGGGACGGTGGTGGTAGAAGATGTCCACGTACTCGAGCCCCATGCGCTTGAGCGACTGATCGAGTGAACTGAGCAGGTACTTGCGGGAACCGAAGTCGCCGTATGGTCCCGGCCACATGCCGTAGCCGGCCTTGGTGGAGATGAGGATCTCGTCGCGATACGGCGCCAGGTCGCGCTTGAAGATGCCACCGAAATTGCGCTCCGCACTTCCGGGTGGCGGACCGTAGTTGTTGGCGAGGTCGTAGTGGGTGATCCCCATGTCGAAGGCGGCCAGGATGATGTCGCGCTGGCGTTCTAGCCCTGTCGCATCGCCAAAGTTCTGCCACAGCCCCAGACTGACCGCGGGGAGGCGGATGCCGGAACGACCGCATCGGCGATAGGTCATGGAGTCGTAGCGGTCTTCAGCGGCGGTGTGCGGCGTGTGAAGGGTCATGCTTTCAGCCTAGCGAGGTGCCTAGCCCACGTCCGATGCGCGCTTGACCACGGCCTCGCAACTACCACCCGTGTCTTTCACATATGCGATCCACTCGCCGCGCATCCGCCACGGCCCGCAGTGGGCGTCCTCGATCCATACCCATGACCGGTCGCTGCGTCGCACCAGCGAGGTGCCGCCAGCGGTCTGCTCGCCTTCCCAGGAGCCCACCAACACGTAGTCGGGGCCAAGCAGTACCTCGCCAACCAGGGCCTGGCCCGGCTCGCCGATTGCCCATACCTCACCGCCTTGGAACAAGGTGGCCTCGCGCCCCGCATCCGCCGAGCTGCTCACGACGGCCGCGTAGGAGGCTCCGCAAGACGTGGTGGGGGCGCCCAGTCCCATCGAAGCCGGGTAGCTCACTTGCGTCATCGTCGGCGCCTCGCCCGCTGGCAGAGAGACCACCCACTGGGTGCCTGCTCCCTCATCCAAGGCGCCGATCGTGAAGGCGCGTGCATCAGGGGGTGCGCACAGGTCACGGTGCACCCACGCGACGCGACCGATGTCGGTGGCGACCAGCTGAGACTCTCCCGACGCGGTGTCGATCAGCGCCAGGGCGTCGCCGCTAGCGGTCGCGGCCACCAGGCGGTCGCCCGCTACATGGAGTTGATGGTCCACCGTATCGAGGCGGTCGCCGTCAACGGTCGGCGACGGCACCTCGGCGAGGGGCCCCGCGACGGACCCTGCAAAGTAGTGGGTCTCGCTGGCACTGGCTCCGGTGGCGCGAAGCTTTACGGCGGCGGTGCCGTCGAGGTCGCCCGTCACCGTCCACGCGACACCGGGAGTCTCTTGGGCCTCGAGCAACGTGGTGCGGGTGCCCTGCTGGGTCTCGACCACGATGCCAGGGCGTTCGCCTTCCGGATACGGGTCGGCCCGATAGGGGTCGCCGGTGTGAGGGTAGACCGCGTAGAGCGCGCTGCCGTCCGCGTCGATGGCGAGCAACAACTCGCCAGGCCCGTCCTGACCGCCCGAGCCGAAGAGGGTGCCCTCGGGGCCAAAGGTGTCCCACACGAACATCGCGCCTAGCCCAAGGAGAAACGCCATGCCGCCGACGATGGCGGCGCGTACCCGCTGAAGCATCCAACCAGACTAGCGCTGGCCGCGGGCACGCCTGACTGCTCGCCAAACACTGCGAGGGAATGCGCCAGCCCCAGCGTCGCGTTGGCCAGACAACCGTGGTGACGTGTTACCACATCGGGGTGGCACAGGACCATTCAAGGAGATGACATGAATATCGCACTGTGGATCGTGGCGAGCTTGACCGCCGCAGCCTTTCTGATGGCCGGCATGATGAAGATCAGCCAGGGCAGGAGGGTGGAAGAGAAGGGAATGGCTTGGGCCAGGCACTACTCCGACTCCGCCATCCGCGCCATCGGCACCGCCGAGGTCGCTGGCGGGCTTGGGCTGATCCTTCCAGCCGTGACAGGGATTGCGACGTGGTTGGTTCCGGCGGCCGCCCTAGGGCTGGTCCTCGTGATGATCGGCGCGGTGTCCCGTCACGTGCGTGATGGCGACGGACCTCGAGTTTTCGCTCCCGCGATGATGCTCGGCATACTGGCTGTGGCTGTGGCCGTCGGTCGCATTTGGGTGGCGCCGTTCTAGCCCTGGCTGAAATGCGTGACACGACAAGGCCCCGGCTCCCTTGTGGGAGCACGGGGCCTTGACGTGGTGGAGGGTTAGGACTCCTTCGAGTCGCCCTCGTCGTTCTTGGCTGAGCCGTTGGACTTCTCGGCGGTCGCTGGCACCGGGTCGGTGGTGATGGGCTCGCCCACCACGGCGTCCCTGTCGATGCCCTCGAACGTGAACTCGCCCAAGACGCCGTCGCCGTGCGCGTCGACGCGGATGATCTGGCCGGACGTGATCTCGCCGAACAGGATCTTCTCGGACAACGGGTCCTCGATCTCGCGCTGGAGCGCTCGACGCAAGGGTCGCGCACCCAGGACTGGGTCGTAACCGCGTTCGGCCAGCAACCTCTTTGCCTTGTCCGTGAGCTCGATGCCCATGTCCTTGTCCTTCATGCGCTCGTCCAAGCGGGCAACCATGAGGTCCACGATCTGGATGATCTCGTCTTGAGTGAGCTGCGGGAACACCACCACGTTGTCCACGCGGTTGAGGAACTCTGGCTTGAAGTGCTCCTTCAGCTTGGAGTTCACCAACTTGACCATCTCGTCGTACGTCTGGCCGCCCTCTTGAGCCATCGCGAAGCCGGTCGCCTGACGCTTGGAGATCGCGTCGGCACCCAGGTTGGTGGTCATGATGACGATGGTGTTCTTGAAGTTCACCTCGCGGCCCTGAGCGTCTGTCAGCTTGCCGTCCTCCAGGATCTGGAGCAGCGAGTTGAAGATGTCGGGGTGGGCCTTCTCGACCTCGTCGAACAGGACAACGGAGAACGGCTTGCGACGCACCTTCTCGGTGAGCTGTCCGCCCTCTTCGAAGCCGACGTAGCCGGGAGGGGCACCGAACAGACGCGCCACCGTGTGCTTCTCGCCGTACTCGGACATGTCGAGGCTGATGAGCGCGTCCTCGTCACCGAACAGGAACTCGGCGAGCGCCTTGGCCAACTCCGTCTTTCCGACGCCGGTGGGGCCGGCAAAGATGAACGAACCACCCGGACGCTTGGGGTCCTTGAGCCCGGCGCGCGTGCGGCGGATCGCCTGCGACAGCACCTTGATGGCCGCTTCTTGGCCGACGATCCGCTTGTGCAGCTCGCCTTCCATGGCAAGCAGCCGAGACGACTCGTCGGAGCTGACGCGAGCCACCGGCACGCCGGTGGACATCGCGAGCACCTCGGCGATCAAGTCCTCGTCCACCACGGCGGCGATGTCAAGGTCGCCAGACTTCCAGGCCTGCTCCTTCTCGGAGCGTTCCTCGGTGAGCTTGCGCTCGACGTCGCGCAACGACGCCGCCTTCTCAAAGTCCTGCTCGTCGATTGCCGATTCCTTGTCGCGGCGCACGTTGGCGATCTTCTCGTCGAGGTCGCGCAGTTCTGGGGGGCTGGTCATGCGACGGATGCGCAGGCGCGCGCCCGCCTCGTCGATGAGGTCGATCGCCTTGTCCGGCAGGAATCGGTCGGAGATGTAGCGGTCTGCCATCTGCGCGGCGGCCACGATGGCGTCGTCCGTGATGGTGACGCGGTGGAACGCTTCGTAGCGGTCGCGCAGGCCCTTGAGGATCTCGATGGCGTGGCTGAGTTCCGGCTCCGGCACCTGGATGGGCTGGAAGCGGCGCTCGAGCGCGGCGTCCTTCTCGATGTGCTTGCGGTACTCGTCAAGAGTGGTCGCGCCGATGGTCTGGAGCTCCCCACGCGCAAGCATCGGCTTCAGGATGGAGGCGGCGTCGATCGCGCCCTCGGCGGCGCCAGCACCCACCAGGGTGTGGATCTCGTCGATGAACAGGATGATGTCGCCGCGCGTGCGGATCTCCTTGAGCACCTTCTTGAGGCGCTCCTCGAAGTCACCGCGGTAGCGAGAACCGGCCACCAGCGAACCCAAGTCCAAGGTGTAGAGGTGCTTGTCCTTGAGCGTCTCTGGCACGTCTCCGCGCACGATCGCCTGGGCCAGTCCTTCGACGACGGCGGTCTTGCCGACGCCCGGCTCGCCGATCAGCACCGGGTTGTTCTTGGTGCGTCGGCTGAGTACCTGCATGACGCGTTCCATGATGAGCTCGCGGCCGATGACAGGGTCGAGCTTTCCTTCGCGCGCGGCTTGCGTGTAGTTCCGGCCGAACTGGTCGAGCACGGTGGAACCTGCGGGTGTGCCCTCTTGGGGTCCACCAACGGCGGCACCCGCACCGGCGGTCTCTTTGCCCTCGTAGCCGGACAGCAATTGGATGACCTGCTGGCGCACGGAGCTCAGCTCCGCGCCAAGCTTGCCGAGCACCTGTGCCGCGACCCCTTCGCCCTCGCGAATGAGGCCGAGCAGGATGTGCTCCGTGCCGATGTAGTTGTGGCCGAGTTGCAGCGCCTCGCGCAGTGACAACTCGAGAACCTTCTTGGCGCGCGGCGTGAAGGGGATGTGACCGGAGGGGGCGTGCGAGCCCTCGCCGATGATCTCTTGCACCTGCTCGCGGACGCCGTTGAGGGAGATGTCCATCGCTTCGAGCGCCTTCGCTGCAACGCCTTCGCCTTCGCGCACCAGGCCGAGCAGGATGTGCTCGGTGCCGATGTAGTTGTGGTTGAGCATGCGCGCCTCTTCTTGGGCGAGCACCACCACACGACGGGCCCTGTCAGTGAACCGTTCGAACATCTTCAACCTCCTCGGCCACGAGGGAGTAGTCCTCGGGGCGTGTCATCAGGCTAACCACGTGCCTCGGTGCGCGATGCCCATGTTCGCGTTGGGCGTGAGAGTTGTTACCGCAGCGAGATCAGCGGCCGACGCCGGTTGACGGGGACGCCGACCGTATGTATCGTTTATCAATAACAACGACAAACGATAAGGAGTTCACCGTGAACAGCCCATCTGCTCCGCTCAAGCGCAGCGAACGCATCAGCCTCTACTTCTCTGCAGCAATCGCGATCGCGGCCATCGCCGCCGGTGGCGCGGCCACCGTGATTCGACTCATGGAGGTCGCCCCCGGCCACGACATCCCCGTGCTCGTGCCGCTCGCGGACGAGCAGGCTTCGCTGCCTCTTGGCCCCGACGGCGCCCCGGTGACAGTGGACGTCGAGACCGCCACCGTCGTCGTCGCCGACCCCGCGCCCGCCACCCTCTTCGCCCTGTGGGCCCAGCCCATCGCCCAGTTCCTCGTCATCACCGCAGCCATGGTGATCGCGGCCGCGTTCATGGTGCGCCTTGCCCGCGGCCGGGCCTTCGAGCGCGGAACCGCTGGCCTCGCGTACGCGGCTGGGGCTGTCATTGTGGGCGGCTGGTTCGTGGACACGATCCTGACCGCCATGACCACGAATGGCGCGATGTCCGCCACGAGCGACTACACCTACGACGCCGCTCTCTTTGAGGTCACGTTGGGTCCCGTCATTGCCGTCTTGGTGATCGCGGCGGTAGGCGTGGCCCTGCAAATTGGAGAGCGACTGCAGCGCGAGACAGAGGGTCTCGTATGAGCCCCGCGGAGTCGGAGCACACCGGCATCCACTGCCGTCTCGACGAGCTCCTCGAGCAGCGGGACATGACGCTCACCCGGCTCAGCGAGACCGTGGGTGTATCGCTCGTGAACCTGTCGGTGCTCAAGAACGATCGCGCGCGAGCCATCCGCTTCTCGACCCTCGTGGCCATCTGCGAGGCCCTCGACTGCGAGGTCGGCGACCTGCTGGTCCGTCAGGCGCCGTAGCGCCGCTCAGGCCTCGAGCAGGATCGTGATCGGGCCGTCGTTCGTGAGGCTCACCTCCATGTGTGCGCCGAACACCCCTGTGCCCACGGTGAGCCCCCGCTCGCGCAACGCGTCCACCACGGCGTCGACGAGCGGCTGGGCCACCGGGCCAGGGGCCGCCTGGTTCCACGTGGGGCGGCGGCCCTTGCGGGTGTCCGCATACAGGGTGAATTGACTGACGACGATGACGGGGGCGTCTTCGTCAGCGACGGAGCGCTCGCCATCGAGCAGGCGGAGATCGGCGATCTTGCGGGCAATGGTCTCGGCCTGAGCTGGACCGTCCTCGTGGGTCACGCCCACGAGCGCGACGATGCCCTGGCGGTCAAAGGCCGCGACCTCCCGGCCATCGACCACCACTGAGGCGCGCGACGCCCGCTGCAGCACGGCGCGCATCGGCCGCTACCAGCCGCCGGTGTTGCGGGTGTTGCGGCCGCCGCCAGAGGGGCCCTTGCGATGGGGCCCCAGTGCTGGCTTGACGCCCACGTGGTAGACAATCACGGCGACCGCTGCGGCGAGGCCGACGATGCCGAATGGCCCTGAACCCCCTCCTAAGGGGAACGGCAACGAGATGAAGAGGAGTGCCGTCGCCACCACGAGGATCACCACCCACAGCGTCTTGGTCTGCTTGCTGGCGCTCACAAAGGCCTCGTTGGAGCGTCGGGACGCGTCCACAAGGCCCCAGATGGCGGCACCGAAAGCCGCGTAGGAAATCGCGGCCACGACCAAGAACTGCAAGAACGAAAACATCCCTTACCTCCGCGGGCCACGCTATCTCATCCGTCGAAGCCGAGAATGCTGGTCCGCGCGGCCTTTCGGCACGCTACATGTCCCCGCCATCGGCGGCGCAGCCCTTGCCCATCAGCAGTCCCTTGGTGGTGGGGCCAGGCTTGGGCGGCCTATCCGCAGAGAAGCCCTCCGCGTTCACGATGATCTCTTGAGCCGCGTCGATCGGCCCGTCCTCGCCCTCCACGTGGAGGGGCGCCCGCGGGTCGGTGGACCGCTTGAGCACGGCCAGCGCGATGGGTCCCAGTTCGTGGTGCCTCGCCACGGAGGTGACCCGCCCGGCGGGCTTGCCGTCGGAGGCCAGCGCGATAGCGGCACCCAGCGCGGGCAGGTCTGCGCCGGAACCGTCGAGGTGCAGCATGGTCAGCCTGCGCGGCGGTCGGCCCACGTTGTGGACCTTTGCGACGGTTTCTTGACCGCGGTAGCAGCCCTTGTGCAGGTGCACTGCGGTGCGCAGCCAATCGAGCTCGTGCGGAAGGGTGGTCTCGTCGATCTCTGTCGCGGAGCGCGGACGATGCGCGGCGATGCGGAGCGCTTCGCTCGCCCAGGTGCCCGCCAGCCGGGCGCCCGCAGCGACGCGGACGTCAATCTCCGCGTCGAGTTCTGCACGGGGGACGAGCGTGAGGCGCCACGGCCGCTCTGCGGGTTCGGCGCTCGCGGCATCCGTGTACGACGTGCCACCGGGGCCGACGTGTGGCCACGGGTCCACCCACGTGACCCCTGCGTCGGCGCCCCGCTCCGCGCTGGGCTCGCCAATCGCGGCCCAGTCGGCCGTGGCATCGGCGACCTCGACGCGCAGCATGAAGCGCATCCGGTCAAGGAAGGAGGCAAGCCCCTCAGCAGTCTCGGTGATGAGCCACGCGGTCTCGCCGTCGTCAACGGCGGCGGCCACGTGCTCGATGCGACCCTGCGGATTGAGGATCATCAACTCGGTGGAGGCGCCTGCCGCGAGCGTCGCCACCTCTTGAGAGGTGAGCGAATTGAGCCACGTCAGCCTGTCCGGCCCGGTGACGGTGACCACGCCAAGGTGGGACTGATCGACCACCGCAGCGCCAGCCTCGAGCGCCCTCTGTTCAGCCGTCGGATCCCCGTAGTGCCACGCGACCCCCGCATCGGGGCCGGTGGCTGCCACCGCGCCTGGGCGCGAGAGCAAGGGAGAAGAGGCAATGAGTGCGGAGGTCATGACAGGTCAACGACCGGGCGGGCCGTCACGATTCCTCGATGCGAGACATCCGGCCCGATGCGTAGCTACGCAGGTCGTTTCCAAAGGCCGCAATGTCGAAGGCGAACATGAGTTCCCCGCCCACGTGTCCGTACAGTCGGGAGGCCCCACCAACGTCGGGGGCAGATGCCGAGCGCGCCATCAGGTCCGACGCGAGTTCGATCTTGCCGTTGCCCACCGCGCCGATCAGCAACGCGATCGAGCCGGACGCATCAGCCAGCATCAACTCCACCGGGTACAGGTTCTCGCCCAGTTCGAGCCCCTCTGGCGCCTGGGGCGGCACGCGCCAGTAGCCCTGCTCGCTCGACCACACCGGGCCGCGCTCGCCGTCTGCGCCCACCACGGTCCACGTGGAGCGATAGATCAGGTACGGGCCGCCATCGTGCTCAAACGACACCTCAGACCTGAACTCCGTGCGCGGGATATCGGGGTACTCGATCACTCCGTGTCCAGACCACGAGCCGACCAGCCACGCGAGCGGATAGACCTCCGGCGCGAGATCGTCCGGCAGTGTGAACGTCACCGCTTGGGGGCCTTCAACACGCGCCACAAGACGATGCCGACAATCCACGCCGTCGCGCCAAAGGACGCGATGGCCAAAGCAGTGAAGGTCGCTTCGAGTGCAGTCATGGTCTCTCCAGTGTAGGCAGGGCCGCTCAGGTCACCAACGCGTAGGCGCGCCGACGGGTCAGTACACCAGCGCAGTGGTGTCAGGGTCCAAGCTCTCCGACACGAAGGCCGCTGAACCCGCGATGCGCACTCCCTCGAGCAGGTCGCGCGCTCCGATGTCCCGGCGCTGCACGCACTGCGTGCACACCGTCACGGTGCCCGCGGCAAGTACGGCCTCCCGCAAATGTGACAGCGGCGGACTGTGTGGCAACTCCACGTCCGCGACGCCAGGCATGGCCTGAAACACCGCATCCCCCGTGAGCCACAGGCTCACGTCCACACCAGAGGCGGCAGCGGTGGCTGCCACGGTGAACGCCTGCAGCAGCGTCTCGGGGCGCTCGGCACCCCACGTGCACTTGACCACCAAGCGCGGCACGTTACGCAGCCTTGCTGGTGGCGCGCTTCATGAGCAGGTAGATCTCGCAGCCCGCGCAGAAGCCGAACACGCCATTGAGGAACGATGCGATTGCCACCAGCGCGGCGAACACGTAGTAACCGGCGTCCGCACCGACAAGGCCAAGGATGAGCCCGGCCGCCGCCATGACAAGGCCCATTTGCTGGGCGAAGCGTGGGGGGCGGAAGCTCTCGGTTTCGCTCGGCGGACCGAGACGCGGTCGTATCAGCGTGCGGAACAGCCAGGACTGCAACGTGACCTGGGGGCCAATGGTGGCGCCGGGCACAAACATCGCGGTGAGCACCGCCACCACCACGATGCCGGCGGTGTTGGCGCCGACCACCAAGGCGGTGAGCGCGACGGCGAACGTCACGAGCGCGCCGAATCGGTATCCGCGCGGGTCGATCTGAATGTCAGACGTGGGGGACACGAGACCTCCTGGGTAGGCTGGACATTCTATCGGGGTGGGCGTGTGCGGACCTAGATCGAGTACTCGCCTGGCGGCGGCAACTCGTCCAGCGCCTCGCGGGCCTGCGCCTGCGTGGGGGCGCCATTCATGCGGGCGACCACCACGCCGTCGGCGTCGAGCACCAACGTGGTGGGGGTGCGCATGATGTCGAGGCGACGCGCGAGGTCGAGCCGCTCAGACGCGTCAATCTCGATGTGGACCACGTGCGGATACTCCTCAGCCACCCGCAACAGCAGGGCGCGCGTGGGTGGGCACTTCGCACAGATGGGCGTGGAGAACTGGACGAACGTGGCACGCAAGCCGCGGGGTGCCCCCAAGTCCTCCGGTGTGAGCGCCCCAGGAATATGAACGCGCTGCACCCGGCCCTGGCGGCGAGACCACCACACGTACACGACCGCGCTCGCGGCCAGCAGCACGAGCACCGCAATGAGTCGGACAAGCACGTCCACGTCAGCCCACCAGCAGTCGGCCGCTCAGATACACGAGCACGCCAGCCGACAGCACAGGAGTGATGCCGGAGGCGATCGCGGCCAAGGCTCTGCGCGGCGCGGGCTCCCGATTGGTCAGTTCGGTGACGACCACCACGGAGGCAGCACCGGCCACGCCCACCAACGCGCCACCGGCCCAACTGATCGAGTCGAACAACTGCCCCAACGCGGCGCCAGTCAAGGTGCCAAGGGCCAGAGCGATCAGGGCGTTCGTCGTGGGACGTTTGGTGATGACCACGGCCAAGCCAGCCACCGCGATCGCGGCCGCGGCCGCTACCACCAAGTCCGTCGCACCCGCGGTCCGGTTCGCGGCCACCCAAGCGCCGGCCGACACCGCGACGAGCGCCCCGGACATCATGCCGGTGACGGACGTGACCGCGCGGCCGGGGGGCGAAGGGAAGAAGACCTCGGCGGCCAAAGAGAGCAGCACTGCCGCTCCAGCGGCCGCCACGGCATAGCGCAAGTACGGCTCACCGCGGCCCACGCCGATCGCGACCACCGAGATCGCGCCCGACGTGGCGATGATCACGGAGCTGACTCGGCGGCGGTACACCCGCAACAGGCGCGGCCACCCAAAGGCGGCCACCACGATCAGAGCGCTCACACCCAGAGCGAGATAACGGGTGCCATACAGGCCCGTCACCGCGACGACGGTAGCGGCAGCAAAAGTCGCCGTGGCACGCGTCGAGGGGTTCACGCGCGTAAGTCTGGCACGAGTGCTAACGGTAAGGTAATCCCAACCTGGAGGTAGCCATGGCAGACCTGCTTGTGCTGACGCCGTCGACAGACGGTGCCGCAGCGGTGCTGCCCGCGTTGGCCTTGCTCAGCCACCGGACCCGGGTGGTGGCGCCCGAGCCGTCTGCGATGATCGACGCCCTCGACGCCGACGTCTTGGTGGTGGATGCCCGCAACGATCTGGCTGAGGCACGCAACAATTGCAGGCTCGTCCAGGTCACCGGGGTGAAGGTTCCCCTCCTGCTTGTGCTCCGCGAGGGCGGGATGTCGATAGTCACCGCCGAATGGGGGGCCGACGACGTGGTCCTCACGGACGCCGCCCCCGCCGAGGTCGAGGCGAGGGTGAGGCTCTTGTTGGGAAGAGCGTCGTCCGTCGATCCCCTAGAAAAGGCCGCCGAATACCAATCGGGCGACCTCACAGTGGACGTGGGTGGTTACACGGCGCGACTTAAGGGCAGGCCCTTGGACCTCACGTACAAGGAGTTCGAGCTCCTCAAGTACCTCATGCAGCACCCAGGGCGCGTCTACACCCGCGACCAGTTGCTTCAAGAGGTGTGGGGCTTCGACTACTACGGCGGCACTCGCACCGTGGACGTCCATGTGCGACGGCTGCGCGCCAAGCTCGGTGCCGAACACGAGCAGCTCATTGGCACCGTTCGCAACGTCGGCTACCGCTTTGACCCGCTGCCAGTGAAGCACGCGGCTGATCCCGCGCCGCGCTCGGCGAACGCCTAGATCGAGCGGGGAAGCGTGCGCGTCACCCTGGCGTTGAGGACAGCATCCGCACCCACAACGCTAGATAGGCTAGGACACGCCAACGTTGGTCTAGCCCCACAACGAAAGTAGGTTCCGATGGCCCGCTCCCGCGCCGCCAGGCTCTTTAGCCGCCTGACGCCGTCGACGGAGGAGACCCTTGCGGACGTACTGCGCACGGAGCGTGCCGGCGGCGTCCTCCTGCTGATCGGCACCGCGGTGGCGCTCATCTGGGCGAACTCGGGCTGGGCCGACATGTACGACACCGTGAAGAACACGGCGATCGGGCCGGAGGCGCTCCACCTTGACTTGGCGCTCGAGACGTGGGCCAAGGATGGCCTACTCGCCATCTTCTTCTTTGTGATCGGCTTGGAACTCAAGCGCGAGATCGTGGCTGGCGAACTTCGCAAGCCGTCCACGGCCATCGTGCCGATCGTCGCGGCGGTGGGTGGCATGCTCGTGCCTGCCGGTCTCTACGTGCTGGTCAACCTTGGGGGCGAAAGCGGTTCGTTGTCGGGGTGGGCCGTGCCGGTCGCGACCGACATCGCGTTTGCCGTCGCCGTTCTCAGCATCGTGGGCCGATGGCTGCCCAACGCCTTGAGGGCCTTCCTGCTCACGCTTGCGGTGGTCGACGACCTCCTCGCGATCATCATCATCGCGGTGTTCTTCAGCGATAGCTTGGCGTTCGCGTGGCTGGGGGCCTCTGCCCTGTGTATTGCACTGTTTTGGTTCCTGATCCGCAAGGGCATTACGACGGCCTGGGTGTTGGGGCCACTGGCGTTGATGGCCTGGGGATTCATGCATGAGTCGGGGGTGCACGCCACGATCGCGGGAGTCGCGCTCGGACTGGCTGTCCCCGCCATCGCCAGAAAGGGCCAGGACGACAGCCTCGCAGAGCATTGGGAACACTGGTGGCGGCCCATCTCGGCCGGAGTGGCCGTGCCAGTGTTTGCGCTCTTCGCCGCCGGAGTCGTCATCGACGGCGCCGCCATCTCTGTTGCCGCGTCGGACCCCGTGGCGCAAGGAGTGGTGGCTGGCCTCGTGATCGGCAAGCCCCTGGGAATCCTCCTGTTCACGTTCCTCGTGGCCACCTTCACGCGGGCGTCTCTCGATCGCGGCCTCAGTTGGTGGGACGTACTGGGCATGGCGTGTCTGGCAGGAATCGGCTTCACCGTGTCGCTTCTCATCGGCGACCTCGCGTTCGACGGCGAGCGCGTCTCCGAGGTGAAGATGTCTGTGTTGGCGGCATCCCTGCTGTCCGCGATCTTCGGCTCCGCGATCCTGATGTGGCGCGACCGGTTCTACCGGTCCGTGTTCGAACGGCGTTCCACGCCAGTGCCCGATTCTCCGCATGCCAAAGAAATGGCGCACGAGCGGGAGCTCGAAGAGCACGGTCGTTCTTAAGCGTCTCAGCCGACGCTTCCTGCAGAAGGACACCAGCGGGCGATCTCGCAGCCGCCGCAGTCGGGCTTGCGCGCCGTGCAGCGCCTGCGTCCGTGAAAGATGATGCGGTGTGACCACAGCGTCCACTCGCGCTTCTCGATGAGCGCCATGAGATCGCGCTCGACCGCCACAGGGTCGTCGTTGACGGTGAGGCCAAGGCGCCGTGAGAGCCGCCCCATGTGAGTGTCGACGGTGATCCCTGGCACGTTGAAGGCGTTGCCCAGCACCACGTTGGCGGTCTTGCGGCCCACGCCGCGCAATTCCACCAGATCTCTCAAGCGGCCGGGGACCTCTCCGTCGTACCGGCGCACCAGGTCGGCGGAGAGCTCCAAGAGGGACGACGCTTTGGCGCGGAAGAAGCCCGTGGAACGGATGAGTTCCTCGAGTTCTTCTCGCGGCGCCGACGCCATGGAAGCGGCATCGGGGAAGCGAGCAAAGAGGGCGGGCGTGACCTGGTTGACGCGCACATCCGTGCACTGCGCAGACAGCACCGTCGCGACGAGCAATTGGAAGGCGCCCGCGAAATCGAGTTCGCAATGGGCGTGGGGATAGGTCTGCGCCAGCGTGCGGTTGATGGTTCTCGCCCGCCGCACCAGGCTCACGGTCGGCGCCTCGTTCGCGACCGCGACCGTGAGTGTCCCGCGAGTGGCCATGTCTCAACTGTAGGTGGGACTCAAGGCTCGCCGGTGTGACGCCGATACAGTTCACGACCGGCAATCCGCCGGCGCATGGCGCGAAGGGCGGTGTCCGTGGCACTCAGTAGTGACGCTGCGCTCGCACAGTTGCGCCACCAGCGCCGCGAGATGCGCCGAGAGCTGGCCCGGATCCGGTGGTGGCTGCGCCTTCTTCTGGCGCGTCGCGACCTCTTGGTGGCGCAGGTGGCCCCTCCGGGAGAGACAGGCGCGATCGATCTTGACTCCGCATGGGAGGCGCTGGCGGCCGATGCCCCCACCTCCGCAGAACTCGCTGCAGCAATCTGGACAGAGGCCCCACACCGGATTCCCGGTAGCATCGAGCGCATCGACGCTCTGACCGCGCGTCTTGAGTCATATGAAGCGCGAGTCAGTGAGAACCTGGAGACTGTGACGGGCGACATGGTGAAAGCAATGGGCGAGGCGCATCGGGCGTCGTTGACACCGAGGATGAGCCATGCCTGAAAATCCTCGCGAAGAACAGCTGCTGCGTTCCGCACCGCTCTTTGGCGGAATGGACGCCGAGAACGCTCGCTCATTGATTGCCATGATGGTGCGCCGTGAAGTGTCTCGCGGTGAGACCCTGTTCCGCGAAGGCGACGACGGCCACGCCATGTACGTCCTCGTGCGAGGCAAGGTGAAGCTGGCCCGCACCGCGCGCGACGGGCGCGAGAACCTCTTGGCGCTGCTTGGTGTCGGCGACATGTTCGGTGAACTCACCGTGTTTGACCCAGGCCCACGCATGTCGCGTGCCCACGCCGTGGAGGACTCGATCGTGTACGAGCTTGCCAAGGACACCTTGGATGTGTGGCTCGACGATCACCTCGACATGAGCCGCCACATGCTGAGGGCGTTGGCTCAGCGCATCCGCCGCACGTCCAACACGATGGCCGACCTCATCTTCTCTGACGTTCCCGGACGCGTGGCCAAAGCGATTCTCGACCTCGGCCACCGCTTTGGACGGATGGAGCGCGGGCACGTCACGGTGCGCCACGGCCTGACGCAAGAGGAACTCGCCCAGTTGGTGGGGGCCTCGCGAGAGACCGTCAACAAGGCGCTCGCGGACTTTGCGTCTCGCGGCTGGATCGACGTCCACATTGGTGCCGTTGAGGTGTACGAGCCCGAGCGTCTGCGGGCCCGCTCGCGCTAGACCCTGGGGCCGGTGAGGTCTACGGCTTGACGGCTACCGTGAGTTCGATCTCCACGGGTGCCCCGAGTGGCAAAGAGGCGACGCCGACGGCGGAGCGCGCGTGGCGGCCAGCGTCACCGAAGACTTCCGTGAGCACGTCAGAGGCGCCGTTCACCACGGCTGGCTGTCCGACAAAACTCGGCGCCGATGCGACAAAACCGGTCACCTTCACCACCTGGGTGATCGCGTCGATCCCGCCCGCTGCGGAGGCGGCGGCGGCGATTGCGTTGAGCACGGCGGTGCGCGCACAGGCCGCGGCGACCTCCGCGGTGACCCCGCCGTCGGCGCCCACGATGCCGGTGGCCTGCAAGGCGCCATCCACGAACGGAAGTTGCCCAGACGTCGTCACCAGGTCGCCATAGCGAAGGGCTGGTACGTAACTGCCCACCGGGGCCGCAACCTCCGGAAGCGTCAGGCCCGCTGCAGCCAAACGAGCGGAGTGGGTCACGAGGTGGGCCGCTTCAGATACGCGACGATCCCGCCGGTCGGGCCAGTGACGATCGAGACCAGTTCCCAGCCGTCTGAGCCCCACTGGTCAAGGATCTGTTTGGTGGCGTGCTCGATGAGCGGAACGGTGGCATACTCCCATGTGGTCATGCGAAGAGCCTAACCCCGGCAAGGAACCCGGAGGGGTCGCCACACGTTTGCTCTCCAGTCCGCCCGCTTCACGACGTAAGGTTCTCCCATGGGACTGTTTACTTCCGACCGCGCGCGCCGCGACGGACGCGTCACGATTGTTCAGTTCGTGACCTCGCTCGCTGGCTTCCTGCTGTTCTCCGTCATGGGCGGGGTGCTCGTAGCCGGGCTCGCGCTGCCAGCGGTCACCGTGGGCGGTCAAGCCGTCAACGGCACGGCCACGGTGTTTGAGTCACTGCCGGACGAGTTCAAACAGACTGAGCTGCCGCAGGCGTCTTCCATTTATGCCTCCGACGAAACGACGCTGCTGGCGACCTTCTACACGCAGAACCGTGTGGTAGTCCCGTTGGAAGAGATTTCGCCGTGGATGCAGAAGGCCCAGATCGCGATCGAGGACAAGCGCTTCTGGTTGCACAACGGAGTCGACGGCGAGGGTCTGCTGAGCGCCGCCGTTGAGAACGTGAGTACTGAGGACACGCGTGGTGCGTCGACCATCACTCAACAGTTGGTGAAGAACACTCTGCTTCAGGCGGCGGAGGCCATCAGGGATGAGGCGGAGAGCCGCGAGGCCATTGAGGAGGCGACCGAGGTGTCGCTGGCCCGCAAGATCAGGGAGTGGCGCCTGGCGCTCGCCTACGAGGAGCGGCTCAACGAGATCTACGGCACCACGTGCTCCGAGGACCCGGTCGTTGACTGTGGCAAGGAGCAGGTGCTCCAGCAGTACCTCAACATCGCGCAGTACGGCCCCCGCCTGTACGGCGCCGAGGCCGCCGCGCAGTTGTACTTCGGCATTCATGCGAGCGAGTTGAATGCGATCCAGGCGGCGTCCATTGCGGGTATCACCCAGAACCCGACCAAATGGGATCCGCTGAAGGGGCTCGACGAAGGCGACTTCACGGACATCACATTCCGTCGCGACACCGTGCTCAAGGTGATGCGCGATCAGGGTCTCATCACGCTTGCCGAGTACGTGACGTACATCAACACGCCGTTCGAGTCGACGCTCAACGTCTCGTACCCCAAGTTCTCATGCTCGGCGTCTGACATTGCCCCGTTCTTCTGCGACTACGTGACCAAGGTGATCGCAAACGATCCCGCATTCCAGGGCGAGGGGACGCAGTTGCTCTACAAGGGCGGCCTCAACATCGTCACGACACTCGATCCACGCATGCAGGTCGAGGCGAATGCGGCCTTGCTTGCCGAGATCCCCGTGAACGACGAGTCGGGCCTTGAGAACGCGCTTGTCGCCCTCGACGTGACGAACGGCAACATCCTGGCCATGGCTCAGAATCGCTCGTTTGACCCGACGTCCAAGGAGCCGTATTCCACGGCCATCAACTATGCGGTGGACCGTGAGTACGGCGGCTCGCGAGGATTCTCCCCAGGTTCTTCCTTCAAGCCGCTCGTCTTGGCGGAGTGGCTCGATTCTGGACATCCCCTCATGCAGACGATCGATGGCGTTCCGCGCTTGTGGGAGGCGGACTCGTGGCGCGCGAACTGTCCGGAGGGCGAGAACTACGCCAGCCCATACAAAGTGAGCAACTCGTTGGCGTCTGAGAACAAGCAGATGTCGGTGCTGACCGCGACCACGCTCTCGGTGAACACTTCCTACGTGGCGATGACCAACCAGTTGGACCTGTGCGAGATCAGGGACATGGCGCTGACGCTCGGGTTCCACCGCGCGGATGGGCTGGACTTCCAGGTCCTTCCGTCATCGACGCTCGGTTCGCAGAACGCCTCGCCACTGACGATGGCTTCTGTGTATCAGACCTTCGCCAATCGCGGCATCCATTGTGAGCCGCGTGCGATCCTCTCGATGACCAAGCTCGACGGCTCCGAGGTGACGCTTGAGGACGGCACCCCGATCGAACCTCCAGGCGTGAGTTGCGCGCAAGCGATCAGGCAGGAGGTCGCAGACGGTGTCACCTATGCGCTGACCCAGGTCATGACCTCCGGTACCGGCAAGCGGCTCGGCATCGGTCGCCCCTCGGCGGGCAAGACGGGCACGGCCCAGAACAACACCCACATGTGGTTTGTGGGATACACGCCGCAAGTCGTGGCCGCCGTGTGGAGCGGTAGCGCGGACGCCGACATCCCCTTGCGATTCATGAGTATCAACGGGAGGTACCAGAGGTATTGGTACGGCGCCGACATCTCAGGACCTGCCTGGCAGACCTTCATGTCCAAGGCAATAGCGCCGTACGGGGTGGTCGGTCTCCCCTCAGCGTCAGACTCCATGATTAACGGCGTCAATTTGAGGGTGCCGGACGTGGTGGGCCTCTCCGAGAAGGAAGCGCACTGGGCAATCAATGACGCTGGCTTCCAATACGCCAAGTCAGCCCAACCGGTGTATCAGCCTGGAGTTCCCGCGGGCCAAATAGTCCAGCAGTCGCCTGTCGCCGACGCGACAATGAGGGCTGGCGGCACCGTGACGTACTACATGTCCACCGACGCGTTGCCCGGCTGGTGGCACAACTGGCCTGCCGGTTGGAACCCGAACGTGGCGCCAGCCGACTGGTGGGGAGGCGCGTGGCCGCCACCCGACTGGACCCCGAATAACCCGTCGCAGGGGTGGAACCCCAACCCAGAGCCAGACCCGGACCCAGAACCGACCCCTGAGCCCACTCCCGGGCCCTAGGGCGAGATGAATCGAGCCATGGCGGCCGCGCTGGGCATCGGCGCGGCCGGGGCGGCGTGCGTGGCGTGGGGGTTTGCGGAGGCTCACGCCTTCACGACACGCAGGGTCACGGTGCCACTGCTCGCGCCGGGCAGTGCGCCGGTGCGGGTGCTACACCTGTCCGACCTCCACCTGACCCCGGGCCAGCGAGACAAGATCGCTTGGACCGCGTCGCTCGCGCACGAACGACCAGACCTGGTGGTGGTCACGGGTGACAACCTTGCCCACGTTGATGCCGTCCCTGCGTTGGCCGAGGCGCTCGCGAGCCTGTTGACCGTCCCCGGGTTGTTTGTGTTCGGGTCCAACGACTACTACGCGCCCCACCTGAAGAATCCCTTCGGATACTTCGCGGGACCCTCGAAGGCGCGTCACGCGCAGGTGCGCCTGCCTACCGAGAGACTGCGCAGCGTGTTCCTTGAGGCGGGATGGCACGATCTCAACAACGCGAGGGCGGTTCTCGATGTGGGAGGTCTCGCCGTGTCTGCGGTGGGCATGGACGACCCGCATATCGAGCGGGATCGCATGCCGTCACCGGACACTGGCGAACGGGGGCAGCTACACCTTGGTGTGGTGCATGCGCCCTACCGCCGGGCGTTGCAAGAGCTTGCCGCTGACGGCGCGGACCTCATGCTCGCCGGACACACCCACGGTGGGCAGGTGTGCGTGCCAGGGTTTGGCGCTCTGGTGACCAATTGTGACCTGGATAGGCGCCGAGTCAAGGGCCTGTCTACCTGGCCGGGCGACGGCACCGGAGCGGACGACGCGTGGCTTCACGTGAGCGCCGGAGCTGGCACATCTCCGTTCGCACCGGTGAGATTCGCATGCCGACCGGAGGCGACGGTGCTCACCTTGACGGCGAGGGAGTAGACGCTAGGCGGGCGATTTCGCTACGGGGTGTCCGGTCGGATATCCTAGGCAGGCTTTTCACGGGGTGTGGCGCAGTTTGGTAGCGCGCGTCGTTCGGGACGA
>NZ_JADQBF010000041.1:29498-78609 GCF_016278775.1 Demequina sp. | reverse complement strand
AGATGACCAAGTGGTTCGACTCGAACTACCACTACCTGGTTCCGGAGATCGGCCCAGAGACGGTGTTCGCCCTGTCGAGCGCGCGTTGGGTTGACGAGTTTGTCGAGGGCAAGAACGCGGGCTACGTGACCCGTCCCGTCATCACCGGTCCACTCACATTCCTGTACCTGGCGAAGGCTTCCGACGACGCGAAGGCCGACTTCAACCCCATCAGCCGCCTTGACGATCTGCTGCCCGTGTATGGCGAACTGCTTGCCGCGCTTAAGGCCGCCGGTGCCGAGTGGGTCCAGATCGACGAGCCGATCCTGGTGGCGGACACCGACGCCGACCGTGCGGAGGTGCTCGCCAACGCCGAGCGCGTCTACGCCTGGCTCGGCGAGCAGCAGGCTCGCCCGCAGATCCTGGTGGCGGCACCCATGGGATCGCTCGACGACGCCCTCCCTGTGCTGGCGGCGACGCCAGTCGAGGCGATTGGCATCGACCTGGTGCGCGGAGGCGTTCCTGTGGGCGCGCACCTGACCGGCAAGGTCATCGCGGCCGGCGTGGTGGATGGCCACAACATCTGGCGCACCGACCTTGACGACGCTCTCGCGACGCTCAAGGCGGTCGAGGCGCTGGGTGCCACCGTCGCCGTATCGACGTCCACGTCGTTGTTCCACGTGCCTCACACGCTGAAGGGCGAGGAGCACCTGGGCGAGGAACTCATCAGTTGGCTCGCTTTTGCCGACGAGAAGGTGGCGGAGATCGCTGCCCTAGCCACCGCCCTCACCGAGGGCGAGGCCGCAGCGGCCGACGCGCTGGCCCAGGCCCGCGCCGCGCTCGCGTCGCGCAAGGCTCACCCCGGCACCAACCGCGCCGACGTGCGCGACGCCCTCGCAGCGGTCAAGCCGCAGGACTTTGCTCGCTCCGACTACTCCGTGCGCGCCGCAACCCAGGCCAACCGCTTCAACCTCCCTGAGTTGGCGACCACCACCATCGGCTCCTTCCCGCAGACTCCCGAGATCCGCAAGGCCCGCGCCGCGTGGGCCAAGGGAACTCTCACTGACGTCGAGTACGAGGCCGCCATGAAGGCGGAGATCGAGTCTGTGGTGAAGCTGCAGGAGGACCTCGGACTTGACGTGCTGGTGCACGGCGAGGCCGAGCGCAACGACATGGTGCAGTACTTTGCCGAGTTGCTCGACGGCTTCGACGTCACCGTCAACGGCTGGGTGCAGTCCTACGGCTCGCGTTGCACGCGCCCCTCGATTCTGTGGGGAGACGTTGCCCGTCCAGAGCCCATGACGGTGCGCTGGGCCCAGTACGCCCAGTCGCTGTCGGACAAGCCTGTCAAGGGGATGCTCACGGGCCCAGTCACGATTCTCGCGTGGTCCTTTGTGCGCGACGACCAGCCGATGGGCGTCACCGCCAATCAGGTCGCGCTTGCCCTCCGCGAGGAGATTGCTGACCTGGAGGCGGCCGGCATCGGCATCATCCAGGTGGATGAGCCGGCACTGCGTGAGCTGCTCCCGCTGCGCAATGCCGACAAGCCCGCGTATCTTGAGTGGTCGGTCAACTCGTTCAAACTCGCCACGTCTGGAGCCAAAGACGACACCCAGGTGCACACACACCTGTGCTACTCGGAGTTTGGCGAGATCATCGACGCGATCGACGGCCTCGATGCGGACGTCACGTCAATCGAGGCGGCCCGGTCCCGCATGGAGGTGCTGCCCGCCATCAAGAACCACGGCTACGCACGCGGCATCGGCCCCGGCGTATGGGACATCCACAGCCCCCGCATTCCCTCGACCGAGGAGATCACGGAGCTGCTCACGCTCGCCAAGGACTCGATCCCTGGCCAGCAACTGTGGGTCAACCCCGACTGCGGCCTGAAGACGCGCGGCTACGCCGAGACGACTGCGAGCCTCGAGAACCTCATCGCTGCCACGAAGGCAGTGCGCTAGAGCACGTCGGACAACGCGCCGGGGTGGGCCCGAGACCGTCCACAGGGGAATCATCCCTATGTGGCCCAGTGACCTGTTCGGGTAGTTTGCTCCCATGAGGGTGGAGATCGATGTCCAGGGAGTCCTTGACCTCACCCATCGAGCGTCGTTGCAGGTCCAGGACTGGTCGTCGGCGTCGGCCGCGGCGGAGCGGGCTCACCGCGCGGCGGCACATGCCGTCGCCGCCATTCCCGCCGTGTCCGGTCAGTGCGAGCGCGTGCTCGGCCCCCGCAAGGTTCTCGCACAGGAGTCCATGACGGCGGCGGGCCTCACGGTGGAGGCTGCGCGGAACGGCGTACTCGCCTTGTTGGAACAGGATGAGCAACTGGCGGCCAAGGTGTTTGCTACCGACGGTCTCGATGGTCCCCGGGGACTCACGCCTTCCGGCGGGCAGCACGGGCGATCATGACAGAACTCGTTGCAGCGCATGACATCCCCGACCTCTCGGTACACCCCGATGCGATCAGGAGCGCGGCAGACGATCTGCTGCAGGCAGGGAGGGAACTCGACGGCTCAGCGAACGCGCTCGAGGGAACCTGGGTTGGAGTCCCCGGCGTGTTGAGCTCCGCCCAGACCGAGCCCCTCATGTCGCGGATGGCGCTGGCTGCGAGCGCGGGCAACGAAGCGCAAGACGGCATGCGGCGCGCGTCCTTCGCGCTCGGTGACTTGGCGGACGCCCTCGCCGTGGCCAAGGCGCGAGTCACGGCGCTCGAGTATGAAGTGCCCGCACTGCGCAGTCAGGTGTTCACGTTCCGCCAGTCCATGGCGGAGCTGTACGAGATGTCGGTGTCAGACATGGGGGAGGTGTGGGGACCAGGTCAGTTCGAGGCGAACAGTCGATTGTGGTCGGAGTGCCTCTCCGTCGGCGACCTCATCGAGGCTGCCACGTCGGATTGCGTCGGCGCGCTACAGCGCATCGGTGACGTCGACTCCCTCCTGTCGCACACCATGTCGGCGTTCCGACACCCAAGCCCCGGCCCGCGAACCTCCGTCGCAAAGGCCGATTTCGAGGCGGCCGTGGTGATGTCGTTCTTGCGCCAGCTCGCGGCGAGTGATGATCCCGATGCCGTCCGCGCGTGGCTTGAGGAGCACCCCGAGATCGCCGAGTTGCTGTGGTTCTACCCGCCTCCAGCGGGCCAGGTCCAGGAGTGGTGGTCGCACCTGGAACCGGACGCTGCTCGCATGCTGATCGAGCACGCTCCCCGCATTGTGGGCAATCTCGATGGCGTGATCCTCGCCGACAGAATCGAGGCCAACACCTACGGCGTTCGGGAGGAAATTGCGCGACTGGAGAGTGAGATCTCGATGTGGGAGGAGGACATTCGGAGCCTGGAGCGCGCTGAGTCCGATGAGCCATCGACGCAAGCGGTGACTCCGGGGCCCCGCGAAGGACTGATCTGGCGCAACCGTGACAGCATCGGCAAGAACGCCGAGCTGATCGACTACTACGAGTCGCTCCTCGGCCAGCAGGTGACATCCTTCGATGCCAACGGGGACGCAAGCACGCTCACGGGGGTTTCATTGGCGGTGTTCGATCCCGCTCACGATGCGATCGCGACGTATCGCGGTCCCATCGACCCGCTTACAGGAAACGTGCCCGCGTGGATCACGCACATCGCCGTCTCTGTTCCAGGCACTGGCTCCACCATGCAGCACTTCGCGGATGATCGCGCTGCGGACATCTACCAGGAGGCCAACGTGTCAGCGGGCGAGCCGACCGCTGTCATTCAATGGGCGGGTGGTGCGCTACCTCAGAACATCCCACAGGCGATGGACCCGTCATACTCCCACGCGCTGGCTCCTCACCTTGCGGCCTTCGTCAACGCCCTCGAGGTTCCCCCGGGAGCGGACGTCACAGTCATTGGGCACAGTTATGGTGGCGCCACGGTGGGACTGGCGGAACAGGCAGGCCTGCGAGCTGACAGGATTCTCTACATGGCCGCAGCCGGCATGGGAGACGGAGTGCACGGCGTCACGGACTTCCCCGCCACCGGTGACGTCCCGCACTTCGCCATGATGGTGCGCAACGACTCTGTAGTAGGTCTGATTCAAGGCAACGAGGGGGACCTGCTGGCGATCCACGGCCAAACGCCCCTCAATGCCAGCGGCGTCATCCGCCTGGAGACGGGGCAGGTCGAGTACGGCAACACGCAGAGCGAAGACCTTGAGAACCATTGGGACGGATCCACGCCTCCTGGTTTCGCGGGCCACTCAGGGATCTACGCGCCGGGGTCCACGGCCTTCAACAATCTGGTCCAGGTGATTGTGGGGGGACAGGTGGAGGTCTACGCACCAAGTGAAGTAATCACCTACCCGGAGGGCACTCGTGTGGTGGTCGATGGCAATGACGCCCCCGGGTACGCGCCGCACTACATTGCGGTCGACGGATGAGGGCGGGTGTGAGGATCGCCGCGATCCTGGCGATGATCGTCGTACTAGGAGGATGCATGGGCACTGAAAGTCGACTGGGCGAGTATCAGACGCAAGCGGAGCACCTTCACGGTGAACTGGTGGGGATCACGTCGTCGTACGACGTGAAGGGCGAACCGGTCATCGAGTCGTCGTTGCGCGTCGGGGACACCCACTCGGGTACGGCCAACGAGTCGGACCCCGCCTACTGGCAGATCGCCGACAACAGGAGCTACGTCGAGACCTCGACGGCGGTGGCCGCCGGTGAGGCCATGTCCGACTTCCTCGTCTCCGACGGTTGGGTCGCTACGGACGGCGGTCTCAGCAACGAGCGAGCCACCGTCACCGATCTTCGCAAGTCCATCGATGGAGCTCAGTGGCATATCCGGTTGGTGTATCCGAGCGCGCAAGAGTCTACGAGAACAAACCTCGCGGTCCTCATCATGAGCCCATGGACTACGAGGGGAACTTCTGCGGACGGCTAGGCGGCCAGAGTGACGCGCCATTCCGTGGTCCCAGCGCGTGCAGGAGAGCTTCACGTCAAGTGCACTGACCCGAACTCGAATCTCCGTCGGGAGCGTTGAACTTGTAGCCGGGGCTCTTGGCGTGATCCCCGTCCGGGTGCGTCACGTCAATGCACCACAGGTCGAAACTCGTCCAATGCAGCCCGCCGAGGACCACTCCGGGCGACAGGGACGCAATGGTCTCGCCGTCGAGGGTCACTGTCCTGTCGGAGACGGCAAGGGTGGGAACGCCCACCTGGTCCTGATCGAGAGCGATACGGATGCCCTTCGCGACAGCATTGAGGTCAGACTTCGCGGCTGCGTCGCGACCCTTTTTTTGCTGGTCGAGGTACAGGGGTATGGCTATAGCGGCGAGCAACCCGATGATGAGGATCACCGTGATCAATTCGACCAAGGAAAAGCCATCATCGCGCTGCCGCCTCAAAATGGCGGTATTCATGTGGGGTCTCTTTCGGTGCAAAGTCCCCCTGAAGCGGGGGTTAGGGTGTCCGCCCGATGCCGAACCGACATCCCTATCCTGGCGTGAGCGTGCACGGAGCGCAATGGAAAGTGACAAAAGGGGCAAGGCTGTTGACGCGTCGGCGCTCGCGGTTCGCGGATGATGAAGGGGCTCAGGCGTCGTAGGTGAGTTGCCAATAGCCCACGTCGACCCACCGATCAAACTTGCGCCCCACGGCCACCAGATGAGCCACCTGGGTCATGCCGAAGCGCTCGTGAAGCGCGACGGACGCGTTGTTGGGAAGCGCGATCGAGCCGATGATCGCGTGGACAGGCGCGTGTCGGCTCTGCGCGGAGGTGAGATCCTCAACGGCAGCAAACAGCGATGCAAAGAGCGCGGTGCCGAGGCCCCTCCCCCGGGCATCGGGATGGAGGTAGATGGTGGCCTCGAGGGTGTGGTCGTACGCCGCACGGTCTCTGAACTGGCCGGCGTACGCGTATCCCAGCACGGCCGAGTCCGCGCCGCCGTCGGCCGCGACTGCGGCATCCTCCACGACGAGCCACGGCAGGCCCGCGCCCAGGACCTTGGCGATTCTTCGAGCCATTTCCGGTGCGTCGATGGCGTCGAGTTCGAACGTCGCCACCGTGTCAAGCACGTAGGCGTTGTAAATGGTCGTGATGGCCGCGGCATCGTCCGCACGGACGGGGCGCACCGTGAACGGGCGTGTCATGAGGTCATCATTCCAGCGGGGTGGCCGCCCACGCTAGCGACGGCACTCTCCCGCACCACCGTCTCGTCGTAGGCACGCTTGCTGCGCAGGTAGCGCCACGACGCGGCCATGATGACGATGCCTGCCAGGCCTGCGGCGCTCGTCACGCCGAAGCCGTGGGAAGCCCCACCTCGCTCCACCATCACGCCCGTGACCCATGCTCCAGCCGCGACCCCAAGGTCGAGGCCCACGCGGGTCCACGCCATGCCCTCCGTCATCCGTGAGCGCGGTATGAGCGCATGCACCACGCCGTCGCCGACGGCCATGGTGGGTGCGATGACGAGCCCCGTCACGAACATGAGGGCGCCAAGCACCAACAGGGTGGGGGCGAATGCAAACGTCGTCGCGCCGATCCCACTCCCTGTCACTCCCCACAGCAGCCTGGAAGCGAGCGATCCCGTCCACATGCGCGAGCCATAGAGGAGCCCGCCCGTCAGCGAACCCAGGGCGAAGACGGCAAGGACGGGCCCCGACCACGACTTGTGACCCATCTCCTCAGCGAGTGCCACCGTGGACGCATCCACCGACGCAAAGAGGGCGCCCTGGGTGGCGAACACGATGGTGGTGATCACGAGAGCGGGAGTGGTGACGAGCAGGTGACCGCGCAAGGGGTTGCGGTAGCGGCGGGGCCGGTTGCGGGCGCGGGCACTTTCAGGGATCAGGCCGACGCGAGGGAGTGAACCGTCGATGACGGGCGCCATGGTCAGGGGGACGGTTCCCGCGTCGGCCCTGCGGGCGGGCGGCTCCGTTGAGCGCAACGACAAGAACACGTAGCCGCCCACGAGCAGGGTGACGGCCGCAACGACGCTGGGCAGCCACGACGCGACGGTGGTGGCGAGCACCGTGGCGAGCGCCGGTCCGGCAATGAACAGCACCTCCTCAAGCGAGCTCTCGAGCGAGAACGCGGTGTTGAGGCTGTGCTTGTCCGGCACGATGTGCGTCCAGCGGGCGCGGGTCAGGGTCGATTGGCTGCCGCTGAGGGAAACCATGGGCGCCACCGTGAGCAATACCCATAGGGGCGCATGCATTAGGGCTGCCACGACCAGGCCGACGCGGGCCGACACCGACAGCGCGAACCCGATGCGTAGCACCCGCGACTGCCCGAACTCGTCGATGAGCCGACTGACTTGGGGCGCCAAGAAGGCGTTGCCGATTGCTACTGCTGCCAGCACCGCGCCAGCGAGCGCGTAGGAGCCGTACTCGATCTGCACGAGCAGGAAGGTTGCCAGCCCAGTCAAGCCCATCTGCATGCGGGCGAGGAGGCCCCACCAGAAGAAGGCCGCCGCGCCCGGCAGCGCCAGAATTTCGCGATAGCGCGCAAACATCACACGTCTCCGAAGAACACCATGAGTGCGCCCGTGGGCGCGAGCGTCACACCACCCGCGCGATGTGACCGGCGCATCGTCCTGGGGCCACGCTCACGCGGGCCGCGCCAGGCGACGAGCAATTCTTGCACACCCGAGCACGCGCTCTGGCACGGGCCGCCCAGGCCTAGTACGCGCCGGGCGTCGGGCGTGGCGTCGTCGGTCCGACCGGGGGGTGTCGCCTGCCGATGATGCGCGGTGGCCGAATGTGGTCCGCGAGACGCATGAGCACCGAGCCGACCACAGCGAGGATCAGCACATAGGCGGCCGCGAGGGGACCAAGGCTGCTTTCGACGCCCGCCGCTACTCCCAACCCCGCGATGACGATGGAGAACTCACCGCGCGCGATGAGCGACAGGCCGGTGCGCCAACGGCCCTTGGTGCCGATGCCGGCGCGCGCAGCGGCCCACGCACCTGTCCCGATCTTGGTGATGGCCGTGATGACCGCCAGGATCAGCGCAGGTATCAGGACCGGGAGCAGGTCCCGCGGGTCGATGGTGAGTCCGAAGAACACGAAGAAAATCCCGCCAAAGACGTCTCGCAACGGTGGAAGGAGTGTCCGCACCTCGTCGGCGACTTGGCCGGAAAGGGTGAGTCCCAAGAGGAACGCTCCCACTGCGGCGGAGATCTGGGCCGCTTCGGCGAGGCCCGCCACCAGGAAGGACAGCCCCAACACCGACAGCAGCAGCAGTTCGCGCGATCGGGAGTGAACAGCCTTCGATACGTGGGTCGAAAACCGCAGCGACACGAAGAACGCGATGGCGACCAAACTGATCGCGATGGCCGCGGTCACGGCTCCCTGCACCACACTCGAGCCGACCAGAATCACGGCCACGATCGGCAGGAACACCGCCATGACGATGTCCTCCATCACCAGCAGGCTGAGGATCACGGGGGTCTCACGGTTCGCGTAGCGGTCGAAGTCGTCGAGTAGACGCGCGATGATTCCGGAGGACGAGATGTACGTCACGCCCCCAAGCAACAGCGACGCCTCCGGGGACCAGCCAAGAATGAGCCCCATGGCGAAGCCGGGGATGGCGTTGGCGAGGCCGTCCACTATCCCGGCCAGCCAGGAGGTCTTCAGCCCCTGTTTGAGGTCAGCTGGCGAGTACTCAAGGCCCAAGAGGAGGAGCAGGAGAACCACGCCGATTTGGGCGCCGATCGCCAGAAACTCCTCGCCAGCGTCGACGCGAAAGAAGCTGCCCTCTCCCATGACCAGACCGGCCAGCAGGTACAACGGGACCGACGGAAGACCGATGCGCGCGGCCAGTCGCCCCAGTCCCGCAAGGACGAGCAGCACGATGCCCAGCTCGATCAACACGACAGAGGCGTGTTGCGGCTCGGCGGCATCGACCGCGAGGTGCACGCCTGACAGGGTGAGCATTGCTCAGCCGATCAGGATGGCGCGAGCTTCTCCCACGGCGTCGTCGCCGCCCATGACCAACACCGTGTCGCGCGGCTCGAGCGTGAAGTCGGGCCCAGGCCCGGGGATACCCTCGTCTCCCCTGATCACTGCCACCACGGAGGCGGAGGTGGCGGTCCGTATGTGACCGCTACCGATCGTCTTGCCTGTCAAGCCGCCACTGTCGGGCATGGTGACCCAGTCGATCGCGAGTCCCTCCACCATGTGTCTCAGCGAGTCGAGCCTGGCGGTGATGTTCGTGCCGCCGAGCAACTCGGCCAATTTGCCAGCGTCTGACTGGGTGAGTTCCATGGTGCCCCGACACGAGTCGGGATCCTGCCGGTCGTAGAGCGCGACGTCGCGCTTCCCGTCGCGACGTATCACGACTCCCACGTGGTCGCCCAGCTCGGAGGTGAACTCGTAGCGCACGCCAATGCCCGGCAGTGGGGTCTCAAAGATCTCCATGGCTCAACTGTCCCATGAAGGGGCCTTGGGGTCACGCGGCGCGGGGCCTGGGACGGCGGGTCAGTTGGGGCGCAGCTCCGTGTGACCCTCCTCCGTGATGAACAGCGCGTCGTTCACGGCCAACTCGATGAGGTTCCCCCACGGATCGCGCACGTACCCCGAGTAGCCGCCCCAGTACACGGCGCCTGGCGCCTTGGCGATCTCTCCGCCCGCGTCGGCCCATTGGGCGGCAACCTCATCCACCTCCGGTGGGCGGGAGAAGTTGATGGCGAAGGAGGTATACCCTGGCGGCGCGAAGTCGAGGCCCTCCGCCTCCCACGCGGCGCGGGACCATAGGGCCGCGACGAAGCCGTTCATCTGCACAAAGGCGATGTCGTCACCAAAGCGCATCCTGGCATCCCAGCCCATGGCCCGTTGATAGAAGTCGATCGCCGCGCCCAGGTCGTCGACCGGAAGGGTGATCAGGGAAAGCCTTTGCGTTCTCATGGCAGAAGTATGGTCCTTTCAGGGGATAATCCGCTAGCCGAAGTTTGCGCAAGGCCCCGTCACGGGGCGCTAGCCATGCGTGAGGTCGAGGCGACAACGGCGCGCACGGCATCCGCGCGGAGCGCCGCGAGGCGGCCAGCATGAACGGGGAGCCCAGCGAGCGCTCGGTTGAGCTCCGCACCTTGGAGGATCCCAAGGTACATCTCCGTGAGCTCCCGGGCTCTCGAAGGAGTGGTGCCGGTCGCTTCGGCAACAGCGGGCCCCACGAGCCCCGTGATGTAGTCCACCACTGTCTCGTTGAAGGCGGCACTCAGCGAGGGATGCTCGCGGGTGGCACCGATGACGAAGCGGTACATGGCGAGGCAGTTGTCCGCGAAAAGTGTGTCCTGGTAGGCCTGCGCGAATCGCTCGAGACGCTCCTGAGGGGAGCCGTCAAACTCTGCCGCAAGGCGCATCGGGCCGATGACCGCCTCCAGCTCGCTGCGCATCGCCGCACGAATGAGCCCTTCCCGTCCGCCGAAGAACTTGTAGATCGTCTGCTTGGATGCGCCTGCGACATGAGCAACATCGTCGACGGATGCGCCGAAGCCGCGCTCCAGGAACACCTGAAGCGCGGCCTGGGCAATCGCTTCCCTACGCGGTTGGCCGCGCGACGCCGATCCCTTCACGGTCGATGACCTCCAAGAAGGTGGACGGTTCTGGCCGAATGCGGTGGTCGTCCGCGTGGTGCAACCACGCAACCGTGCCGTCGGCCCTGGTGATGATGATGGTGGGCACCACCGTATCCCCGTTTGTGCCAGCGCCGAAGGTCACTGGCACGCCGCCAGCCTGAACGATGTCCAGCGCCTTCGCTGCAGAGCCTTGCGCATCCACGTAGAAGTCCATCGGCGCGTCGAAGCGCCGGGAGAGGTCCTCCGAGTCCTGAGCGCGCTGCGGGCTGATGAGGGCGACGCGCACTCCGCGCTGCTCCAACTCCCTGTACTGAGCGGCCACGCCCCGTACCTGAGCCATGCAGAACGGGCACCAGTTGCCTCGGTAGAACAGGATGACGTGAGGGTGATGCGTCAACACCGCGGAGGTGACGGCGGCTCCGTCTACGGTCAGGAGCGGGAAATCGGGCAGCGCATCTCCCACCGCAACGGTGGAGGACGGACGATGCTGGCGCGAGAACCAGAGCGTGTAGGCGAGCATCGCAACGAATCCAACGGTGGCGAGGATTCCCGCTCGCCAATGAACCACGAACCCGAGCACCAAGCTCCCCAACGCCGCCGCATACCAGGGCCAGGGATGGCGCTGGGTGCGTGCGACAAGGCGGTCAGGTACGAGAGTCGGGCCGAAGATGAGCGCCGATGCGGCGATCCAGGGTGCTGCGGCGATGAGTGGGGCGGGTGAACCGTGGCTCACGGCCTGCGCGATGGCGATGCCGATGGCGGCGATCGTCAGAACGCCGACCGTTTCGGCGAAGAGGCGATGCATGAGTCTCATGGGAAGCTCCAATTCGATAAGTGTACGAGTGCGTACAGATCAGCGCTTGGTCACTCGGCGCTATTCCCCATGGGGGACCCCGCCGGTTGGCGACCCACCCTTGAAGCGCTGCACAAGGTATTTACGCAACGAGCATGTTGCGTAAAAGGGAGGTCGTGAGTTAGGTTCGCCTTACTTGCCGTCGTCGCCGTCGCGGCGCCCCACAACTCGGAGTCACAGTGCCTCGCCTTGCCTTCGCCGCGCTCGCGGCCATTGCCCTCGCGCTCGTCGCGGTGGTGGCGTCCCTGGCGGTGGGCGCGCAGCAGATTCCAGCGCACGACGTTTGGGCCGCCTTTGTCGACTACGACGCCGTCAACCCGAGTCACCAGATTGTGCGTGAGCTGCGGGTGGATCGCACAGTGATTGGTGTGGCGGCGGGAGCAGCGCTCGCCGTCGCGGGCGCGCTCACGCAATCGTTGACCCGCAACCCTCTCGCTGACCCTGGCCTGCTGGGACTCAACGCGGGCGCGGCGCTCGCGATCGTGCTCGGCACCGTCGTGGGCGGCATCGCGTCCTTCGCCCCCCAGGTCCTGCTCGCCTTCGTCGGGGCCGCCGGTGCTGGCCTTGTGGCTTACGGTGTCGGCGCCACGGGCGCAGGCGCGGCCGCGCCCGCTCGCCTAGTGCTCGCGGGTGCGGCGGTCACCGCACTGCTGACGGCGGTCACGTCGGCCATCGTGGTGGCGCAACCCTTCGCTCTCAACCAGCTGCGGTTCTGGCTGGCCGGGTCGCTTACCGGCCGCGCGGGCGTCCCGGTCTGGCCTCTGGTGGCATTCGTGGCCATCGCGATCGCGCTGGCGCTGCTTGCCGTGCGACCGCTCAGCGCCATCGCGCTGGGGGACGACGCTGCGGCCTCGCTTGGTACGCGGGCGGGTCTCACACGCGCGCACGTGCTCGTCACTGTCATCGTGCTCGCTGGGCTGGCGACATCGCTCGCGGGCCCCATCGCCTTTGTGGGGCTCGCCGTGCCGCACCTGGTGCGTGCGCTTGTGGGTCCGCGCATCGGCTGGCTACTCGTCCTGTCGATCCCGTTGGGCGCGGCCGTCGTGCTGCTGTGCGACGTGGTGGGCCGCATCGTGGCACGCCCAGGCGAGATCTCAGTGGGCGTCACGACCGCCCTGCTTGGTGGAGTCCTGCTGGCCGCTCTCGCGCGCCGGATGAGGGCGGTGGCGCCATGACTCTGACCAGACCCACGTGGGTAGCTCTGCTGCTTGCCACCATCATGCTCGCCGCAGTGACGTTGGCGATCACCTACGGACAGACGGCGATGCCGTGGTCGGACTCCCTGCAGTCTGCTGCGGGCTTCACCACCAATACCCCCGCCGACTTCATCGTTGGCCAACTGCGCGCACCTCGCACCTACACGGCCACGCTCGTCGGGGCCTTGCTGGCGTGTTCGGGTGTGTTGCTCCAGTCGGTGGCCCGCAACCCGCTCGCGTCGCCCGACATCCTCGGCGTCACGCAGGGCGCGGCGGCGGCCGCAGTGGCCTCCATCTGGGCCTTCGGCAACACCTCGTCACTCGCCCTCGCCCCGGCGGCAGTCGCGGGAGCATTGCTGACGTCGGCGCTCATCGTGGGCGTGGGGTGGTCCCGCGGAATCCAGCCGATGCGACTCATTGTGGCGGGTATCGGCATCGGCTTTGTGGCGTCGTCGATCACCACCTACCTGCTGACCGCGATCCCAGAGCACCTCGCCCCGCAGGCGTACCTGTGGACGATCGGCTCGACCAACGCCCGCGTGTGGGAGCACGTGGCCATCGCGGCAGCCGCAGTCGCGGTCACCATCCCCTTGGCCCTGTGGCTTGAGCGAAGGCTGCGCGTGCTCGAGATGGGCGACGACCTCGCGTCCGGGCTAGGCGTGCGGCCCGTGCGGTTGCGGCTCGCGGCCATAGCCCTCGGCGCGCTCGCGGCGGGCCTCGCCGCCGCGCTCACCGGCCCCATCGGCTTTGTGGCGCTCGTGGCGCCCGCGATCGCGCGTCGCCTGGTGCGCACGGAGGGAATTGCTCTCGTTCCCTCCATCGTTGCTGGCGCCGCACTCACGGCCGTCGCCGACCTCTTGGCGCGGGAACTCTTCTCTCCCACCCAGGTGCCGATCGGCCTCTTCACCGCCGCGATCGGCGCCCCGTACCTCCTGTACCTGCTTCATCGCGCGAGGGGACTTCGCTCATGACCAACCACCACGAACAGCCACGCGAGCACCGCCTCGAGGCCACCGACCTGTCCCTGGCGTACGGCGCCGCCCGCGTCGTCCACGAGGTCACCGTGCCCGTCGCCCCGGCGTCGCTTACCGCCATCATCGGCCCCAACGGCTGCGGCAAGTCGACGCTCTTGAGAGCCCTCGCGCGACTTCACAAGCCACTCTCTGGCGCGGTGACTCTCGACGGGCAGGACATCCATCGACGGCACACCAAGGAGGTGGCGCGGGAGTTGGGCCTGTTGCCGCAGGCGCCGATCGCTCCCGCAGGAATCACGGTGAGGGACCTCGTGGCGCGCGGACGCACCCCGTACCTCGGCGCCTTCACGCCGTGGTCTCGCGCCGACGCCGACGCCGTGCAGGACGCGCTCACGGCAACGGGCCTGACGGGGCTTGCGGAGCGAGCAGTCGACTCGCTGTCTGGCGGCCAGCGTCAGCGAGCGTGGATCGCCTTGGCCTTGGCGCAGGATACCGAGATTCTGCTGCTGGACGAGCCGACCACCTACCTCGACATCGCCCACCAATACGAAGTGATGGACCTGCTGCACGCGCTCGCGGCCGAGGGCCGCACCGTGGTGACCGTGCTGCACGACTTGGGCCAGGCGGCTCGCTACGCCGACCACGTGGTGCTGATGTCAGCCGGCCTGGTGCTCGCGCGCGGCACACCCCACGAGGTGCTCACGGCGCAGCGGGTCTCCGCCGCCTTTGGTCTACCCGTCACCGTGGTTCCTGACCCCGTCACCGGAACCCCACTCGTCCTCCCCTCACGCGCACCCTTCACGGCGCTGCGCGCACCAGAAGCGTCTCCCGACGCATTCACCCACCCCGAAAGGACACCATGAAGAACCCCACCCTCCCCCGCCGAGCAGGCGTGGCGCTGTTGGCCGTCGCGGCCCTCACGCTAGCCGCGTGCTCGTCGTCTGGCTCGCCAGAGGCGTCTGACGCGCCAACCGCCACCGATTCCCAGACGCCTGTGGCAGACGCGTTCCCCGTCACGTTCGAGCACAAGTTTGGCGAGACCACCATCGAGTCGCAGCCGGAACGCATCGTCACCGTGGGCTATCACGAGCAAGACTGGTTGTACGCACTTGGCATCGCCCCCGTCGCGGTGCGCGAGTGGTACGGCGGCTACGACTATGCGACGTGGCCGTGGGCGGACGAGGCTCGCCAGGCCGTTGGTGCCGAGCCAGAGGTGCTCTCCAACGCCGAGCTCAACATCGAGCAGGTGGCGGGCTTCACCCCCGACCTCATCATCGCGACCTGGTCTGGCATCACGCAGGAGGAGTACGACCTGCTGAGCCAGATCGCACCCGTCGTGGCGCAGTCGGGCGATTACGCGGACTACGGCATGCCTTTCGACGAGGAGACCCGCCTGATCGCGGCCGCCGTGGGCAAGTCCGAGCAGGGCGAAGAGATCATTGCCGCCAACGAAGAACTGTTTGCGGCCACTCGCGAGGCCCACCCCGACTGGGAGGGAAAGACTGCCGCCGTTGGCTTCCTGTTCGAAGGCCAGCCGGGGGCGTACTACTCCCACGACCCGCGCCCGGCGCTGCTCGGACGCTTGGGACTTGACCCCACTGTCGTCGACCAGCACGGCGATGTGGCCACCGACTTCTACCTGACGGTCAGCCCAGAGCGGCTCGACATCCTCGACCTCGACACCGTGATCTGGTTGGCGGCCCTGTCGCCGGACACCCGCGCGCAGATCGAGGCGATGCCCGCATACGACTCGTTGGGCATCACCGTCAACGGCGGACACATCTGGTCCACCGAGGGCGTGTTCGAGGGTGCGTTCTCCTTTGCCAGCCCGTTGTCTCAGGCCTACGTGGTGGAGCAGCTGACCCCCAAGTTGGACGCCGCGCTCGACGGCGACCCGGCCACCGAGGTGCCCGCATTCGAGGAGGCTGCCTAAGCCATGGAAGCGACGATCGACGCCGTCGTCACATCCCGTGAACGCGTCACGCCCGGTTTTGTGCGGGTGGGGCTCCGGGTGCGTGACGGCGGCGCGTGGTCGTCCCTCAATGTGCCGGACGAGTTTGTGCACCTCGAGGTTGGCGCGCAGACTCCCGACGCAGACGGCCACACGTCTAGGCACTACACGGTGTCCCGTGTGATTCCGGGAGGATTCGAGGTCGAGGTGGCCATTCACGGTCACGGACCAGGGTCGGCGTGGGGCGAGTCAGTAGCAGTGGGCGACACCGTCAGGGTGAGCGAGCCCAAGGCGTACTACTCCGCTCCGGCGGCGCACATTCCCAGGGTGCTCATCGGCGACGCCACCGCGCTTCCAGCGATCGCGCGCATTCTCGCGGAGGCCGACGGCGCCGAGAGCTTCCGTGTGGTGATCGAGTTGGGATCGCTCGACGACGCTCGCTCGCTCCCCACGGCGGCCGACGCGTCGATTGAGTGGCGCGTGGGCGGAAACGGCATGACTGCGAGCACCATCGTCGAGTCGGCCGCCCGCGAGGCGGAGGCCGTGATGGCCCAGACCTCGCGGAGCCAGGACGACTCGTCCGCGCCGGGCGTGTACGCGTGGGTCGCCTGTGAGTCTTCCGTGTCTCGCCAGACGCGCACCCGGCTGCGTCGGAAGCCCGGCCTGCCAGCGAGTGCGTTGCGCATCGTCGGCTACTGGCATGCGGATGTGCAGCGGCTGCTCGATGTGTGGGCGAAGCTCACGGACGAGCAACGCGCGCAGTACGACGAGATCTGGCGAGACGATCGCTCCGACGAAGAGAACTGGGAGATCCTGGAGCCCTACATGAAAGTGCTCGGGCTGTGACGCCCGGCATTGCCACCCACGCGGTCGCCGCGCCGGGTAGCGTGGGGTGATGATCATGGCTGCCCCGCCTTTCACGTCCGCTCAGATCCGCGCGGCCTGCCCCCACGGCCACACGCTCGACATCGTCACCGAGCGTGACGGCGAGGTGGTCGACCGGCGGCGTACCTCGTACTTCAACCCCGACGAGTCGGGGGTGTCAATCGGCGTCACGCCACTTGGTGCGGATGGCGAGCCAACGGGGACCGCGATGGAGGCCTGGTCGAGTTGGGACGATCTGCGAGACAACATGGTGTACCCAGGCGACGTCACCACCGTGACGCGCGAGACGATTGAGACACCCTTGGGGCGTCTCGAGTGCGCGCGGTATGACGTCGCAAGCGGCGAGGTCACGCTGGTCTTCTGGTTCAGCCGCGACCATCCAGGGATGCCGATCCGCTCCGCGACCGTGAGCGATGGTCAGGAGGTCGAGACCACCACGGTCGCCGCAGTGTCGGGGGCGTCCTCCTAGCCCTTGCGGCGCCTAGGAAGGAACGATTGCGGCGTCGGCGACGCCCAGCTCCACGAGTGCAGCCCAGCCGGCACGCGCGTAGTCACCCTCCTCGATTCCGGCGAGCAGCGCGGCGTAGGCGACGGCCTCCGCTTCAGTCCTGGCAGTGGCCGACTCAGACATGGAACCATCCGTCGCCGCGGCACCGCCAGCGGCGGCGTAAGCCTGGGCGAGCGCCCGGAAGTTCTCGCGCCCGACCAGAACGAGCGCCTCGCCCAGGTCGGTCGCTGGATCACCCGCCGCGGCGTCTCCCCAATCCAGCAGGCCCGCGAGGCGGCCGCCCCGCGTCAGCACGTTGGCGCCATGGATATCGAGGTGCGTCCACGTGAGCGTCACGGGCGGCTGGTTGGCGCCTGCCTGGAAGATCCCTCGTGCCGTGTCCGCACGCACGGAGTCTCCGTGGTCCGTGGCGAGTGCTTCGAGTCGCAGGTCGAGCCGTTCGGCCCGTTCGCGCAACGGTCGGGATCGGAACGGGTTGATGGGCGCGTCGGCTGGGGCGGGTTGGTGCACCTGAGCGAGCGCCGCTCCCAAGTCGCGTGCACCGTCGGCGTTGAGCGGCGCCTCGTAGGCGGGAGTGCCTTCGAGCCAGGGGACCACCGACCACCGCCACGGGTAGCGCTCATTGGGCTCCCCCACGCGCAGCGCTCGCGGCGAGGGGAAGGTCCACGCAGCGCCGACGCTGGGAATCCAGTCAAGCTCGGTCGCTGTCAGCGCCGCCCCAAGGCGTCGCCGTGGGAGGCGGACGGCAAGTTCGTCTCCGAGGCGGATGGTGACGTTGTCCCATCCCTCGTGGTGAGAACCGAAGGGAAGGTCGGCGAGATCGGGGTGCTGGCTCTTCAGTAGCGCGCGCACCAAGGGTTCGTCGATGTGCACCTCAGCGGGAGGTGTGGCCACGTTGCTCACTTACCCCACAGTAGGGTCTGCGGCTCTCGTGTGCGCGGCGGGGCGCGCGGTAACGCTGGAGGCGGGCACACTGGTGGCATGTCTTCAGCACCGTCTTCCGTCCCCGACCACCGCCGCTTCAACCACACGATCCGCTACCAGCAGCAACTGCTCGCCGACCTTCCAGAGCATGCCCGCACCGCGATAGACGCTGGGTGTGGCGAGGGCCTTGCCGCCAGGACGCTTGCTCGGGCCGGGCTGACGGTGACGGGTATCGACGCCGACGAGCCGAGCATCGAGCGTGCTCGCGCGCAGGAGTCTGAAGGCATCACCTACGTGGTGGGCGACATCTTCGCGACCGACCTGGAGGCGGCCGACGTGGTCTACTCGGGCGCGCTGCTGCACCACATGGACATCGACGCTGGCCTGGAACGCCTCAAGTCGTGGGTGGCTCCAGGCGGGCGCTTGTGCGTGGTGGGCGCCGCGCGTGCCACCTGGCGGGACCTGTACCGCGAGATGGGTGCCTCGATTGCCGACAAGGCCTTCGCGCTCGTGAAGGGTTCGTGGCAGCACGGCTCGCCGACGGTGTGGCCACCTCCGCACACCTACCGGGAGGTGCAGCAAGCCGCCATGCGCGTGTTGCCGGGCGCGGAGTACAAGTCGCGCCTGCTGTGGCGCTACACCATCGTGTGGGATCGTCCCTCAGACGCCTAGCGAGGACTCGCCAAGGTAGCCGCCCTCGCGGCAGCCTGGCGGAATGGCGAACACCGCAGAACCGATCGGCGTGGTCCACACGTTGAGCAGATCGGCCTCGTCGAGCGCTCGTTGAATCGGCACATACTGGCGGTCGACGTCGGCCTGCCACGCACCGAACAACAGCCCCGTTGAACTCAGAGCCTCCGACGCAGCGGGCGCCGGCTCCTCATAGTTGTAGGCGAGGCGGACGATGCGCAGACTGGGATCCTCGACGCGTGCACGGCGGGCGTGAGCGACCGAGGAGATCACGGGCAGCCCGCCCGGGCCCTTGGCATCGAGGTCCACGGGGTCGCGCTCTCGGCCTCCCGTCAGCGGGGCACCTGTGTCGAGCCTGCGGCCCACCGCGTTCTCGCGACCCACGCGATCCACCTCGTCCCATCCGTCGAGGTCCATGGCGATGCGGCGCAACACAAAGCTGGTGCCGCCCCGCAACCACGCGGGCGCGTCGTCACCCGCCAACACCGCGGCATCGAAGTCGGGCGTGCCAGGGCGAAGGTTGGCCGAACCGTCCACCTGCCCAAACAGATTGCGCATGGTGCGCCCTGACGGATCCGAGCCGTAGGCGCGGCGAAAGCCGTCCTGCCGCCACCGCACGGACGCGAACGCGCGCGAGTCCTTGAGCAGCATGCGCAGGGCGTGGGCCACCGTGCTGGGTTCGTCCGACGACACGATGAACAGCACATCGCCGCCCGACCAACGGTCCTCGAGCTTGTCAATCGAGAAGGGCGGCAGCGGCTGGAGCCACGCGGGCCGCTCGCCGCGCGCGCGCTCCACGAAGCCCCGCCCAAAGCCCACCGTCACGGTAAGGCCCGCAGGGGTCGCGGCCAGCTCCGGCTCGACATCCGCGAGGGCCGCGCGACCCTGGGTGAGCCGCGCCGCGTCATCCGTGATGAGGCGCATCCAGGCGGCGAGGCGGTCGCGCCCGATCCCCCTGAGCAGGTCGAGGGCAACGAAAGAGGCAAAGGCCCCGGGCCTCGCGGTGACCGCCGCTTGGTGAGGACCGTAGAACGGGACGACGCGTTGGCCGTTGACCCCGGCGTCGTCCGGGCGGTCCGGAGCACCAGGGATGGCGCCAGCGCGTTCCGCTCCCACGCCCGCGGCGGTGCCGACCAAGGCGCCAGCCCCCGCTGCGGCACCCGCGGCGAGGAACCGGCGCCGAGAGGGCGCGTTGTCGGCTGGAGTCACGCCTCGGCCTCGGCGGAGGCGGCGGCGGAACCCGTCTCCATGTTCATGCCGCCGTCGTAGTCCTCGTTCGCGCCAGCGAAGTCCTTCGCCACCGCCGTGAAGTCCAGTTCGGAGCCGTCGGACAGCGTCAGCGTGACGGTGACCTCGTCCCCCGGTGCGATCGGCTGGGGGATCCCCATGAACATGAGATGCAGGCCGCCGGGTTCGAGCGCGAGGGAGCCGCCGGCGGGGACGGTGAAGCCGCCATCGACTTGCCGCATGACGTCGTCGACCACTTCGTGCAGCTCTACTGCGGAGGCCGCGTCCGAGCGCGCCGCGGTGATGGTGATGTCGCGGTCGGCCGCGTTCTCGACCGTGCCGAACGCCGCAGTCATGCCTTCGTCAGCGGCCTTCGCCCACGTGTCGGTGAGTGTGAGCGACGAGGCGTCGTCGCCTGTAGAGCCGCCGGAACACGCGGCAAGGGTCAGTGCAATTGCCGCCACGAGGGCAGCACGGGACAGGGCAAGCATGAGTGTCTCTCTCTCGTCTGAAGGGGTGCGCGGTTGCGCGAGAAGCGGTGTCAGGCGAGGTGAAGAGGGGGTCCGCGAAGTCCGTGCGGTGAGCGGGCAATGCGGAGGGCAACGGGGATTCGGCCAGAGCGAACGACGATCCGGGGGCGTGCCGCAAGGCGGCGAGGGGTGAGGGTGAGTCGAGTGGTGAGCGCGTGGGCGGCCCGACGAATGAGTGACACCAAGACGTCGGCGCGGCGCAACAGTGCGTAGGTGGCGATGGCTGCGCCCGCGTGCGCGGCGAGCATGGACGGCGTGAAGTGCCCGTGTGTGGCCCCGGCCCCGGCGGAGTCAAGTGTGAGGGCGGTGGGTTGGTGGGAGCCGTGCGCGCCAGTGCCGGTCGCGACAACGCTGGGGCCGGAGCCGAGCGCGAACAGGGAGTGGAAGAGGGCCTGCGACACGACGACGGCGGACCCGAGTCGCCACCGTGACATTGCCGCTGCAGCGAGCTGGATGCTCACCGCGAAGGCAAGCACAAGAGGCACCACGATTCCGGGCGCCGCAGGGAGGATCCCCCCGCCGGCGACGTGCATCGCGAGCGCCACGCCAGTGGACAGGCATGCCACAGCGGCGGCGCGGAGTAGGCGCTCGGACCGTCGCATAGGACCAGTGTCCCATGGGGTGTGAGGGCCGCAAGAGCCCGCGTAGGGCGGCGCCGCTAGAGCGCTGCGGCCATGCGCCGCACGGCCTCCTCAAGGATGGCGCCACTGGTCGCAAAGTTGAGGCGCGCGTGGCCAGCTCCGCCCGTGCCGAAGGTGGGGCCAGAGTTCAGCGCCACCCGGCCGCGCTTGAGGAACACGGCTGCGGGGTCGCCGTCCAGTCCCAGTGCTGTGCAGTCGAGCCAGGCCAGGTACGTGGCCTCAGGTACGCGGTACCCCACGGCCGGCAGGTGCTCAGCGAGCAGCGAGCCCAACAGGTGCCGGTTGGAGTCGAGCCCTTTGAGCACCGCCTCCAGCCACGGCCCGCCTTCGGAGTAGGCGGCGGTCTGCGCAATGACGGCGAAGTGCCCCGGCCAGTGGTGGGCGCCAGCGGCAAAGGTGCGGTGAGCGTCGGCCGCCTCATGGCCGAACACCATGAGCGCGCCAGGCATGGCCGCCAGGTTCCACGCCTTGGACGCTGAATGCAGGGCGATGCCGGAGCCGTCAACCGCCAGATAGGGAATGAACTCGGCTGGCGCGTATACCAGCGGCGCGTGGATCTCATCCGAGACCACGGTGGCGCCGTGCCCGTGCGCGATGGTCGCGAGTTGCTCGAGTTCGTCGCGAGTGTGCACCGTACCGCCGGGGTTGTGCGGGTTGCACAGCAGCACTGCGACGCCCGCGGAGGTGTCACGCCGCGCCTGCGCCAGCGTTGCCTCCAGGGTGTCAGGGTCGAGTCGCATCTCATCGGTGAGGACAGCCTCGACTACGGTGAGGCCTGCCTCACGCAGGTAGGAGTAGAAGGGCGGGTAGACGGGGGAGGTGATGACCACGTAGCCGCCGTGCCCCGCGGCCAGGAGCAGCGCGTCTGTGTACCCGGGAATCACCCCGGCGACGGGCCGAACGAGCGCCGCGTCAAGCGTCGGCCATTGCCAGCGTGCCGCGGCGAACTCGGTGAACGCCTCGACAAACGGCGTCGAGCCGGGATAACCGGTGTCGCCGGTGCGAACGGCACGCTCAAGGGCGCCCGCGATGGGCGGTGCGAGGTCGACGTCCATTTCGGCAACCCACAGGGGCAGGACGTCGGGGTCATACCGGTGCCACTTGATGCTGGTGCGTTCGCGCAAGCGCTCAAGGGGAACTTGTTCAAGGGGATTGGGCTGGGCCATGGCCTCAGTCTGGCACGCGGCCCAGGGAGCCGCGGCTGGCTAGCGCTGAGTGCCGCCGTCTTCTTCCGGAACCTCGGAGAAGGCGTAGTCGCGCCAATTGGAGTACTGCTGTGGGGCCTCGACCTTGTCGGAGCGGCGAGCAATCTCGATCTCGCGGGTGTTGGGCGCGGGTTCGACGTTGTGCATGTGTGCTGTTGTCCTTTCGTCGACGCGCGGGGTTGGGGCGTCGGCGTGAGGTACGGGGCTGTGCCCTTGTGGGGTGAGCTATGCCGCACGGGTTTGTTGAGTGCAACAACAATTCTACGACATGGCTGCGATTTGCGCGAGGGGTGGGACGACAAGACTCACTGTGTCCGCCTGCGTGTCGGCGTCAGGCTGGCGGGCGAGGCCTCAGTTGCGACAGCAGCAGTCCGTAGTGGTGGGACGACTCCGACATGCGCTCGAGCCCTCCCAGCCGCAGGTAGCCGCGCCGCCACGACATATCGGTGAACTCGTGCGTCGTCACGATGGTGGTTCCGCGAGCGCGCGCGGTGAACTCCGTGGTAAGCGTGGAGTCAACGTCAGGGAACAGCTCCGACCTGAACGATTGCACCGCGATGAGGGGTTCCTCGACGGTCTCAAAGGATCCGTAGAAAGCGAACTCGTTGCCCTGCGGATCGCGCTGCGAGATGCGCCACCGACCGCCGGGGACCAAGTCGATATCGACAATCGGATTGACATAGCCGATCGGCCGCCACCACTGCGCGACGTAGAGCGCCTCGAACCGGACGGTCCAAGCCTTGTCAATGGGAGCGCTGACCTCCTCCGTCATGACGATCTGAGGGCGCTCCTCGGGGAGTGCGAACTCGCGCCGCATTCCACCGTCCCTTCTTCCTTGAACAGCCGGAGCGTGTGACCTCAGAGTGGCCCCGGCAGCGGGACGAGTCAAGCCTCAAGCCACCCGGGACGACGCACAGTGCGGGGACCGTGTCAACTGGACGAGGACTCCACCGCCATGACAAAGAGCACAAAGCCCAAGATGCCGAGAACCGCTAGGCCCGCGAACACCCACCCGATCACGGCTCCCGCCATCGCGACGCCGCGGTTGCTCGCTTCGCCACGCTTCGCAGCGGCCATGCCCATGTGACCCAGGATGATGCCACCTATCCACGTGATTCCCGTAATGAACGTGGCGAGCGACAGGATCAATGCGGTGATGCCCATCCAGTCGTTCTTGGTGTTCGAAGGGGCGCTGTAGTACGCCGGGGGAACCTGGGCGTACTCGGGCGGCGGCGGAACTGCAGTCGCGGGAGGAGGGGGCGGCGTCGATCCGTTTGACTGGTTGTTGGGCGGCGTCGCCCAGGGATCCTGCTGCGTCATGTTATTGGCCTCCTGTTGGCGCATCGTGTTCCTCATGGCCCGCTAGCGATGCGAACGCCGCGGCAACCCTTGCTGGCGCGTCGACGTCGACGCCAAGGAACAGTGAGGGCTCGGTCAGTTCCAGTTCTAGCACTACGGGTCCGTGATCGGTAGGCAGCAGATCCACGCGCGCGTAGGCCACGTCTTCGCCGCCCGGCGCGAGCTCGGGAAGCATGGCGACGATGCGATCGCCAAGCTCCCGCTCGGCGGCGGTGGCCGTCGCTGGGACGATCTTCTCGTCGGCGTACAAGCCCGTGCTCCACTCGAGGTTGCGCGACAAAATGGCGGCCTTGCGCGCCGCGTGAGAGAAGCCTCCCGCCACATAGATGAGCGCGGTCTCGCCGTGGGTGTCCACGTGCGAAAGGTAGGGCTGGATCATCGCGACGTGGCCCTGCGCGTGGAGCGACAGCACGTGCGCCAAGGCGGAATCGGCATCGTCTCGAATGAGGGCGGCACCGCTCGACCCGGCACCGACGGTCGGTTTGACGACGATGTGGCCAGCGAGCGCCTGCTCCGGCACCTCCTCGCCAGCGGCGATGTAGGTGGTGGGCACGACGGGGATGCCCGCCTGCTGCAGTCCGGCCAGGTATCGCTTGTTGGTGTTCCACTTGACGACGCTCAACGGGTTGAACAGGCGCGTCACGGAGTCGACGCGCTCGGCCCACGCGAGAAACTCCTCGAGGCGCTCCGTGTAGTTCCACGTGGAGCGCAGAATCACCGCGTCGAAGTCCCCCCATGCCACCGTCTCGTCTTCCCATGCGACCACCTCGGAGCCGGGCAAGCGTGCCGAAAGCAGGGCGTCGTCCGTGTCGATCGTGGGCAGGTCTCGGGTAGTGACAAGTGCAATGCGGGGACTCATGCTCGCCACAGTATCGCGGGGTTGCTCAGACAATCGGCGGAATCGGCGGCTGCTCGCCGTGGGCCTCCGCTGGCGGCAGGGTGTCGCCTGGCTCGCGCTCGACGCCACGGCGTCGGTCGGCGGCCTCCGTGTCGCGGCGCACCCATGGAGACCCTGCAATCGCCAAGATCGCGATCACCACGGCGGACCACGCCATCACCTGCAGCCCGGCCCCGTGCCCTGATTGGTCGATGAAGCGACCGCTCAGCCAACTGCCGAGCGCCACACCAGCGCCCAGGCCGATGCGTAGCCACGCCATGCCCTCCGTGAGTTGGCTCTGCTTGACGACGCGCTGGGCGACCGAGTCCTGACTGGTGATCAATGGAGCGATTGCCATGCCGGCGATGAAGCCAAATGCGGTGTAGAGCCACAGGTTGGGCATGTTGGCGAGCACCACGAAACCTGCGGCAAGCGCCACGGACGCGATCACCAGGCGCTTCCACAGAGGGGTGCGCCAACGTCGTGCGCCGTACGCGAGCCCGCCCAAGAACGAGCCGGAGGAGATCACGCCGATGACGAGGCCAGCCCACGACTCGTGACCTAACTCTTTGGCGAAGGCCACCGTGGAGATGTCGAGCGCGCCGAACATGGCACCGAGCGCCACCGCGACGGCGGCCACCGAGATGATCGCTGGTGGCACCTTGAACCCCAGTCCGCCTGAATCGCCCTCGGCGTGCGCCGGGGGTTCCGTGTCGCGCTGCGCCAGCAGCAGGGTAATTCCCGCCACCATGCCGATCGCGGCCAGCACAAGGCCAGACGCCGGGTGCACCGAGTACGCCAAGGCGGTGACGACTGCGGGGCCCGCCACGAAGAGCACCTCATCAAACGCGCCCTCCAGGGAGAACGCCGTGTGAATGTCGTCGTCGTTGTCGAGGATGTGCGACCACCTCGCCCGCGTGAGCGAGCCGAGCGGCCCTGACAGCGAAGCGATGGCGATGCCGAGCCAGAGCAGGGGCTCGGGCCCGCGCGTCATCGCGGTGGCGATCAGGATGGTGGTGCCGACAACAAAGAGCACGGTCAGCGGGATCATCATCCGCTGTCCCTTGCGGTCGACCCACCGCGCGGTGGGCAACGTCTGCAGCGCCCAGACGCCGACGCCCACCGCGACGACGCGCCCCGCGATCTCCCAGCGGTCGTACTGCAGTTGGATCATCAGCATGGCGGAGATGTTGAACGTCGAGATCGGCAGTCGCGCGAGCAGCCCAGCGAGCGCGAACTGGCGTGCGCCGGGCTTTAGCAGCAGGGGGCGGTAGGGGCTAGGCACGTAGGACATGGTCTCACCTCGGTGAGACCCGCGAGCGCTAAGGTGCCTGGTCCATGCGGCCGTCTTGGTCGCCGCTGCCAGTGACCGCGTCGTCGTCGCCGTGCGGCGTCACGACGGGTGGGGGCAAGGTGTTGTGCGAGGTGCGCCGCTTGTCTTGCCAGATCAGCAATGCGGCGCCAAGGATGATGAGAAGCGCCACGGCGCCGATGCCAGTCCACTTGAGGATGGGCGCCCACGCGATGCCTTCTGTTGCCTGGCCGCGGATGACGATCTCCTCGGGGGTGAGGAGGTCCTCGATGCCAAGAACCACCTTCTTGCCTTCGGCCCGGCCCGCCGTTGTCGACTTCACGGGACCGGGGAACGTGAACGTGATCGAGAAGTCGATCGAGTCGGCGATCAGCCCAATCGATCCGGCTCCTTGCACACCCGACAGGTCTCGGTTCGGATCTTCAGGGATGGTGATGACGTAGACGTCGCCTTCGCGCGCCACCGTCATCGGCGTCCCGAGCCCTTGCCCCACCTCGCCGGCACCCGATTGTGATGCTGCGTTGAACTCCTCCAGGGTGAGGTCCGTGGCGACGATGCGCACGCCGCGGCGGTCGCCTTCCACGTAGTCCTCGATCACCACCTTGGACGGATCGATGCCAAGCCCTGACGAGCCTGGCGCCGTGAAGGCTTCCGCCGTGAGAGTGTCGAGGTCGATGCCCATCTGGTCGGCCGCTGCCGGGGTGAGCGCCAGGACGATCTCTTGAGTGACCGTGTTGTCGGTCGAGAAGTTGTTGCTCGACTCAAACCTCACGCAACCGGTCAGCACGGCGAGGACGGCCAACAGTGCCGCCGCGCGAGCGACCGACGTGATCACTCCTTCTTTTCTTCTGGCGGTGCCGGCGGGGCCGGAGGTGCGGGCGGTGCCGGCGGGGCCGGAGGGGCCGGAGGTGCAGCGGTCGCTGCCGGATCCGGCGCGGGCTGCGCTGCGGGAGCGAAGTCGGCCGTCACGGTGGCGTCACCAGGAAAGTCGCTCGATGTGGTGCCCTTCTGCTTGCGCACGACGACCATCACCACGACGACGACGCCGATCAACACGAGCAGGATCAGGACGGCCGCGATGACCAGCCACAGCGGGAAGTCGCCACCACCAGAGGTGGCGCCACCCGTTGCCGAGATCGGTTCGGTCTGGCTGAACAGGTCCCACGTGACGGTGTTGCCACTCAGGGTGCCGTTGTGGTCCGTGACTTCGCCGGGGAAGGTGATCGACAGGGACGACTCGGCGCCTGCGGGCACCTGGTCGAGCTCTCCCTCTGGAGTCGGTGCCGAGTCGCCGGAGACGATGAACTCGTCGTCCACGCGCTCGACCGTGAAGATGTCGGCGAAAGCATCGAGGAGCGCAATGTCGAGGCCGTTGAAGGAGTACTGCTTGCCGATGTAGTCGCCTTCTGCGTAGTCGCTTGCGGAAAAGACGCCGGATTCGTCGAACGGGCTATCGGCGAAGAGCTCCTCGAGCGCGGCCTCATCCGATTCCACCCCGAGCTGTTCGGCGATGCCCTCTTGGACGGCGGTGACGACCGTGCCGGAGGCGGTGTCGTCTGACTCGAGAGTGATCTCGACGTTGTAGCGAAGACAGCCGCTCAGTGCGACGGCGGCGATCAGGCTGAGGGCTGCGGCCTTGGCGATGCGATTCATGAGGATCACCCTGCCACATTCGCAGTGAACGGGCTAGGGTTTGCGACGGGCGATCCGCCCCGCAAGGCCGTAGGCGAGGCCGCCGACCACGATGACCGCGACCGCGAACCAGGCGAGAGGTGTCGCGCGGTCGGGCTCGGCGCTCGCGCTGCCCCGTGCCGAAAGTTCGGGCGGGGCGTCTTGCAGGTGCCACGTCACCGTGCGGTTGACGAGGCTGCCGTTGTGCTCGCTGACGGCACCGGGAAAGGTCACGCTGACGGTGAATTGCGCGTCGCCGAGCTCGCTGACTGCGCTTCCTTCCGGCAACTCGTTCTGCGCGGCCTTCGTCACGGCGTTGGAGGGCCCGGAGACGACGAACTCGTCGCCCAGGCGCTGAACCCCCCAGTCGGTTGCGGCGGGCTCGAACGTGGTGAGCGGTGCGTCGGAAAACGACACGGTGACCCCCACGTAGCCGTCCTTGTCGTAGTCCGAGTAGGTGGCGTCGGCGAGGGCGTCGGCCTTGGGGTATTCGGCCCACAGATCACGTGCCAAGTCACGATCCGACATCGCGTAGTCGTCACCGGTGCCCTGTTTGACGGCCACCACAAACTGTCCCGAGATGGTGTTGTCGGGCGCCAGCGTGAGTTCTGTCGAAAAGCGCAAACAGCCGCTCAGGGCGAGGGCGCCCACGAGTGCCACGAAGACCAGCCGCCAACGATGCATAGGTCGAGGGTGACACGGCAACGGCGCGGCGCTCGGAGCGACACGGGACGCTCTTGATCGGGTGAAGCCCTACTGCTCGAGGGGGCGGGCCTCCTCGATGGTGTTCGGGTAAGCATCGCGGTCCTCCCACGCAGCAGTGGCGGGGCTCCTTCGGGAACGGGACACGAGCACGGCCACGACTCCACCGACGACGGCTACGGCGAGGAGCGCGAGGATGAGGATCCATTGCCACGACGGGCCGCTGCGGGATCCGTCCGACGCCACGATCGTGTACTGCGCCGCATCGTTCAGCTCCGCTAAGTCGGTGATGATCACCGAATTCGGGTTCTCGGGGTCGATGGTGCCGATGGTGGTCGACTCCACGGGGCCCGGGAACGTGTGACGGGCCTCCAGGTCGATGTACGCAGACAACGAGTCCTCATCCATCCCCATCATGTCGGCCACCACGGCCAACGACTGGTCTTGGTTCGCCATCAGGTCTGGGTCCGCCACGTAGTCGAGCGTGATCTTGCCGTCGGCCACCGTGACGGTGCTGTCGCCTGCGGGCGCGCCCTGCGAGGAGTTCACTTCCGCTATTTGCTCCGGGGTGACGTCGGTGAGCGTCACCAGAATGCCGGTTTGGCCGTCCTGTGAGTACGGCTCGAGCGTCATGGAATCGCCGAGTTGGTCGGCGAGATCTGACATTCCTGGGTCCGCGACCGCCTGGTCGAAGAATTCTTGACCGGGGTCCTCGACATCCCCCACTTGTTCAGCGACCAGGCTGTCGTCCATGGCCATCAGCATCGCAAAGTCGAGGGTTCCGTCAGCGTGATAGACGTTCTCGGTCTTCAAGGTGTAGCAGCCAGCCAATGCGAACATCGCTAGCGCGCCCATGGCCAGCGCCACCACGCGGCGCTTTGCGCCCTTTGGCATCATCGCCCCCTCGTTCTGTGGGTCGCCATCGCGCCCCGATTGGCACACACCTTAGCGCGCTGGCGCGGAAGATTCGGGGCCGCTCGGCCTCGTGAGCCAGCTCGCGGTGCCCTATCCGTCGAGGGCTTCAGACACGACGTCGCGAGCCGCTCGCTGGACTTCCCCAAGGTGGGACTCAGACACAAACGACTCGGCGTAAATCTTGTAGACGTCCTCGGTGCCGGAAGGGCGGGCGGCAAACCATGCGTCGTCCGTGGTGACCTTGAGCCCGCCGATCTTGGCGCCGTTGCCCGGCGCCTCAGTGAGTTTGTCGCGGATGTCTTGGCCAGCGAGGGTGCTCGCCGAGACCTGCCGGGGACTGAGCTTGCCCAGCGCCGCCTTCTGATCCTTGGTGGCCACCGCGTCGACGCGGGCGTACCAGGACTCGCCCAACTTGTGGGTCAAAGAGCGGTGCAGGGTAGAAGGAGAAGAGCCGGTGGTCGCGGTGATTTCCGACGCAAGCAGGCACATGATGAGCCCGTCCTTGTCGGTGGTCCACACACGGCCGTCACGTCGCAAGAAGCTCGCTCCAGCGGACTCCTCGCCGCCAAACGCAACATCCCCGCTCAACAGTCCTGGCACAAACCACTTGAAGCCAACGGGCACCTCGACCACGGTGCGGCCGATGTCCTTGCCGACGCGGTCGATGAGGCTCGACGAGACGAGGGTCTTGCCGATCTTGGCATCGGCTGACCACTCGGGGCGCGCGCCGCCGTACAGATACGCGATCGATGCCGCCAGGTAGTGGTTGGGGTTCATGAGACCGCCGTCCCGGGTGACGATGCCATGGCGGTCGGCGTCGGCGTCATTGCCGGTGGCGATGTCGAAGGGGGCATCGGAGGCGGACATCAGGTCGCGGAGGGTTGCCATCGCGTGCGCGGACGAGCAGTCCATGCGAATCTTGCCGTCCCAGTCGAGCGTCATGAATGACCATGCGGGGTCCACCTTGGGGTTGACCACGGTGAGATTGAGTCTGAACTCCTCCCCGATGGCTCCCCAGTAGTCCACCGCGGCACCACCGAGCGGATCCGCGCCGATGCGCACGTCTGCTTGCCTGATCGCCTCGAGGTCGATCACTGACGGCAGGTGCGCGAGGTACAGGTCCATGAAGTCGAAACCCCTGGTGGTGTCCGCGGCCACCGCCTTGGCGTACTGGAAGCGTGGGATCTTGCGCCACTCGCCTGCCAGAAGTTCGTTTGCTCGCTCGGCAATCCAAGCGGTCGCATCCGAGTCTGCGGGGCCGCCGTGGGGCGGGTTGTACTTGAAGCCGCCATCGCGCGGTGGGTTGTGAGAAGGCGTGACGACGATGCCGTCGGCCAGGCCAGAGCCAGAGGTGCGCAGGCCCGTGTCCTCCACGGCACCATTGGCGACCAGGATCGCGAGCGACACCGCGGGCGTGGGCGTGTAGCCATCCCGCGCATCGATCCTCACCTCGACGCCAGCAGCTGCCAGCACCTCGACGGCGGTCTCTTGGGCGGGGCCGGACAGCGCGTGGGTGTCCCTGCCGATGAAGAGCGGGCCGTCGGTGCCTTGATTGCGGCGGTACTCGATGATTGCGGCGGTGGTGGCGACGATGTGTGCTTCGTTGAAGGCCGTGTCAAGTGAAGAACCCCGGTGCCCTGACGTGCCGAACACGACCCGCTGGTCCGCGATGCGGGGGTCCGGTACCAGGTCGTAGTAGGCGCCGAGCAGGGCGTCGACGTCGATGAGGTCTTCCGGAAGGGCAACTGTGCCTGCGCGCTCATGCATGGGGCAAGTCTCGCATCTTGAACGCCATGGCGCAGTCCCGCCCTGGTCACGGTCCTCCCATGTCGAGGTAAAGAGGGGTTCATTTCGTGCACGAAATGTGGCTAGGCTATGAGCGTGGCGAAACCACGCAACGAGTCCCCCAAGGCGCCTTCCGCGCCGCGCCGATCCACCGCGCGCTCGGGGCGCCTGGCCGCCGCACGGAGTGCTGCTCAGGCCGCGTCGCAGCCCACGGCGGCAGTGTTGATCGTCGCTCACAATCAGGCCAGACGGATCGCGGCGACCGTTCGCGCCTCGCGCGCTATCCCGGGTGTGGACTTGGTGCTCGTGGTGGACGACGGATCGGCCGACAACACCCAGCACCTCGCCCGCAAGGCCGGCGCGGTGGTGGTGCGCCATTCGCATCGGCGCGGGCGCTCTGTTTCTATCGAGACGGGCTCGGCGGTGATCGGCATGCGAGACGAGGACGGCAAGACCCCTCGTGCCGTGCTGATCATGGAGCCTGGCCTCGGCCACGCCGCCATCGGAGCCGCCCCTTTGGTGGAGGCGGTGCTGGAGAGCGTGGCCGACATGGCCATCGGACTCACGGACGGTGGATCTCGCGCGACGGGGGCCACCGCTGGTGCGGCGCGCAAGGCCATCGCCTCGCTGTCAGGATGGAGGCCACTCCAGCCGCTCAGTCGCGTGCGCTGTGTGACACGCGAGGCGCTTGAGGCCGCACTGCCCTTGTCTCACGGAGCCGGCCTCGAGACGGGTCTGACGTTGGATGTCATCGACGCGGGCCTGACCGTGACAGAGGTCGAGTGTGAGATGCGGCATCGCGTCGCCAGGAAGTCCGCGCGGCGCCCCCTGACACGCGCGGGCCAGTACCGTGACGTCATGATCGCTATCAGTTCGCGTCGCATCCGCCTGTCGCTGCGTTCCACTCAACATGCCGTGGAGGACACCTTCCACGTCGCGAGCCGTGCGGACCGTCCCCGCGGCACCGAGGCGCCGGAGTCGAGCGCGTGAGCGACCCCCGCTACGCGTATCTCGGCCCGGAGGGCACCTTCACCGATGTTGCCCTGCGCGCCATGACAGCGGGCACGCAGGTCGAGCCGATGCCTGTCGTGGACGTCCCGACGGCCCTTGCGGCGGTGCGCGACGGCGAGGCCGACTACGCCATCGTGGCGATCGAGAACACGGTCGAGGGCGGCGTGACCGCCACTCTCGACACGCTCGCAGAGGGCGCGCCGCTGATCATCCTCCAAGAGGTGGTCCTTCCCATCGCGTTCGAGCTGGTGGCGGCCGGGCCCGTGGCACTCGAGTCCGTCACTCGCATTGCGGCCCACTCGCACGGCTTGGCTCAGTGCCGCAGGTGGTTGGCCGCCCACCTACCAGAAGTGGTCCAGATTCCGTCGACGTCCAACACTGCGGCGGCCGTCGCGCTCGCAGACGGCTCCGCCGACTTCGACGCAGCCCTCGCTCCTCCGGGTACCGCCGCGCGGCTGGGCCTGCACGTCGTGACTGACGGCGTGGCGGACAACGCACATGCCGCCACGCGCTTCGTCAAGGTGGGGCGTCCACAGCCTGCGCCTCCGGCCACCGGTGCCGACAAGACCACGTTGGTAGTGCACTTGCCCACAGACAGATCGGGTGCGCTGCTGGAGATGCTTGAGCAATTCTCCGCGCGCGGCGTGAACTTGTCGCGCATCGAGTCGCGGCCGCGGGGCGACCGCCCAGGCGAGTACTCCTTCTCCATTGACGCGCTCGCTCACATCGACGAGGCCCGGCTGGCCGAGGCTCTCGTGGGACTCAAGCGCACGTGCCCCCACGTCGTCTTCCTCGGCTCCTACCCCGCGGCACACGGCGAGGTGACGCCGCTCGCTCCAGGGACCAGCAATGACGACTTCTGGGACGCGCACTCGTGGGTCGAGTCTCTCAAGCGCGGCGCGAACTGATCGTCAGGGTGTGCTACTTGGAGGCGCGCCGCACCATGAGGGCACCGTGGTCCACGGTGGCGGTGACGCCGCGAGCCAGACCCAAGCCCTCGCCGTCTGCCTGCACCTTGTACATGTGATCCATGGTCACCACGATCGACTTGCCACGCGCGTGGTCGATGCGCGACGTGCCGTATGCCTTGAGGACGTCCGGAACGCGCAGCCCAGCTCCCTGAGCTACGACGCTTCCGAAGAGTTCTGTCCAGCCCACAATCCCCGCCCGCGCGTCGAGGGTGGCGACGTCCATCCAGCCGTCCTCAGCCGAGGCATCGGGAACCAACATGAGACCGCCCGGCAGCTTCCCCACGTTCGCGAAAAGCACCGTGCGCATTTGGGTCGTCACCTTGTCCGAGCCGTCCACAGAGACGGACGCCGTCATGCGTCGCGAACTCAGATGCTTGAGGGCGGCGAAGAAGTAGGCGATCCAACCGAGGCGCCGCTTGAGGCGCTCGTCGGCACCAGCCACCATTTCCGCGTCCAGACCGGCCCCTGCGATCACCAAGAACACGTGGCGCTCGTCTTGGGCGCGGGGCCCCCTATCCAGGTCAAGCCAGCCCACGTCGATCGCCGCATTGTCCCCGTCCAAGGCAATGCGCAAGAGTTTGGCCGTGTCACCCAAGGGCAATTCGAGATTGCGGGCAAAGAGATTGCCAGTGCCTGTTGGGAGAATCGCGAGCGGGACACCCGTGCCAGCCAACTCCGCCGCGATGGCGCGGACGGTTCCGTCCCCGCCAACGGCCACCACCACGTCGGCGCCGGCCTCGAGCGCCTCTTGCGCGGCTTCGCCCCCCGGGTCGTCCTCCGTGGTGTAGAGCCACATCGGCTGGGGAAGGTAGCGGATGGAAGCGGCGCGCAACGCCCGTTCGCGCAACTCCGACATTCCCGGCTTGGTGGGGTTGGCGATGAAGGCGATGCGCTCCGTCCCGCGCTTGGTGGGCGCGAAGTCACCTTGCAACGCCTCCGGCAGTTCCTTGATGCGCAAGGCCTTGCGCCAGAACGGCGGGATCGCGATCGGGTCCCTCGTGCCGATCCGCCTGGTGATGGTCACAGCGAGCACCAGCCCTGCGACGCCAATCAGGAGTGCGGAGACAGCGATCACTCCAGCAAGCACCACACCATCCATGGGTTGAGCGTACGTCTCCGCCGGTAGACTCGCCATCATGATCGACCTGGCACTTCTCCGCTCAGACCCGGAACGCGTGCGCGAGTCGCAGCGAATGCGAGGCGACGACGAGGCGGTGGTGGACCGCGTCCTGGCGACAGACGCACGTCGCCGCGCCGCGTTGACCGAGTTTGAGCAGGCACGCGCCGAGCAGAAGTCGCTGGGCCGCGATGTCGCGCAAGCACAAGGAGACGAGAAGGCGGCGCTGCTGGTGCGCTCCAAGGAACTCGCGCAACGCGTCAAGGCGCTCCAGGCCGACGCCGATGCCGCGGACGCGGAGGCGCGCGAGTTGCTCATGAGCATCGGCAACCTGGCGGAACCTGGCGTACCAGCAGGTGGCGCGGACGACTTCGCGGTGCTGCGCACGGAGGGAACACCCCGCGATTTCGCGGCAGAGGGTGTGCCGGTGCGCGATCACTTGGAACTGGGCGAGGGGCTCAAAGCGATCGACATGGAGCGCGGAGCCAAGGTCTCTGGCGCGCGCTTCTACTACCTCACGGGCGTGGGTGCGCAACTCGAGTTGGCGATCCTCAACGCCGCCATGGGGGTGGCGACGGCGCAGGGATTCCTGCCCATGATCACGCCGACGCTGGTGCGGCCAGAGACGATGCGCGGCACGGGTTTTCTTGGCAATCACTCCGACGAGGTCTACTACCTCGAGAAGGACGAGCTGTACCTGACGGGAACGTCGGAGGTGGCGCTCGCCGGCTACCACACGGACGAGATCCTCGACCTGAGCGGCGGCCCGTTGAGGTACGCGGGGTGGTCCGCCTGCTACCGCCGCGAGGCCGGTTCGGCCGGGCGTGACACGCGCGGCATCATCAGGGTGCACCAGTTCCACAAGGTCGAGATGTTTTCCTACGTCCGGTCCGAGGATGCGGCCGCCGAGCACGAGCGCTTCCTGGCCATCCAGGAGTCGATGCTGCAGGCGCTCGAACTGCCGTATCGCGTCATCGACACGGCGGCGGGAGACCTCGGAACGTCGGCCGCCCGCAAGCTCGATTGCGAGGGGTGGCTTCCCAGCCAGGAACGGTGGATGGAGCTCACCTCCGCGTCGAACTGCACGACGTTCCAGGCGCGCAGGCTCGCCATCCGGGAGCGCGGCGAAGACGGCACCCGTGCCGTTGCGACGGTCAACGGCACCATTGGCACCACCCGCTGGATCGTGGCGCTGCTGGAGAACCACCAGCAGGCCGATGGTTCTGTCTACGTGCCGCCGATGTTGCGTCCGTACCTGGGTGGCGTGGAGACACTGACGCCCGTGCTGTGACGCGTGGCCAGCGTCGGCGGTGTTCACCAGACGGCCACCGGACCGTGACCTGACGGCCCCCGTCGTCGTCGTAAAGTCGACCCATGGCCGTTGCTCCAGAAGAACTCGACCCTCCTCTCACGCGAGACCACTGGCGGCTGGTGGGGCTCGACATCGACGGGACGCTCATGCACTGGGGAGGCGAGATCTCTCCGGCCGTGATCGAGGCGGTGGCCCGCGTGCGCATGTCCCGCAACCACGTGGTGCTCGCCACCGGCCGCAACATCGTCGCCACCATGCCGGTCGCGGAGCGCCTTGGTATCAGTCGCGGTTGGGTCGTGTGCTCGAACGGCGCAGTCATCATCCGGCTGAACCCTGGCTCCCCAGGCGGCTACGACATCGCCAAGACCATCACGTTCAACCCGCGAGCGGCGCTCGAGTTGATCAGGGACGAGATGCCGGACGCCTTCTTCGCCGTCGAGGACCTGGGGATCGGGTTCAGGGTCACCAAGGAGTTCCCCATGGGCGAGCTCGCGGGAGTCCAACGCACCGTCACCTTTGACGAGTTGTGTCACGACGACGTCACCAGGGTGGTCATCAGAGCTCCAGGGGCCGATGTGGATCACTTCGACGACATCGTCCACCGGATTGGCCTGAGCGATGTCACCTACGCGGTGGGGTACTCAGCGTGGCTCGACCTGACGCCCCCAGGGGTGTCCAAGGCGTCAGCTCTCGAGAGTTTGCGCGAGGAGTTGGGGGTGCATCCAGAGCACACCGTGGCAGTGGGTGACGGCAACAACGACATCGAGATGCTCACGTGGGCGCGGGACTCTTATGCGATGGGCCACGCTCCCGAGAGGGTAGTCGCGGCTGCCACGAGCGAGATTGGACCGGTCGATGAGGACGGGGTTTTGGAGGCCCTCGAGCCGCTCATCGATCCGTCCCGACTCGCCCTCTGACGGACGTCGCTGGCGGGCTCCTAGGGCGTGAGCACGATCTTGCCAGCCACCTCGCCGCTCGCCAGCATGCCGTGAGCACGACTGGCCTCTTCTAGCGGCACCTCTGCATGGATGTGGGGCGCGACTTTGGCGGGGATCCACGGCCACAGCTCGCGGCCGACGGCCGCCACGATGGCCGCTCGCTCATGGTGCGGTCGTGAGCGCAAGGTAGTGCCGATCACGCGGGCTCTCTTCGCCATGAGGGTGCCCAAGTCGAGGGGCGCGGTGGCGCCTTGGAGGAGCCCGATGACGACGAGCCGCCCGCCAATGGACAGCGCCTCCACGTTGCGCGCGAGGTATGCCGCTCCCACCACGTCGAGGATGACGTCGGCACCACCCATGGACTGCGTGACGGCCACAAAATCGTCATTGCGGTAGTTCACCGCCACATCGGCGCCGAGACTCTCGCACCACTGGGCGCGGTCGGGCGCTCCTGCCGTCGCGATGACGCGAAGCCCCATGGCCTTGCCGATCTGGATGGCGAGCGAACCGATCCCGCCGGCGCCACCGTGCACCAAGAGCGTCTCGCCAGGCCTCGCAGCGGCCGTGTTGAGGTTTGACCATACGGTGCACGCTGCCTCCATCAACCCGCCGGCGGCGATGAGGTCGAGGCCGTCCGGCACAGGCAGCGTGAGATCGACGGGAACAGCAATGGCGTCGGCGTAGGCACCGCCGCCCACCAGCGCGCATACGCGATCGCCGATCTGCACACCAGAGACTCCTTCGCCCACCTCGGAGACGGTCCCTGCGCACTCGAGACCTGGCCACTGCGGCCAGCCTGGAGGGGAGGGGTACAGGCCTCGGAGTTGAAGGAGGTCGGCCCGGTTCACGCCAGCGGCCGTGATCGAGATCACGATCTCGCCGGGGCCCGCATGGGGCGTGGGAACGCGGTGCGCAGCCAGGTCCCCGCCGTCTGTGTCAGGGGCCACCACCATCGCACGCATAGGCAATTTGCCCCTTTCCCGTCATAACCTGCTCGATATACCGTCTCATGGTGTGGGTCCGTCCCGGGCGACCTCATGTGATCGCGGCAACATGCCGATATCACGGAGGATCACACGCTTCAGCAGTGTGGCCGGCTATCCGCCTGCGCACCGCTGGCGGGCACGAAGGAGAGGTACATGCTCCAAAGGCTGGGTATTCGTGGCAAGCTACTCGCGGTCGTCGCAGTTCCGACGATCGTGCTTCTTCTTGCCGCCACCTTTGTGGTGCTCAACGCCGCCTCCGCCTACAACGCCGGTCGCAACACCTCGCAACTCGTCGAAGTTGTCGATGTGGGTACGCCGCTCGTGGTGGCCATCCAAGAAGAGCGTGCCCTCGGCTCGGCCTACCTTCGCGCCATCTCGGATGGTCAAGCGGACTGGGTGACCTCTCGCACCAATGTCAACACCACGTTGGCGACGTTGCGACAGGCCGGTCAGAATGACCCGGCGTTCGCCCCGATTGCTAACCGCATTCAAGCCGCTATTGACGGTCTGGACGGCCAAGAAGGACTCGAATCGGCGCGCACCGTCGTGGAGCTTGAGCCGGTTGATGGCGACTTTCCGGTATGGCCTGACGAGGCCGAGGCCGAGGCCGCAGCGGAGGTCTTCGCCCGCATTGCAGAAGACGTTACCGAGGCAGCGAGCGATGCGCCGGTGAATGACCTTGGAACGTTGGCAAGAACCCTGTCCGGGTTCGTTCGCAACGAGGGCATCACGACGGAGAGGTACATCACTGACGGGCGCACCGCCGCAGAGGCGCTACCAGAGAGTTTCGCTCTGGTGGACAGAACGGCCAGAACCTTCGCCACCAGGGCAGACGACATTGCTAACACCGCTACGAATCAGCCCGTTCTTGACAGCATTGCTGAGGCTCAGGCGGGGATTGCGGAGTTCTCCAACCTGCGTGACAGCATCCGTTCCGGCACAATCCAGCCGGGTCCTGTGCAAGATGCCTACACTGCCGTCATTGCTGACCTCCTCAACGCTTCCAGGGAAGTAGCAAGCACCACTGGTGACCGCGTTCTGTCGGACTACCTCACCGGCTTCGTCTCCATGGCCGAGTTGGTCGAGTCGATGCGGCTCGAAGAGGTGTACGTCACCCGCAAGATCGCCCAGGGCTACTGGCGCCTCGGCGAGACCGTTCAGTTCCAGGCGTACTACTTCGGCACCAACAACGCGCTCACCAACGCGATGAACGCGGTGGCGCCGTTGGAAGGCATCACGCCTGTGCCTGAGTTCGCAGCGTCCTACTCTCAAGTCGAGACCAACGGCTTTGAGACGATCCGCGACCGTCTGGTCACCGACCCGACCAATCGTGCGTTGCTCGACCAGAGAACCAACGAGTGGGAACTGCAGGTTGACGAGGAGATCGAGGTCCTCACCCCGATCATCACGGAACTGTCTTCCGCCGTGAACGATCGCGCCGTAGCTGGAGAGCGCGACAGCCTCGTGGAAACTCTCGTGACCATCGCCGCCGCCGTGATCGCCGTTGTTGCGTCCCTCGCTATCGCGCTTGTGATCGCGCGCCGCATCGTCAACCCGCTGCGTCGCTTGACCACGACTGCTACGGCAGTGCGCCAAGAACTCCCCCGACTCGTGGAGCGCGTGGCGTTGCCTGGTCAGAGCGTGGACCTGTCGGAAGTGCAGATCCCTGTGGAGTCTCAAGACGAGGTGGGCCGCCTGGCAGAGGCGTTCAACTCCGTCAACGCGGCGACCCTGTCGATCGCCGCCGAGCAGGCCGCACTACGTGGCTCCATCTCGGAGATGTTCGTCAACGTGGCCCGCCGAGACCAGGTGCTCCTCAACCGCCAGCTCTCGTCGATCGACGAGATGGAGCGCACCGAGGACAACCAGACGACCCTCACCAAACTGTTCGCCCTGGATCACCTGGCCACGCGAATGCGTCGTAACAGTGAGTCACTCTTGGTGCTTGCAGGTATCGACACCGGTCGCCGCTTGCGCCGGTCCATGCCGCTGTCAGACGTCATCCGCACGGCATCGTCCGAGATTGAGTTGTACGAGCGAGTGCAGTTGGAACTCGACGCGGACCCGTCGATGCTCGGTCACTCGGCCCTCACTGCGGCGCACCTGTTCGCTGAACTCCTCGAGAACGCCACCGTCTTCTCCGACCCGGGAGCCCCTGTGGTGGTGCGCACCATGGCCGATGGCGACAACGTGGTCGTCGAAGTGCTGGACACTGGTATTGGCATGACGCCAGCGGAGCTCGCAGAAGCCAACGCGCGCGTCGCCTCGACGGCCGCATCGGAAATCCTCGGAGCCCAACGCTTGGGTCTGTTCGTGGTCGGCCGTATTGCCCGCCGCGTGGGGGCGCGCGTCCAATTGGAGTCCGTCGAAGGCGAAGGAACCGTCGCCAGAGTCGTGATGCCGCCATCGTTGTTCGACGCGAGCGCCGCTTACGAACAGGGACACCAGTCGTCCACGGCTATGGACGAGGGCACCCATGCGCCCGCAGCGCTGGTGCACCACAGCGTCGCCGACGCAGAAGAGCGTGACGCCGTTCCCAGCGAGGCGCAGCGCCCTACTGCCTCACAGCATGCATACCAGCCCACTGTCATCGAAGACGGTGCGGGACTTGCTGGCCGTCCGGCCGAGGCGTCCGGCACCGAAGATGCTTCAGGCGCGTCGCACGATGGGGAGAACTCAGGGTTCGACGATCTGGTGGCCGCCGACGCCTTGGCTGCTCCCGAGGCAGAGCCCGTGGACCTGGGCGCGCTCACAGAAGGCATGAGCCAGTCTGGGTTGCCGACTCGTCGACGCAAGAGCGGAGAAGCAGGTTCTGAGGCGCCGCAAGAGACCAACAGCATCATTGGTCTACCGATGCGCGCCTCCGACGAACAGCTGACCGCACTTGAGAGTGCCGCGACCTCCGGCTTCACCCCGATCCTCGCAGCCGACGAGGTCTCCCCGGAGAGCGCCGAGCAGCGTGCCAGAGTGTTCCGTGGATTCCGACCGCTACGCGGCGACGGGGAAGAAGCCTCGATGCTCGCGCCGGACGCGGAGTCGCTCGGTCACGCCGTCAGGCGGGGCGCGCCCATTGACGAGGTGTTGGGCGAGACAGCGCCGTCGGGACCCGCCCCGATTCCGTCTCTCGAGCCGGACTCGGCTGAGGTTTCGGACGCCGCGTCGTCCGAGCCCGATAGGGAACGCGCGGGCGGTAGCTCGCTCGACAGGGAGGGCACCGAACCCCAGGGCTCACCGTTCGCAGTGGAGGAGGCCGACCCCCGCCACGACGAGTCACCCGTTGTTCGCCAGTCGCCGCTCATTGAGACGGGCTACACGGAGGAAGACCCAGCCTCCGGTGAGTCGCCGCTGAGCACTGCGCTTGGCGGAGGCCCGACACCGTCGATGGCCATCCCGGTGCTGGAGGACGACGAGTCCGAGGCGGCTCCTTCAGGAGCTTGGAGCCAGCCGGGTGAAGAGCCCAGCGCTGGAGTCGAGTCGGTCACGCTAGACGACACGCCCTATCCCGACCAGCCGAGCGCGCAGCCTCAAGGTGGCAGTCAGGCGCCTGCGGCACCCGCCGAACCGGTGCGCCGCTCCGCGCTCTACCCCGTGGCGCCGAGCAACCAGGCCCCCGGTGGCCCCGACACCCTGCGCCAAGGGTCGCAGGATCAGAGCCCTCACTTCGAGTCCGACCCAGTCACATCGACACCGAGCCTTGACGAGTTGATCATGGACGGATCGCACGCGCGCGGTTCGGAGGAACGCGGAGGCTTCTTCTCACGCCTCTTCGGTCGTGGCTCCAAGCAGGACGAGCGCGCAGACGTCAGTCCCTCGCCAGCCCAAGACCCAGGGGCCCCAGAGGCATCTTCCCCCTCCTTCACACCCCCGCTTGGCAACTCGGTCGAGACACCGTTTGTGCCGTCGCCTGCGTGGCAGGAGTCAGTTCCTCCTGCGTCGCACGCTGACAGTCAAGAGCAGCCGCAGCCTGCCAGTGGCGAGTTCCAAGCGGCCCCGCCTGAGGAGCAGCGCCAGGGTGAGGACACCTCCATGTGGATTGGCCAGGCGCCAGCGGCCGAATTGGGTCAACCGGAACCTGGCGCTCCTGGTTACGAGTCTCCACGAGATGATCGCTCTGCGTGGGAGTCGGAACTTGCGGCTCAGGCCGCCGCTCCGGAGCCATGGTCACCCAGCCCGACGCCACCTCCGCAGTCCGGCGAGACCCCCAGCGGCTTCGTTCCGGATCTCACGCGTAACGAGACCTTCGACGCCGAGTGGTCAATGCCGGGTAGAACCGCGCCCTCAAGCCCTCCCCAGGAGCCTGACGCCTTTGGTGCTGGCGCCGTTCACAACGCGTACTCGCCCGATCAGCTGGCGCGACCGCTGGGCTGGGAAGCTGCTGGCGAGAGCGCACTGCAGGCAGCCGCGCCTGAGTCGGCCACTGAGTACCGCCCGGTGGTGCAGATCGAGACCCAGCAGAAGGGCGAGGGCTTCACCGACTTCACCTCCGAGGTCTTCTCCGAACTCAGCTCGCTCTCCTCGAGTCGTCCCAAGGTAGAGAAGACTCGAGCGGGACTTGCCAAGCGCACCCCTGTCGAACTCTCGGCAGCGCCCGAGGCAAGCGCCGACGTTGCGCCACCGGAGGTTCCGCGAGACGCTGAGGCGGTGCGCAATCGCTTCGCGAGTTTCTATTCTGGTACCCAACGCGCTCGCGATGACGTGAAGAATTTCAACGACAGTACTCAGGGTTCCCTGACGGAGCCATGAACACCATGACGTGTCACCCCACGAGGGGTCACAGAAACAAGGAGGACCAGTGACCGCGCTCAGTACTGAGGCCACCAACTTTGGGTGGTTGCTGGACAACTTTGTCCAGACCGTGCCAGGCACTCGCCACACGCTCGTCGTCAGTGCTGACGGCCTGCTCATGGCGATGTCGAAGAATCTCGATCGCACAGGTGGCGACACCCTCGCCGCTGTGGTGTCCGGGATGGCGTCGTTGACTCGTGGAGCAGCCCGCCAGCTCAAGGCGGGCGAGGTTCGGCAATCCATCATCGAGATGGACGAACTCTTCCTGTTCCTCATGAGCGTCAACAACGGCGCCGTGCTGGCCGTTGCCGCAGACTCCACCTGCGACGTCGGCTTGGTCGGCTACGAGATGACTCTCTTGGTGTCCCGCACCGAGAATGCTTTGACGCCGCAGCTCATCACGGAGATGCGCCAAAACCTTCCCACCGACGGAGCTACCCGCTAAGGACATGCGATGACGGAAGCAATCGAGCCGCGCGGGGGCGCGGAAGACGAGGCCTACACGGTCCGGCCATATGCCGTGACCGGTGGGCGCGTGAGTGCTGCCACTTCACACCTGCCCATGGAGGCGCTGGTTGAGGCGCCGTCCGACACACAGAATCTTCGGGGTCTGACTCCGGAAAAGAAGAAGATCCTGCAGCTTGCTGCGGGCCAATATCAGTCCGTAGCCGAACTCTCGGCCCACACCCGGCTCCCGTTGGGTGTGGTTCGAGTGCTCGTCACGGACCTTGCTGAAGAAAAATACCTGACTATTCACACCGCCGGGACAGCCGATGATGCGGCAACGCACGACGCCAATGGCGGTTTGTCCTTGAGTCTTCTGGAGAGTGTCCTTGATGGCATCGCAGCCCTCTAATGCCGCCGTAGTGCCTAACGATGCGGGGCAGGCCCCAACCGTAGTCAAGATCGTGATTGCGGGTGGTTTTGCCGTTGGCAAGACCACCTTCATCGGTTCGATCTCTGACATCGACCCCCTCAACACCGAGGCGGCCATGACGGAGAAGTCGATTGGCGTCGACGACGCCGGCGGCGTCACCGACCGCAAAACAACCACGACGGTCGCGATGGACTTTGGTCGTATCGCGCTGCCTGGTTCGTTGTGGCTGTATCTGTTCGGCACGCCTGGTCAGGATCGTTTCCTGTTCATGTGGGATGACTTGGTGCGCGGCGCTATCGGCGCCGCGGTACTTGTCGACACCGAACGTCTCGATCAGTGCTTCCCTGCGGTCGACTACTTCGAAGGCAAGGGCATCCCGTTCGTGGTGTGCGTCAACTGCTTTGACGGTGTCGCGCGGCACAAACTTGAGGACGTGCGCGAGGCGCTCGGTGTGCCACCGGAGGTGCCCATGATGTATACCGATGCTCGCGAGCGCGCGGCCACCAAGCAGGCGTTAATCGCTGTGGTGCAACTCGCCATGAAGCGGCTCAAGAGTTAGTGGAGGCCCCGCGCGGTAGCGTGCCCCGATACGCTTGAGGGCGTGATCTATGTCGACGGCTCTGCGCTCATTCGGTTTCTGCCGGGGGTGCGCTTCTACGAGGAGTGGAACGGTTGGGCCGTTCCGCGACTGAGCGAGTTGGCCACGACGCAGTTGGGTTTCACGGAACTGCGCCAGGCGGCCGAGTTGTCGACTCGAGAGACCAAGGGAAGGGCCTTCCAGATCGTGGAGCGCGTCAAGGCAAGGGTGCCGGTGATCCGCTTCTCTGACGAGAACGTGAACGTCTCGACACATGCCGCGAGCGTGCTCAAGCCGTTCGCCGCGCTTCACCTCGGAGCGGCCGTAACGCACCCGGAGGTCGACGCGATCGCCACATATGACGCGGAGTTGGCTCGAGTGGCCGAGTTGTACCAGTTGGGCGTGGTGACTCCGGGCATGCCCGAGGGCTGGCACAATGGCTCCGCGTCGCCTGTTGCGGGCGTCAAGGAGAGTTGACCGAGCGGCCGAAGGTGACAGTCTTGAAAACTGTTGAGGCGTAACCCGCCTCCGCGGGTTCGAATCCCGCACTCTCCGCTCCTAGCGCGGGTTCGCGCGAGCCTTACGAGCAGTGGCAGTTCGCTGAGCAGCGTACTTGCAGCACCGCACCCAGCTGACGCAGTGCGCCGAGATCCAGGTGGTAGTACACCTTCTGGGCGTCGCGCCGTGGCGCCAGGATACCGGCCTGCTGCAGGCGCTTGAGGTGATGGTTTGCGGTGGCCTCGCTCACTCCCAGTAGGGCGCCCGCTTCAGTGGTGGTCATCTCGTGACCTTCGCAACATGCCAGTTCCTGGACGATGCGCACGCGGCTGGGGTCAGCGAGCGCCTTGAGGCGAGTAGCGATCTGCAGGGCGTCCGCAGCGGGGTCTTCTGAGTGCTCGCCGATGGGCGAGCAGCACATCGGTGCGGTGGTGTTGACGATGGGCAGGGTGCGAGGCATGCATGCATTCTCTCATGAGATTTGACAAGCGTCTAATGATAAGGCAATCTCTCGCTATTAGATGAATATCGAAGGGAGGTGTGGACGATGGAGCTCGAGAATGTCAACGGATGTTGTGACGGCGCTGGTGCAGGAGGCTGTTGCGAGGATGGCTGCTGCGACAGCGGCTGCTGCTAACCGCGTCAGGCGACGGGTGGCCCCATCACCCGCCCGTCGCCGCCGCGGTTTCGCGAGTGTCCCGCAGCCCGGTATCCTGGGTGGCCGTACAAGAAGTACCTAGGAGACGTCGCATAGTCCGGCCTAGTGCGCGGTCCTGCTAAGACCGTGAGGGTGTTAAAGCCCTCCGTGGGTTCAAATCCCACCGTCTCCGCTGTCGGGTTCGGCACCACACGACGAACCGCTATACTCGTTTCTCGGCCCTCCGGGCCGTGCGCCCGTAGCTCAACGGATAGAGCATCTGACTACGGATCAGAAGGTTGGGGGTTCGAATCCCTCCGGGCGCGCTTACCTCCTACGGCTCGCAACTCGCCCACGTCGGCCCGCTCGTGCTCCGGCACGACTCCGTAGAGAATCCACTCAAGTGGCACGCCGGTCGCCAGAGCCCAAGCCTTGACAACAATCGGCTTGGGCCTGCTGTACCCCTTCTCGTAGCGCGTCAGAGTCGTCGCGCCGATACCAATGAGTCTCGCAAACTCGGCCTGCTTCCCGTCGTAGCCGCTTTGCTCGCGCGCAACGCGCAACCGCACCGGGACATCGATGTCCGGAATCATGCAGACCACCTCCTCTTCACGTGGTGTCTTCAAACTAGCGCATGTGCGCTAGTTGGTCAATATCAATCAAAGCGGCGACACGCCGCAGATGAGCAATTCGCTTGACACGCAACGCATGAGCCACCATGATGACCGACATGGACCAAACGGGTGAAATTGTTCAAACGGGGAGAGCGGCCCGACTGTTGGGCGTCGAGCCATCCACTGTCCGCAGGCTGGCAGAGACCGGCAAACTGCGCTACATCCGGAAGCTCCCCGGCCGAGTCGGTGGCTACCTCTTCGACGAGTCCGATGTCGAGGCGCTCGCGGCTCAGCGCCGCGCGGAACTACAGGCACGCATCGACCGCATGTCGGGGGTGGCATAGTGGCCCGGCTAGTTGCGCGGCCCCGGGTCGCTGGTTGCCGGATCCTCGACCAGCAGCGAGGCGTGACGCTCGACGCCATTCGTGTGGACGACGACACGTCCAGGCACTCTGATCTCCAAGGTGTCCGGCGCATCGTTGCGAATGTGGTCCCCGACGCAGGCGCTGTTCTTCTCGTTGAGCCAACCCACCTTGCGTCCGCCGACGTAGACGGAGACCTCTGGCTCTTTGGTGCTGCGCAGCAGTCGAAGCGTTGCAGTCACCGGACGCTCATCCCAACCAAGGACTCGCTGGTACGCCCAGGCGCCACTGCCATTGACGCTGAGCATGGAGGCCTCTCCAGGGCTCACAGTTCCCACCCGACGGTCGCTACCCGCCTCAACCACCACGGTGCCCGCCTGCTTGACCTTCCGCGCAGCGTCGACGCGTGCAAGGTGCGCCCGCACCTCCGCCTTGTGCGCCGCGATCTCCGCGGGCGTCGGCTCTCTGCGCCGCTTCCCAAACAACCCCACGTCGAACCCCTCTCGCCGGATGCCCCTCACGCTACCGCTGCGCTCGCGGCCCGTCACGAGGTGGCGTGATGTTCGGGCGCGTAGAGCGGTTCCACTGCCCACGTCGTGCTGAGGTGGGTGCGCTTCCGGGCGGCGTGTTCTGGACCCGGAAGAGTGACAAGCCTGCCGACTCCTACGCCGAGCGCCACGGGCTGATCGGTCAGCAACGCGGATGCACATACTGCGGATCGCTGCCGCCGGACGACTTCATGCGCCTCGTGCGAGACGGAGCCGTGCTCAGCGCCACCCACAAGAACTACAAGGTGTACGTCACGGCCCCGGTGCGCGCGAAGTTCTACTTCCAACACCTGTCCGAGGCGCAGCGTCGCGAGTTCTTCGAGCTCTACACCGCGCATCACCTGCAGTTTGAAGAGGGCGTCGGCTTCTCCCCGCTCCCGTTCTTCATCAAGCGCGGCGGGGCGACCTCATGAGGCACAGCACGGGTCGCCGCGCAGTCCGCACCTTCGGGTGGGGTGCTGTTGCCGTCGTCATCGCAGTCTCGCTCGCCGCAGGTTTCAGCACCGCGGCCGCGGTCTTCTACATCGGGGGCCAGCCATGACGTGCCAACACGGGGGAAGCTTCGAGCCGCCCAAGTTCGTGCCCGCGCCTGAGCCGCCCGCACCCGTACCCAACAGCGGAATCGGCGGCGTACTCCCTCCAGCGGAGCCGACGTTTGTTCGCCCCACCTACCTAGAGCTTGTGCCGCCGGCAGTCGACCCCTCTGCTCCTGCCGGCGGTGCAACCCCCCGCACTGGATGCGGTGGCGTCCACCTCCCCGAGCCCACACCGACGACGGACGTGCCCGCGTGGATCGCGACGGACGTTGCGTTGCGCCGCATGGAGTCCGCAGTCGAGCGTTTCAGGGACGCCGAGCGTGCCCTGCAGGAGGGTATGGCCGCGCTCGCGGCGATTCCTCCGGAGGATCCGCGTCGGCACTTGGCGCAGGCGTGGTTGGCGCCGCTTGTGCAGACCTCTCGTGAGGTCGAGGCGGTCCTGGACTCGATGAACCAGGTCGGGGTGCAGTGATGCTCTCGGAGGAGCAGCTGATGGCGAACCTTCCGGCGATGGGCATCGCGCTCGATCCGTGGCAGATCAAGGTCATGGTTCGCCAGGGTCTTGTCGACCCGGCAACGGCCAGTTCATCGAAGGTCGAGTGGCGTCGGCGCTACCAACTGCGCCGTCTTGCCCGCCTGTGGCGCACGGAGGCCCGTGTGTTGTTGCGCCGCGGGATGGATGAGGTGTTGGACGACGAGACGTGGGCTGGTTTGCAAGCCGAGGCGGAGACGCTGCGCAAGTGTGCGGACCGTCTCCTGGAGGAGGTGTCGGCACGTGGCTAAGTGCAGGGGATGCAACGCAGAGATCGAGTTCGCGTACAACCCGGACACGGGTAAGCGGGTCCCGATCAATCCGCCGTCGCCGGCAGACAAGAAGGACCCGCGTGCGTCGTGGGCGATCTGGGACAACCCGGCCGGTGGTTGGTACGCCCGCCCGATCACGGTCAAGGAGCCCTTCAACTTCCACGAGGAACACATGGCGATCAACCACCTGTCGGTGTGCCCTCGCCCTCATGCCCGCCCGCGGCGTGGACGCGACCGCGTCCGCGCCTACTAACCCGCACACCCACCCAACACGGAAAGGGCCTAGCCCATGGCCACCAAGCGCACACCCGTCAAGGCCGTTGACAAGAAGACGGCGTCATCGAAGGCGATGGACTCTCTCGCCGCTGGCACCACCCTGGTGCACGATATCCCGATCGACCGGATCGACCCGCACCCGCGCAACCCTCGCCGCGACTTGGGTGAACTGGGCGAGTTGGCTGAGTCGATCCGGGCCCACGGTGTGAAGCAACCCGCCACGGTGGTGCCGCACCCTGACGACGAGGGCCGCTACCTCACCGTCGCCGGCCACCGCCGCATTGCAGCGGCGAAGGTTGCGGGCCGCACCACGGTGCCCGCGCTCGTCGACGACGACATGGACGAAACCGAGCAGCTCGAGGTGATGCTGGTCGAGAACCTGCAACGCATCGACCTGACGATCTCCGAAGAGGGCGACGGCTACCAAGGCCTACTCGACCTCGGCGTCCCGAAGGCCACGATCGTGCGCCGCACCGGCCGGGCGAAGAACACCGTCGAGACCCGCCTGCGCATCGCCGGCATGCCTGAACCGGTGCGCCGCTACGTGGACCAGCACCAGTTGACAATCGAGGACGCCCTGCACTTTGCGGAGTGGAAGGACGCCTACCCGGACGTCTGGGAGGACAACCTCCGCAAGCTGGAGAACCCGCACGCCATGGTCGACGTCGTCGTGGGCGAGGCCAAGCGCGTCGTCTCGGAACGCCAGGCGCTCGAGAAGGCGAAGACCGACCTGCAGGCGGCAGGCTACAAGCTGATCGTGTCGCGCCAGATGATCGGCTACAACGACCCGCGCAGCATCGGACCCATGGGAATCTCCCACGCCGAGCATGCTCACTGCCCCGGCGCCGAGGTCCACATCACCGGAACCAGCAAGGACTGGTGCGAGAACGCCCTGCGCTGGGGCTCCCACCTGTGTGCGGACCCTGAGAAGCACCACCCTGACGTGTTCGCCAACAAGGACGACGATCCCGCCAGGCAAGCCGAGATCGCCCAGCAACGTGAAGAGCACGCTGCCCGTCTTGCGGAGTTCGCCGCGGCACGTGCAGCGATCGAGACCGCTAACACGGACCGCCGCCAATGGTTGCTCCACACCCTGACCGCCCAGGGCGTCGACACCGCCCCCACGTATGCGGCGCTCGCGGCCGTCGCCGTCGACGTCGCACGTGCGCTGCTCCTACGTGACGACGATGAGCACGACACGACCCTGCTGTGGGACACGTCGCCGGGATCCGCGCTGCCGGAGGACGCGGTGCTCCCCGAGAACCACTTCGCGCTGCTCACCCTCACCACATTGCTGATGCTTGACGAGCCTCTGGGTGACTACCTCGCCAACCCCTACCCGACGCTGTCTTTGGTCGACGTCGGCTTGGTCGTGTTGTACCTGAGGACGCTGACAGAGCATGGGCACCAGCTGCACGACCTCGAGCAGCAGATGCTGACCGACGGCGTGGAGCACCTCGCGACCGCGCCCACCAAGGACGGTGCTCAGGAGACCGCCGACGATGCCGAGGTCGCCGACGATGCCGAGGTCGCCGACGATGCCGAGGTC
>NZ_JADQBF010000041.1:0-29488 GCF_016278775.1 Demequina sp. | reverse complement strand
CGCCGACGATGCCGAGGTCGCCGACGATGCCGAGGTCGCCGACGATGCCGAGGTCGCCGACGATGCCGAGGTCGCCGACGAGGTCGACGTCAACGATGGCGACCCAGACGTGGGTGGCGTGTGATGGTGAAGTGGACAACACCTAAGTCGGTGCGTAACGGCAACGCGGCGGTCGCGGTCCCCTTGGCGGGCGTGCTGCTCGTGCTCGCGTGGATCAAGGGCCTCGGCTCATGACCGGCACCCAGTACGCGGCCCGCCGCTGGTGTCTCCTGCTGGGCCTGGTGGCCGTGGCCGCGACGTTGGTGGCACTCATGTCGCCGGCGTCGGAGACGAACCCTGGCCGGCCTGGCGCGTTGCTGTTGGCGATCGTGGCCTACGTCCTGGCGGTGGGTGCGGGTTGGGTGTCGCGGGGGGGTGGTGTGCGGTGATGGTCTTGTGGCGGTGGGTGTACGCCTTGGCGGTGCTGGCTGCCTTGTGGGCGTTCGTGCAGTCGAACGTCGGCGTCGGCATCGTGTCCGCACTGTTGATGATCGTGGCGTTGTGGATGCGGTCGACCGCGTTGGACGGCGCGCTCGAGCGGGCGAACGACGACGCGGTCTACCTCCTGTCGGAGTTGAACTCCACCCGCGACCTGTATGTCCACGAGCAGCTGGAGCACCACACCACACAGGGTGACCTTGAGCGTGAACGTCAGGCGCGTGTGGAGACTGAGGGCACGCTGATCAAGGTCACGGCGTTGTGGTCGCGGTCGATCCGTCCGACCACGGCGGTGAAGTACTCGACGCGTTTGCTCGCGTTGAAGGGTGAATCGGCGGCGTTGGCGTCGGCCGTGATGCTGTCGCGTGCCGCACCGAAGGATCAAGAACGGGTGACCCGTGAGCGGGTGGTCCTCGCTGAGGGTGGACCAGTCACCACGGTCACGACGCCCGCCACGACCACGCACGCCTCCGACGCCGAGCCCACCGGCCCTACACCGCAACCGTCTCCCTGGTCGCTGGTGTCTGGTCGCTGGTGGCTTCCCGTCGCCGGTGGTCTCGTGTTCTTGGCGGGCGTCATCGCCTGGTGGATGGTCGCGGCATGAACGACTGGCAAGACAGGGCCGCCTGTCGAGACATTGAGGACCCAGAGATCTTCTTCCCCGATCGCAATGATCCGGTCACCCGGGCTACCGCCCGGGCGGTGTGCGAGGGGTGCCTGGTGCGCGAGGGGTGCCTGGTGCGCGAGGAATGCGCAGAGAGGGCGCTCGCGATGCCAGACGCCGAGGGCATTTGGGGTGGGTTGAGTGCCAAGCAGCGGCTCACGATCCGGGCGGAGCGTGCGAAGGCGAGCGGACAGAGCCGCGCCTCGAGTCATCCCAAGGTGATCGCAGCGAACGAACGCGCGAAGCGCATTGTCGAGATGCGTGAGGGGGGCATGGATCCAGAGGACATTGCCCGCGTCCTCGACGTGTGCCGGGAGACCGTGTACCGAGCCAAGCGTCGGTTGCAGGAGGCATCGTGAAAGTCCTCACTGTTCGCCAGCCGTGGGCATCGGCGATCTTCAACGGCAAGCCGGTCGAGAACCGGACAACGAACATCTTCGGCGCCTACCGCGGGCCCGTCGCAATCCACGCCGGCCGCGCCTACGAAGAGGACGCGATCATTTGGGCAGGCGCCACAGATATCCGCCCGGTACCCGTCGACCCCGAGGGCGACGCCCGCGAAATGCGCGCTGTCATCATCGGAGTCGTCAACCTCATCGACGCCCACACAGGGTGGTCAGTCGACTGCGACTGCGACGACGCCACAGGATGGCCAGAGCCAAACGCGTGGCACGGCGTACTCGAGCACCCCCGTGCGCTCGCGACCCCGATCCCGTACAAGGGTGCGCTGGGTCTCCGCGATCTGCCCGGCGACGTTGAAAGACAGATCCGTGAGCAGCTGCCCCTGTTCTGTTCCAAGTGCGGATGCACCGACGACAACGCATGCACGCCGCCGTGCAGTTGGGTGCCCTGCCCCGAAGGATGGCCACCACTGTGCTCGAGGTGCTTCGCATGACCGCCCTCGCACCACCCTTCCCGTACTTCGGCGGCAAGCAGCGCGTCGCCGATCGCATCGTGGCGCTGTTCCCTGCGCACGAGCACTACGTCGAACCATTCGCCGGCGGACTCTCTGTGTTGCTCGCAAAGCGCCCATCGCGCATGGAGACCGTGTCAGACAAGGACCAGGCACTGATGACGTTCTGGCGTGTGCTCCGCGATCGCCCAGACGAGCTGATCCGTGCCTGTGCCCTGACACCGCACGCCCGCGCCGAGTACGAGGCCGCCACCCGCGTGTATATCGAGACGACCCCGCGCACACCGGAAGAAGAGCTCGAAGCCGCGCGCCGGGTCTTCACCGTGTTTGCCCAAGGCCGCGCGTCGAAGTCGTCCAGCTCGCAGTGGCGAATGCACGTCGACCCCAACGGATCATCGTTGGGTCTGCCCGGATACCTCCGCGCCTACGTCGACCGCATGGCCGCGCTCGCGGAACGCATGCAGAACGTCACGCTCGAGTCGCTCGACGCGGACACCATGCTCGACCGCTACAGCCCACACCGTGACGTCCTGATCTACGCGGACCCGCCGTACTTGCGCTCGAGCCGCAACTCCACCGGGTACCGCCACGAGTTGGGCAGTGAGGCCGAGCATCGTGCGCTCGCGGAGCGACTTCACGACGCCAAAGCGTCGGTCGTGTTGTCCGGCTACGCGTCGCCACTGTACGAGCTTCTGTACGACGGGTGGGATCGCATCGAGATCGCGTCGGGGACGGCCCAGGGCGGCGTGTATGGCGCCCGCACTGAGGTGGTGTGGTCGAACCGACCGATTTCGTCACCGGATCTTCTGTCTCAGATCGAGGGAGCTGTGGCATGACGAACACCGACCTCGCTCCCGTGCTGCTGAAGGCGTTGCGTGAGGTGTACCCGAAGTGGGACACCATGCACCCGCTGTCGCGTCAGATGGAGATCGAGTACGTCACGGAGTGTTGGGCTGCGGGGAAGCGTGCGTGGGTCAAGGGCCGACCGCTCGTGCAACGTCGTGGCGTGCCGGACCCGATCGCCCGTGAGAACCCTGGCGACCACCGCGGATCCCCGATGGTCGGGTACCGCGACACCTACCTCATGCCTGACGGCCGTGTCGTCAACGAGGACGACCTGAAAGACCGCACACCCACCGCACCCAAGGAGAAGTCATGACCACCAAGATCGCTGAACCTGAAGCGCCCACGACCACGCCGCTGGTTGCCAGCACCACAACCTTTGTTGATGCACTGCGCGCGGTGTTCCCACACGCGTCACGCGACAAGACGCTCCCGATCCTCACCGGGGTGAACATGGTGGGTGACACTCTCGTCGCGACTGACCGGTACACCATGGGTGCCGCACGGTTCGACCTCGATGACCTGTTCACGGTCGTGCCCGAGGGCGACGTGTGGCTGTCTCCCGAGTTCATCAGACTGGTGTTGGGTCGCAAGGGTGACCCACTCGTCTCACTGGGCGCTTCCGACGAGAGCCTCTGTGCGACGTTTGAATCGGGCGTGGTGTACGGCGTGCCGGTAGCAGGGCGTCTCGACGTCGGCCACGTCGCCGACTACCCGAACGTCGGGCGCTTCGTTGCGGAGTGGCAACCAGTCCGGGCGGACGCGATCGCGTTCAACCCGGCCTTCTCGTCACGGTTCTCCAACCTCCACTTTCCTGCAGGCACCGGCGGCGCCCCCCTTGTGTATGAGCCGGGCAAGTCCCGCACCGCCCAGGAGGGCGCGCACAACCAGTTCAGGGTGACCCGCGGCGGCATCGACTGGTTCGTCGGCATCGTCGTCGAGATCCGGGTCCCGTCATGAGCGGGCCGACGTTCGTCGACGTGACCCCCGACCCGGGAGATACGGCACCCGATGAGGAGTTGCCGACTCTGGACGCATGGCCGGCCGATGCTCCCCCGCCGCGTTCAGTCGTGGTCTTCGCCCGGCCGTGCGTGATGATCTCTTGCTCCGCCTGCCATCAGGACTACACGGGCGAAGACATCTCGCTCCACTTCGACAGCGTGGCGGACGCGATCGCCATGGTGCTCACTTCGGAGTGGGTGCTCCTGGAGGACGGCACGGTCCTGTGCGAGGACTGCGCCAACACGGAGCGGTGCAAACGCTTCGGCCACTCGACGATCCGTGTGGTTGAGCCGTTCACGAGTCGCCCGGGATCTGCTTACCGCGGCTTCTCCCATCCCGGGTACTCGTACTGCGAGAGGTGCGACGCCAAGGTCGACACCGAGGGGAAGTAGCCATGGCCCACAACAACGAAGTGATGGTCCGTGCGGACGCCTACACCATCATCCGCGGCAGGCGCTCGCAGTACGCCCAACGCAACCCGGAGACAGGCCTCAAGCCAGTCAACTCGGCACGCATCGTCCGTGTCGTGCAGAACGCCCCGGTACGTCTCGACGAGGACGAGATCGTCGTCAAGGTCGCGATCAAACTCCCCGCCGCCGCGTTCGACCCGTTGCTGCCCACGGCCGTCATCACCGTGCCGGAGGACCTGATCCAACGCGGCCCCATCACAGTCGAAGCCGTCGAGATTGAGGACCCGTCATGACCGAGCCGACCGAGACCACACCGGCCGTCGAAGCACGTCAAGACCCCCGCCACGCCGTCATCGCGAGCGTGCTCCGCGGACCCACACCAGCAGGCTTCGAAGCGAACCGGGTCTGGGGCCGCATGGCCATCGACGGTGGCCCCGAAGTCAACGCCTGGGCCGGCACACCAGAAGACGTCGCCGACAACATCGTGAACGCGCTGAACGCTATGACGCCCGAGGTTGAGGTGGATGAGCGGGAGTATCTGATCGAGGTCCTGACCTTCGATTCTGTGGATATTGGGATGGCTCGCGCGCTGGCGTGGCGCGCCCTCGCCGCGGGCTTCCACCACACACCCTCGCCAACGGTGAGACTCGAGAGCGACTGCGCCGACGTTGCCAAGGCGGCAGCGGTCAAGGCGCTGAGGGACTACGCGGACGAGATGGAAGCCGACATCGCGCGGAATCCACAAGCTTGGAGCAAGGCCTCGTCGGAGCGCCGAGAGTTCCGCATCCGAGCGCTCCGCGCCCGCGCCGACCGCATCGAGCAAGGCGCCCAACCGGAGGACCCGTCATGACCGAGCCGACCGAGACCACACCCGCCGCGCCGCCCCGGCCTCCCCGCATCGGGATCCTCGGCAACACGTTCGCCGACGCCCAAGCCGCAGCCCAAGCACTCGGCGACACCGTCGACGTGACCCTGATCTCCACGTACTCAGCCGACAGCGCCCACAGGCACGTGATCGACGCTCTACTCATCACCCCCTACGCCATCCGCGCCCCACGCTTCGACCGTGCGCTCGCGAACGCGAGACCAGCAATGGCCACGTCGAAAGGCGTGAGTGTGTCGCCGCGACCGGAGACCGAGCCGACCGAGACCACACCCGACGTCGAGGCGCGTCGAGACCCACGCCACGCCATCATCACGGGCGTGCTCCGCCACCCGTCAGGCGTGGACCGGGGTTGGGCTGTACGCCACGTCCAGGGTCTAGCTCCTGTAGGCGCTGACGATGTCTACCCGGTCTGGCTCTCCCCAGTGGACACCATTGCAGACTTCATCGTGAACGAGCTGCGCGCCGCCGACACCGAACTCGCACCCACCGTGAGACTCGAGAGCGCAGGCCCCGAGGCCGGTCACACCTTCGAGGTCTCAGTGCGCTCGCGACCGTCGGCGAACGTCGTCGGCGAACCCAAGCACGACGCCGACTGGTTCTCCGAGCCCGACGTGTTGCGTGTACGCGCGTGGAACCGTCGCGACGCTCTCCGCATGGCCGCGCAAGTACCGATGCCCGACTGGGTGCCGACCGACACCCAGGACGCGGGGCCTTCGTGCCCGACCTGCAGTTGGCCGCTCCGCGAAACCACGGGCTTGGTGTGCCAGACGTGCGGCAAGGATTACGGGAACCGGACCGCTCTCGACTGGCAGCGTTCCGTGCGGGCCGCTCTGCGTGTCGTCCCGGACCCGCTCGAGGCGCCCAACGTCGACGACGCCGCGAGGGTGATTCTCGATGCTTGGGGGGCTGAAGTGACCGCCACGTCCCCGGCGCCAGAGGTCCGCGCCGCCACCGCCGTCCTTGCTCTGTTCCCGGCGTACAAGGTGACCGTCAAACCCGCAGACGTCGATGCCGAAGTTGAGCGCCTGTACTACCTCGACAACCCCGAGGCCTACGACTTCGACCCCTACTCCGGTGAGAGCTCGTTCCGTGCCGGCTACATCGCAGGTCTCCGCTCCGCAGGGATCAACGCGGAAGGCGGCGAGTGATGAAGAAGCTCATCGCCAGCATCGCCGTCCTGATCACCGTCGTCACCCTCACCGGATGTCGTGAAGAACCCTCTCCAACCGACGTGCAAGGTCTCTACGCAGACACCATCACGCTGCCCGACGGCCGCACCGTCACCTGCGTACACATGAGATCCGGCGTCGCCGGCGCCATCACCTGCGACTGGAACAACGCCTCATGACCACCGCCACCCGCATCTGCGTCAACTGCGACGGACCACACGCGCTCGCGGACTGCCCCCGCCTGGCGCCCGTCGTGCCCGACCCCGTCGACTGCCAGTCGTGTGGCGGCCGCATCAACCACCGCACCGGCGAGTGCGCCTGTTCCGACTAGCAATACCGAAAAGGAGACCACTCAACATGGCCGATCAAGTGGACCTGCCGACTGGCATCCCGGACACGCTCACGCTCGCCCAGCTGCGCGATGCTGTCGGTGCCTTCGGGTACCAGCTCGCGATGATCCCGAAAGCCCCTCCGGCACAGCCGCCCGGCTTCGCGCCACCCACACCAGCCCCCACCCGTCCCTGAGGCCAGCACACCAACTAGAGAGGATCCCGCCGACCTGTGGCAAGGAACTACTTCGTCGACGAGACCGCTGGCCATCAGGTCGTGGTCGCCGCGATGGCTGAGGCTCGACCGTTGTTGCGGTCTGCGCTGCTTGGCGCCTACGTGGAGCTGATCTCGATGACGCAGAAGAAGGCCATGGCAGCGGTCGACGCTGGCGACGGCGCAGTTTCTTCTCACGTCGACGACCTGGTCACCTACGGCGAGATCGTCGCGATCGAACCCTTCGCCACTCAGGACCTGCTCGAGGGCCTCGCCCGCTACAACTACCTCGAGCCCACCGACACCGCGGGCGTCTACCGCCTCATCAAGCACAAGAAGCTCATCGACTGGGAACCTGTCGACCGCCTCAAGTGGCGTCGAGACAGCGCGAAGGACCTCAAAGACGAGGTTCTCCGCCGCGCCGTGCGCTACCGCGACGGCGACCAATGCCGCGTCTGCCGCATCGTCGTCCGTTGGGGAGGGCCTGACGGCCCCGACAAGGGCCAACTTGACCACGTCATTGCCCGCACGCCGGCCCGCGGGGATCCAGAGGCGCTTGCCGTCACGTGTACCCGGTGCAACGGGCTGCGTTCCGATCGGCCTGACGCCGACACGTTCGCCCCTCACCAGCCTGTTCCCGAGCACCCCTTCTACACGGCCAGCACCGCGTCGTACCTCCGCGCCGGCGGCTACCTCACCCAGGTGGACGGCACCCCAATGCAGAAGGTGGGCCTGCAATGGAGGTTGAAGCCGCTCAAGATCACACCGCCTCAACGCAAGACGAACGAACCCCCGCGCGACCCCGCAACCAGTGGGACCCCGCGCACCGCAACACCCCCTCTGGAGCCGCTGCAGGGCCTCCAGGGGCCTCCGCGACCCGCCACCCAGGCGGACCCCGCGACACCACCGCGACCCGCCCACGAGGCGGACACCGCGCCGCGCGACCCCGCCTCCGGCGAGACACCGCGCACGGGTCAAATCCGACCCAAATCCGATGTGAATCCGACCCAAATCCGAAGACCGGATTCACAGCCCGACCCCTCCCATCCCCGCACAAATCAGCCTCTCAGGCCACCGGGTCTGTCGGGTGGGGATGGGAAGGGAAGGGAAGGTAGTGGGCTTGGGCCCGGGAGGCGCCGCGCTCGTCGTGGTCGTCGTGGTGGTTCTCATGGCGGCTGAAGTGGTGTCGTTCCTGCCTGGCCGTCCTGATGCTGGTGAGGCTGCTCGCCGTGTGCGTGATCTGGCTGAGGCTTGGGTGACGATCCGTTCGGTTGGGCCTGGTGACAAGCCTGAGGTTCGACAGGTGGTTAGGCGGGCTCCGCAGGTTGAGGCTCCGGCGCCGGTGAGCCTGAAGGTTGTCGATGACTGCCTGCCGATCGAGCGGTTTGCTACGAGGTATGCGGGTGTGCTGGTGCGGTGTTCGTCGTGGCGTCCGTCGACGCAGTCAAGTCCGCTCGAGTTGCTGCAGGCGATCAACATCAACGTGTCGCGGCTGACACAGCACACGTCGGCCATGGTGGCGTGGCAGTTCTGGGACGACCTCGAGCAACTGTGGCTGGACGTCGGTTGGGCTCGGCGCGCGGGCGTGATGTGGCAGCCGATCGGTGTGCAGTGCCGTCAGATCGGGTGCGAGGGTGAGTATGAGATCGAGGTTCGGCCTGGTGATGCGTCGCTGTCGCCGGCGGCACGCAAGCGGGCCTTCGGAGCCAAGCAACACAAGGCTGTCTGCACCAAGAACCGTGAGCATCGTCTCGACGCGAAGGACATCCTGTGAAGGACGCCGACGCCAAGGCCGACACGATCGGGACCGGGGATCTCGCCGCGTGGTTCGGCATGTCTCGTGCAGGCGTCATCAAGGCGCTGCGCCGTAGCGGTGTGCGTCCGGCATCGGAAGCCCGCCCCAGAGTCGAGACGAGATGGCCACGCCTGATTGCGCTGAACGTGCTGAATCGGCGTGTCGGTCCTCGCGTGTAGGTGGCTCGGTTTACAGTGGTGGTGCTGGGCGAGGTGCGCCCAACGTGCAGGCCCTGGTCGTTTGATCGGGGCCTTTGTCATGCCCGATGGGGATCGGGTGGCCACCTCATGGGCGCTCAGCTCGCCGCCTCCGGGGCTCGTCAGCGTGCGGGCAGTCGGGCCCCGGAGGCCCCAGCGGAGGTGACGATGCCCGCCGCCCGCAAGTCGCAGGAGTACCTGCGCAATCACGACATCGTGCTGGCGTCCCGGCCACCGTGTGCGCTGTGTGGCAAGCCGATGCTGTTCGCTGAGGACTTCGACCCGTCGCATGAGCGGTGGTGGTTGCACCCGATGGCCGCGACCGTGGACCACATCGTGCTGGTGGCTGATGGTGGCAACGACGCACTGTCGAACCTGAGACCGGCACACCGGTCGTGCAACTCGAAGCGCAACCGCCGCCACCACAACGTGGTCAAGCCTCTCCGTGAGTTGCTGTTTGGTCGACCAAGGTTGAACGCTCTCGACGGGTGACGCTCTACTGGCGGCCGCTGTTTTTAGGGTTTCCTAACCCTGCGGGATCGCCCAATGTTCATTTTTTTCTCTGCGCACAAAACCCCTGGTAACCGGGTTACGCGTGATCGGAGGAGTCATGCCGAAGCGCGCCGCCGGGGCCCCCGAGCCCACTCCCCGTATTCGTCCTCGCCACGAGATCCTCGGACATGAGGCAGGCAAGGCTGGCTATCGTCACGGCTGCAAGTGCGACCTCTGCCGGGCGTGGAACGCAAAGCGGATGCGCGACTACCGTGCGAAGCGGCGCACCGCCGAAGAGCCTCCCGTCGACGTGGAGTTGCCGCCTGCACCGGATGGCCTGGTGCAGTCCGTCCTGCTGAAGGACCTCAAGCCCGGCGAGATCTCCAAGGCGCTCGTCGAAGAGCTGCCGGCCGCTGACGGCGCCTACATCTTCCAGCGCACCGTCTCGGCGCTGCTCAAGCAGTCCGCCCTCATCTTGGACAACGCAGACGCGCTCGATCGTTGGGACCTGATCCCCACGATGCAGATCCGCGTTCTCAACGCCCTGAAGCGCCTCGAGCCGCCACGTAGCGGCAACCCCCTCGGCGGCACCGGGCCAACCGTGGAGGACATCGTGAACGCAATCACCGGCCCATCAGCCGACGAGGATGGCGACTAAGGGGCTGTACCTGCCGGCACCGCAGTGGGGCACTCCGCGCAACCCCCAGCGCGAGACGCTTGGCCCGCAGGTTGCTCGCGTCGCCAAGCTGCTTGGCTGGAACCTCATGCCATGGCAGCGCCTGGTGCTCGACGTCGGATGCGAGATCGACCCCGCCACGGGATCGTTCTGGTACCGCGACGTCCGCTGCTTGGTGCCACGCCAGTCGGGCAAGACCACGATCATGGTCTCGAAGTCCACCCACCGTGCACTGACGGATCCGCGCTCGCGGATCCTGTACACGGCACAGGACCGCAACAAGGCTCTCGAGCGTCTCGAGGAGAACTTCTACGCGGTGCTGCTCGAGCGTCTCCGCCCGGTTCTCGAGCCTGGGGCGAACCGTCACAAGCCCGGGTGGGTGGCACGTACCGGCTCAGAGCGCATCAAGTTCGCAACGCACTCCACGATCCTGATCGACGCGATCAAGAAGTCGTCGTCGCATGGTGGGACTAACCAGGAGTGGCACGCCGACGAGTTGTTCGCTCACAAGGACGCTCAGGCGGCACAGAACATTCGACCGACGATGATCACGGTGCCGAGCGCACAGATCTGGTCCTTCTCCGCAGCGGGTGACAAAGTCACCTCGAAGTACTTGTGGGAGTTGGTCGAAGATGGCCGAGCGATCATCGAGGCGAATGCCGAGGGTCGCATCGCGTACTTCGAGTGGTCCGACAAGGACCCCGAGGCAGACCGCGAAGACTCACGACGCTGGTACGAGTTCATGCCGGCACTGGGCCACACGATCCGCGAAGAAGACATCCGCGCGGAGCTCGACGCGAACCGAAGCAACCTCGACGAGTTCGACAGGCCATACCGCGGCATCTGGACCGGCGTGCTCAAGGCCGATCCGGTCATTCCCGTGCTCGCGTACAAAGAGTGCAAGTGGACCGCGCCGTCATCGCCGATCGACTTCGAGGCGGCCCCCATGTGGTCCGTCGACATCGCACCCGATCACGAGTACTCCTCGATCGCCGTCGCCGGCAAGGCCGTGGATCCTGCGCGTCACATTGCATGGTCCCTGGTCGACCACGAGCTGGGTACGGGCTGGGTCGTGGACCGCATGCGGGATCTGCGCGACGAGTTTGGCGGCGACAAGGTGGCGCTCGCCGGCAACGGTGCGGCCATGTCGCTCAAGCGGGCTCTGGAGGACGAGGACTTCGAGGTCGTGGTGCTGGGTCAACGCGACATCGCCGCAGCGTGCGGCGCCTTCTTCGCCGACGTCGTCAACCGCAAGGCGTGGTTCCTCGACGACGACGATCTGAACGAGGCGTTCGCCGGAGTAGCCAAGCGCACCTCCGGCAACGCGTGGATCTGGTTCCGAGGCAAGGCGATGGGCGACATCTCGCCCTGCTACGCCGTCACGCTGGCCCGCTACCAGTGGCTCGAGGACCCGCCGAGCAGTCAGAGCGTTGTCGACACCGTCAACTAGGAGATCCCCATGCGCACCAACGTTGGAACTGTCATCGGATTGGCCGGCTTCGCCGCGATCGCGACCGGCATGTGGCTTATCGCTCCCGCACTGGGGCTCATCGTCAGCGGTTCGATCGCGATGTACGTGGCCTACCGGATGGGTGGTTGATCGTGGGCTTTCTCTTCCCTCAGCGCCGCATCAGTCTCACCGACGCCGGCGTTCCGTCACGACGCGGCATGGGCTCGGGTGGTCGGGTCTCCACCAACGACGCGATGCGGATCTCGGCCTTGTGGGCGGCGACGATGCTGCGTGCCGGCCTTGAGTCGACGCTGCCGATCGACTGCTTCACCCGCTACACGGGCAGCGATCGCATGACGCCCGTCAGCACGCCGGACGTTCTGATCACCCCGGACACGTGGGCTGAGGGCCAGCCGATGGACATCACCGAGTGGATGCACTCGACCCGCTTGGACCTTGACCGGTTCGGCAACGACTTCGGTGTGATCACATCCAAGGACGGCGCGGGCCTGCCGCGGGAGATCCACCTGGTCTCTGCCTCCGACGTGACGGTGAAGGGCAAGGGCTCCCGCGTCACGAAGTACCGCATCGACAACACCGACTATGAGCCTGCCGAGATTTGGCACGAGCGCCAGTACACGGAGGCAGGCTCACCGATCGGGCTGTCGCCCATCGCGATGGCGGCCCGGACACTCAGCGCCCACACCTCCGCGTTGCAGTTCGCTCTGGACTGGTTCGAACGCGGCGCAACGCCCAGCATGGTGCTGCGCAACAACGCCAGAGACTTCAACGCACGAGAGGCCTCGCTCGTGCAGCGCCGGGTCGCGGCGTCGATGTCGAACGGGGAGCCTGCAGCTATCGGCAAGAGCTGGGAAATCGACATTCAGAGCGCTCGCGCCAAAGACGTCGGGTTCCTGGCGCTGATGGATCACCAGACGGTGGACATCGCCCGCTTCTTTGGCGTGCCGGCCGACCTCATCGACGCGGCCGTGTCTGGCCAGTCGATCACCTACGCCAACATCAGCGAACGCAACCTGCAGTTCCTCATCATGAACTTCGGTCCCGCGGTCACGAGGCGCGAGAAGGCTCTGTCTCGACTGGTCCCTGGCCGTGGCTTCGTGAAGCTCAACACCGAGGGCCTGCTCCGCATGGATCCCGACAAGCGCCGGCGTCTCCTCATCGACGAGTACGTGGCGGGCCTCAAGTCCAAGGACGAGGCACGCGGGCTCGAGAACATGGGGCCGCTGCTCGAGGACGAGTCGGGCGTCGACGAGGCCGAGCGCGCCACGGCGGTCGCACGGCTCCTGCAGATGGGCTACCTGGCAAAGGTCAACGACGTCATCTCCAAGAAGGAACTGCGCAAGCTCGCGAACCGGGCGGGCGCCGATCTCGACCTCTCCGAGCCGTCCACGTCCACGTCACCAACTGAAGGAGCGTCATGACCACGCTGTTGCAGGCGCGCCGCGCCACGGCCGCCACTGAGCGCGCCGCGAAGACTCGGATGCTGGCGGACCGCCCATCGCACCGTCGGTGTGCGGAGGGCCTTGCGTCGGGTGCGCGGGTTGCCGCGCGCGTGTCGGAGTTCCGGGTCTCCGAGCCGTCGACGTCGGGCATCGTTCGATTCGACGGCTACGCGTCAGTCACGGAGAAGCCCTACGAGATGTGGGACTGGTACGGCCCCTACGACGAGGTGGTGCGTGCAGGCGCGTTCCGGCAGACTCTCCTGCAGTCGGACCTCGACGTGCCGTTCGTCATCGTGCACGACCAGATCCGCCGGATCGCCCGGACGATCATGGGCACGCTGCACCTCGAGGAGACCGAGCACGGTCTGCACGTCGGCGCGGACCTGGACACCCGCGATTCCGACGTGGCGTACATCGTGCCGAAGTTGATCCCGAATGAGACGGGTCACAGCCTGGTCGACGAGATGTCGTTCTCGTTCCGCATCATCAAGGGCCTCTGGTCGCCCGACTACATGCAGTACGACATCGAGCAGGTGGATCTGCACCGCGGTGACGTCGCGATCGTCGGCTACGGCGCCAACCCCTACACCGCGGGCTCTGGCCTCGCTGACGACCCGCCGGAGCCTCCGACGCAGCTTGCCGCCGCTGCCCCCTCCAAGCGTGGTGTCGACCTCATCAGCGAGGACGACATCGCCCCGCGCCGTTTCCACTAGGCGCACCCCGTAAGTCCGCGCTTCCGCGCCGCCGCGCTTCGGCCTGGCGTCCTGGCTGCCTGGCACCGACACACACTCACTCCTCCGAAAGGAATCACCATGGACCCGAAGAAGCTGCACGCAGAGCTCCTGCGCAGCATCTCCGACAAGTACAAGGAGCGTGCCGCTGTCGTCGCCGAGCTCACCGAGCTCCGCGGCCAGGACACGCCTGACGATGACAAGGTTGCCGAGGCGCTCAACCGCCGTAAGGCGATCGACGCCGAACTGGGCAACATGGAGGGCCGCGCCGCGGACCTCTCTGCCGAGATCGCCGAGGACGAGCTGGCCGCGAAGCGTGCCGCTGAAGTTCACAAGGGCGCCGAGTTGCCCGAAGAGCGTGAGACCTCGAACAAGGTGACGCGCGAGGAAGCCTTGTACCGCAAGGACCAGGACCCCAAGGGCGACACGTTCATGCGAGACGTCGCGTTGGCGTTCACAGGCAGCACGCAGGCGCGGGAGCGTCTGGGTCGTCACACCGAGCAGCTCTTCGACGAGCGAGCCAATGCGGGCGCACCAGTGCACCAGCGCATCGTGGCGTCGTCCGGACTGTCTGGCTGGGCTGTCCCGACGTACCTCGTCGACGAGTTCGCACCAAACGCCAAGAAGGGCGCCAACTTCGTCGAGAACTGCCGCAAGCACCCGCTCCCGGAGTCGGGGCTCACGGCGTACTTGTCGAAAGTCACCACCGGCACGTCGGCCGACGAGCAGGCTGCCGAGGGTGACACGGTCGACGAGACCGACATCGACGACACGTTGATTTCGATCCCGATCTACACGGTCGCTGGTTCGCAGACGACGTCGCGTCAACTCATCGATCGCGCCCCTGGTGCCTTGGACGTCACGATGGAGGACCTCGTTCGGTCCTACTACACCGACGCAGACAACAAGGCCATCAACCGAGCGTCGACGGGACTGAACGCGGTGGCTACCGTGCTCACCTACACCGACGCGTCGCCTACGGCTCAGGAGTTCTACTCCAAGATCCTGCAGGCTGGCGCAGCGGTGGAGACGGCCAAGTTGGACCAGGACTCCGAACTGCTCGTGTTGCTGCACAACACCCGTTGGCTGTGGCTCCAGAACCAGTTCGTCAGCACGTGGCCCTTCATTGCCGGACGCATGTCTGGCGCGAACGGTCAGGGCGCGGCATCTGGTGCCGGCTACGGTCCGGGCATCCGCGGCTACCTCCCCTCCGACTACCCGGTCATCACGGACAACAACATCGTGACGAACCTGGGTGCTGGCACCAACCAGGACCGTGCCTACGTCCTGGACAAGAACGAGGCGCACGTGTGGGTCGACGACTCTCAGCCGCTCCTCATCAAGGCCGAGCAGACGCAAGCCAAGAAGCTGGCCGTCGACTTCGTCGTCTACGGCTACCAGGCCAACTGCTTCAACCGCTACTCGGGCGCGGTTCAGGCGATCGACGGCACGGGCCTCGTCACCCCGGCGTTCTAGTCGGGCTCGCGGTGGGGACCGGGCAACCGGTCCCCACCGTCTCCACCTCCACCGCACACGAAAGAGAGACCAGCATGACTCGCAACACAAGGGCGGCAGCTGCCGCCGATCGCAAGACGGCTGCCGAGAGCGGCAAGGCCAATCCAAACCAGAGGATCATCGACGCGCTCAACATCGAGCGCCAGGGCTACGTTCGCCGCGACCTGCCTGACCGTGTGAAGCAGGTCAACGCGCAGCTCAAGCACTACGGCGCGACGCCCGAGACCGGGCCGACGGCAGCGGAGAAGAAGGCTGCGGCTGAGAAGGCCGCTGCCGACAAGGCTGCCGCGGAGAAGGCGGAGGCCGAGAAGAAGGCTGCTGAAGAAGGCGGCAACGGCAAGGCCGGCGACGCTGCGGATCGCAACGCCGCCGAGACCAAGTAGGAGGTGAACCGTGAGCGACACCGCTAAGTACGTTGGTACCCCCGCGACAGTGTCGTGGGTCAGCCCCGCTGCTGGTGCGGCGTCGCTCACGGTCACCGGTCCCGATGGTGTGGAGTTGGATCCCGCGCCGGCGGTGACCGACGCCAGTGCTCAGCACAACGCGACGTTCACCCCGGAGTTGCCGGGCCGCTACTTGCTGCACTGGTCGACCCCGACCGATGCTTTCGTGAACATCCTGGACGTGTGGCCTTTGACGCCGCGGTTCCTGGTGTCACGCGAGCAGGCGCTGCAGCGTCTGCGCCAGGTGGACAACAGTGCCGGCACCGAGCTGGACGCATTGATGCTGTACATCGCGGCCGCGTCTGCGGTGGTGGAGTTCCACACGGGTCCGCTGTTCACGTCGAGCGAGACGTGGACCGAGGTGAGCGCCTACGGGCAGCGTGCAGTGGTGTTGCCCAATCACGACGTCACGGTCACCGCAGTGTCGGTGGACGGTTCAGCGCTCTCTGAGGGCGCCTACACGGTCGATGAGGAGCCTGGCATCGTGTGGGTGGACGTGGGCCGCGGGGCGAAGGTTTCCGTGTCTTACACGGTCGGTTCGCAGCAGGTTCCCGTGGCTGCCCAGTTGGCGTGCTTGGAGATCATGGCGCACTCGTGGCAGCAGACCCACCAAGCCGTGGTGGGCTACAACGCTGACGGTACGCAGACGGTCACGACGTCGATGGGGTACGCAATCCCGAAGCGGGCGTTGGAGTGGATTCACGCGGTGCCTGGCGCGGCGGGTGTCGCATGAGCACTGCAGCGAATCCGGTTGACGCGGGTGTGGCGTTTCGTGCCGCGATGTTCGAAGCCGCACAGGTGCTCTTCCCTGAACCACACATCTACGTCACCCGCACGGTCATCGCGCGCAACGCGTCCGACATCGTGCTGATCGGCGCCCTGGATGGTTTGCGCGAAGACGCACCCAACTCGGGCTCTCAACGCACTCAGGACTGGGATCTGTCACTCGACGTCCAGTGCTATGCGTTCCGTGCCGGTGGTGCCGACACAGAGCAGAAGGCAGACGACGATGCATTCACCGCCGCCGGCGGCTATCTGTCACGTCTCGCCGAGTATGTGCGCCGCTCAAACCCCGATGGCGACACGACCTTGGACAACGTAGTCATGTGGTGCCGCATGGAGTCTTTCAACACCATCCCCGGACGCGAGCAAGCCAACAACGGCATCGGCCGTATGTGGGAGTTCGCCGGAACATTCGTCGCGCGATCGCGCGTCACTGGCTAGGAGGCCACCGTGGTCAAGATCAAGAACGTGTCGCCGGTCGGCGACCTGGACGTGCCCCTGCTGGCGCGTTCTGTCAAGCGCGGCGAAGTGGTGGAGGTATCTCCCGAGCACGCCCAGCGCCTGCTCCGCCAGGGCGACGTCTGGCGAGCGGTGGGCTCCGTCGACGACCCGTCGCAGCGTCCCGCTGACAACGCGAAGAAGCCCGCGTGGGTTGCGCACGCCGAGCACCTGGGTGTGGAGGGGGCGGCGGCTATGACGAAACCGGAGCTGATGGAGGCAACGGCGCCAGCCGTCGTCGAGGGTGACGGTGTGGTTGGAGTGGGTGAGGACGGGATCCCGATCCTTCACGCCGCCGGAGATGGTGACAGCGGTGAAGACAACGACAGCATCGACGCCGGGTCGGACGCGTCGGAAACCAAGGGAGAGTAAGTCATGACGAACGTTCTCGACTCGTCGATTGGTATCAAGGAGGAGTCGGTGTTCGGCACTGCCGTCACCGTCGACCGCTTCCCCGAGTTCATCTCGGAGTCCATGAACTTCAAGAACACCTACGCCCAGTCTGAGGGCAAGCGTGTGGGCGCCCGGATGAACCGTGCGGCTGGCCGTGTGCTGGAGAAGGTGGACGCGGGCGGTCAGATCGGCCTCGAGGCCGTCACCAAGGGCCTGGGCGTGTGGCTTGAGGCGGTGCTCGGCACGAAGACCGTGACCGAGACGGCTGACACGGGCGTGTACCTGCAGGTGCACACGCCGGCCGACACGGGCCCTGCGAAGTCCTACACGATCCAGAAGGGTCTGCCCCCGGTGGGTGGTGGCACGGTGCAGGCGTACACGTTCCCGGGCTCGGTGTGTGAGCAGTTGGAGATCGACTTCGCGTCGCCGATCGTGAAGCTGGCGTTGGAGTGGATCTCGCGTGAGGTGGTGACGTCGGAGGCGTATGCGTCACCGTCGTATGTGGTGGATGCTGAGCCGTTGACGTTTGTCGGCGGTGAGATCTACATCGGTGCCACCGTCACGAAGCCCACGGACAACACATTGGCGACGACTGCGGGTGACCCGGTGGCGTTCGTCAAGGGCGGCAAGGTCACGTTGAAGAACAACCTGGACGGTCAGGGCTTCAACCTGGGTGGGGCGGGCAAGCGCACCCGCACCTCGGAGCGCGGCATGCTCGACGTGTCGGGCTCGCTCGACATCGAGTTGCAGGGCACCACGATGCGTGATGCGTTGCTGAACCAGACGCGGCTGTCGTTGCTGTTGAACTTCGAGCACCCGACCACGATCGGTGCCTCGTCGAAGCCGACGCTGCAGGTGTACGTCCCGGCGATCGTGTTCAATGACACGTTGCCTCAGGACGGCAACGGTGCCCCGATCGTCACGTCGATGAACTTCGTTGGGCTTGACCTCCTGACGGCGTCGACGTCGCCGGTGTACGTCTGCTACCAGTCGACCGACACCGCGGTCTAGCGGGTCCGCCATGGCCACGTCGGATGCGTCGCTGTATGAGGTCAAGACGAATCTGCGGGGCATCGTTGACGACCTGAAGGAAATCAGTCCGAAGCTGGCGACGGACATGCGCCGGTCCCTGCGTGGGACCGGCGAGTCGATCATCGAAGCGCAACGGCAGATCCTGCAGCACGAGGCGGTAGGCGGGGTGGTGTCGAGTACTCGGTACTCGATGCCGCAACGCCGCCGTGGTGGTTACCGTCGTGGCCCGCGTGCCCGCGAGTTGGGCGGGGCGCGCATCATCTCCGTGAACTCGCAGGCGTCAGCCCGTGGGTACCACACGGGGTTGCGTGACCAGGTCGCGGCGAACTTGACGACGCAGGTGCGCACGCCCCGCACGGGGCGTGGTGCTGCTGTGCGTGTGGCGTCGGCTAAGCCGTTCTGGGCGAACAAGGCGCTGAACGCGAAGAAGTGGCGCCATCCCGTCTTTGGTGGCCAGCAGCGTGTTGAGCAGGCCGGTAACCAGTACTTCCAACGTGGTGTTGCTGGCGGCATCGACGAGGCCCGCGAAGCCCTAATCGCCGTGGTGGAGAACGCCGCAAAGACCATCAAGTCTCATCCCGTCAATTAGAAAGCAGGAGGCGTTCCCATGCGCTACATGTTCGAACCGTCTGACACAACTCTGCCGTGGGCGGGTGAGGCACTGCCGATCGTGCCGCCGCTCAAGATGCCCATGGATGCACTGTCGGAGGCTCTTACCGCGAAGAAGTGGCGGATGGCTGACCTTCACGCGCTGCTGCGCCGCATCTCTCTCGACTCGTACGAGCGGCAGTTGGAGCGCCAGGGCAAGGAGTACACGGGTCCCCCGTCGGAGATCACGGGCGCCGATGACGTGGTCGCCAACCAGCTCTCGGTGTTCGCCACGCTTCGCAGGGCCGGTTACCGGGTGGCGTGGGAGCAGGTGTGTGAGATGGGTGTCTCTGAGTTCCACGTGATCTCAGAAGACGCCGCGGACGAAGCCTTGCTGTCGGAGTACGAAGACGCTGCCGAGGGTGATGACGCGGACCCTCAGCCTCCGTCGAAGGGTTCCGCTCCGGCCTCCGACGGCGCCACGGAGCCGACGTCGGAGTCTCCTGGCCACCAGTAGCGCTTGAGCCGTCGGTCGAAAACTCAGTACATCTCCGCCTGCCGGCGTTCGCCCGGATCTACCACCTGTCGCCCCGCGACGTGTGGGCTCTCACCCTCGAGCAGTTCTTGCTGTTCTGCGAGGACCTTGACGCTTTGACCACCAAATAGCCAACTCACGCCGACGGGAGGTGCACTGTGGCGTCCCGTTCCGCGAACATCATCTTCGACATTCTGGCCAAGGACAACGCGTCCAAGGTCTTCGACAAGATGTCGGACAAGCTTGCCGCCCAGGAGCGCGCCCTCGACGGGCTGCGCAAGGCCGGCACGGCACAGTTCGTCGCGCTCGCAGCGGCAGCGGGGTACTTCTCGGTTAAGTCGATTGGTGCGGCACGTGACCTGAACGAGACCGTCAACATGACGACGGTGCTGTTCGGTGATCAGGCCGACGCGATGCTCGAGTGGGGCGACACCGCCTACAAGACGGTGGGTCTGTCGAAGCAGGCAGCACTTGAGGCTTCGGCCGGGTTTGGTGACATGTTCACCCAACTCGGCTTCGCCGAGGATGAAGCGGCCAACATGTCGCAGACCACAGTGCAGCTGGCGGCTGACCTCGGCTCGTTCCGTGATCTCCCCACGGAAGACGTCATCGAACGGATTTCGGGTGCGATGCGGGGCGAGTATGACTCGCTCCAGAAGCTGATCCCGAACATCTCGACCGCGCGTGTGCAGCAGGAGGCACTCGCCGCGTCGGGCAAGAAGGTCGCCTCAGAGTTGACGGAGCAGGAGAAGGTTGCTGCGACGTTGGCAATCATCCAGCACGACGCTGCCAACGCGACGGGTGACTTTGCGCGCACGTCCGATGATCTCGCAGGCATGCAGAAGAAGCTTTCGGGCGCCAGCACCGACTTGGCCGCTCGCTTCGGTGAGCAGCTGCTGCCGGCCGTGACCGATGTTGCGACTGCGGGCCTGGAAGCGCTGGAGTGGATGGGAGAGCACGAAACTGAGACCAAGGTGCTTGCCGTCACCATCGGTACTTTGTCCACGACGATCGCGGTTGCGGCAAACTGGCAGAAGATCCACACGACGGCAACGACCCTCGCGGCCGGTGCGCAGTGGTTGTGGGTCGCGTCGGCTAAGGCCAGCACCGCGATTCGCGGTCGCTCGATCGGACTAAAGGCTGCGGACGCGGCTGCGGATGCGACGGCTACCGCTGCCGTATCAGGGCTCACGGCGGCGACTGCGGCAAACACCGCCGTGACGGCTGCGAACGCCACGGCGACGTCGGCCGCGACCGCCGCTACGCGCACTCATGCCGCAAACCTCAAGTCGCTGAGCCGTGGAGGTGGCGTCATCGCGGGCGCGCTGATCGGCCTTGCCGCGCTGACGAAGGCCGTCGAGGCGCTTCCCGGCGCGCACAACGAAGCCACTCTCTCCGCGGCTGAGACGACGCAGGCGCTGTTGGATATGGCGGAAGCTGGGGGCGACCTGCAGGGTACGTTCAATTTCTCGGAGAGCGTGGGTGACCTTGGGGGGCTCTCCGGCGACGTTGACTCTCTTGCGGACGCGGCGAGAAGGATCAGCGATCCGTCGCTCCTGAATCGTGTGAGCGATGTGGGTGGGTCGATCCGCGACCTGTTTGGCGGTAGCGGTGACACTGCACGCACCAAGTCGATCGAGCAGATCGGTGTGATCGGTGAGTCCCTTGCTGGGCTCGTCGCGGGTGGCCACGCGCAGGACGCTGCAGATCAGTTCGAGATGCTGGTCGCCGAGTGGGAGTCCGGTGGCGGCAGCGTCGACGAACTGAAAGAACTGATGCCGGCCTACACGGACGCGCTCGCGGACACGGAGAATCAGGCTCGCCTGGCGGCTGACGCTACCGAGGATCAAACGGACGCGACGGACGACGCTACCGATGCGGTCATGTCGCTGGTAGAGGCGCTCGAGAAGCAGATCGACACGCAGCGTGAGGCTGCGGGTTTGGTGCTGGACGAGTCTGCGGCGTTGCGAGAGTTCTACGACGCCTATGCCTCGGCGACCGAGGGGATCGAGGAGAACGGCAAGACGCTCGACGTTCACACCGAGAAGGGGCGGGAAAACCAGGCGGCGTTGGACGAGATCGCGTCGTCGACGTGGGACTGGATCGACGCCGGGGTGAAGGCTGGTGAGTCGCAGTACGTGTTGACGGACCGGATGACGCAGGGCCGTCAGGCGTTCATCGACACAGCGACGCAGATGGGTGCGACGACGACCGAGGCCGAGGCCTACGCGGACGAGCTGGGATTGATTCCCACGGAGATCGTGACGGACATCTCGCTGAGCGGGTATGCGGACGCGTACCGGTATCTCACGAGCATTCAGGCGACGTTGCGTTCGATCACGGGTGACAACAGGATCCGCGTGGCGACGGGTGCTGGCGGCACTGGTGGGCTCACGTTCGCGGATGGTGGCCCGGTGCGCGGCCCTGGCACGTGGACGTCGGACTCGATCCCTGCGTGGTTGTCGGATGACGAGTACGTGCATTCGGCTCCGGCTCACCACTTCTGGGGCACCGACTACATGGACGCCGTCAACCGGCGTGACGTGAGCGGTGTGTTGGGTGCACTGATCGGTGCCGGCTATGCCGGCGGTGGGACACCGTCGGTGACGGGTCTGTCGGCGTCGTCCGCAATGCTGCGCCCCTACACGGGTCTGTCGGCGTCGCGGACGGCAGCGAACCCCACGTCGGGTGGCATCGCGGTCTTCAACCTGTACGACGTCGACGGCACGCTCCTGGGTTCGATGCGGGGCGTAGCCGACGATTCGGCACGGTTCACACAGCAGTCACGGTCAGCAGTCATGAGGGGCGGTAGTCGTCCATGAGCGTCACAATTTCAGCGGCGGAGCTCACGGGCGGCTCGCCCCCTTTCGCCCAGGTCGTCGTCTCGGGCATGGCGGACGGCGACGTGTACACCGTGGTGGGTGCGGCGGGCGACCACGAGTGGCCTGTGCAGGGCGGTCAGGGCACGTCAGACGGCACGCAATTGGTGCTGACGGACTCTCGTGTGCCGTGGGGCGGTTCAGTCACCTACAAGGTCACGATCGGGTTGGACGTGTACGAGGCGGCGCCGTTCTCGATCGAGTACTCGGGTGCGGTGTGTGTGTTCCAATCTTTGTCGGGCGACAAGATCGTGCCGGTCGGGGTAGCGACGTTCACGGATCCGAAGTCTTTCCGGACGCGGCGGGCGTTCTTCCAGGTGACGGGCCGTCGTGGCCCGGTGGTGCGGCATGACGTCACCTCGCTGCCCGAGAAGCCGCTCGCGGTGGAGACCGAGTCTGCCAGTTCAACGAGCGCGCTCGAGGCCTTGCTGTCGTCGGGTGCACCGATCGTGCGACGCCAGCAGATCGGCCTTCGGGATCTCGCCCCGGTCGAGGTGATCTCGGTCGGTGACTGGGACCACGAGCTCGTGGGTGCGGTCGGCGAACTGCGGGTGTGGTCGCTACCCCATCAGGTCATCGATGAGCCAGAGCCCGGCACGGTGCTGTTCATCTTCGAGTGGGACGACTTCGACACGGTGTACGCGGCCGCGACGTGGGCGGACTTCGACACGGAGTGGGCGCCGTTCGATTGGGATCGATTCGACCGTGAGGACTGGGGGGCGAGACTCTGATGCTTGACGGTGCACCCTCTGAGGTTCTTGCCGGGTCGTGTGGTTACACGTCCCGCATCGCGTCGTGGCGTGGCGGTGAGCTGTTGGCCTCCTCCGTGCCGCTCATTGGCGGTCGTCCCGTGTGGCGTGCGGACGACGCTGTACCTGACCAGTTGCGGTTCACGGTCGCTCGCGTGGTTGACGGCTTTGACTGGTTGCCCGGCGAGGGCGACGTCACGCACCCGCTGGCGCCACTCGGCCAGGAGCTGGACGTCACAGTCATCGTCACGTCTGACGTCACAAGCATCGCGTATGAGACTCGCCGTGGTCGCTTCCAGATCCAGGAGACGACGGAGGACTCACCCGGCGTGCTGTCGGTCGTCGCGGCGGGAGTGTTCCAGGTCATCGCCGACGACCGCCTGCCGGCACCTCTGGCACCGCGTGAAGACGGCACCCTGTTCTCTGAGTTCCGGCGCCAGGTCCCGGCGGGCGTGCCGGTTGCGATAGATGCGGCGCTCGCGGACCGGGCGTGCCCTCAGTCGTTGCAGTGGTCGGAGGATCGTCTCGACAATCTCTACACGATCGCTGATGCGATCCCCGCGGTACTGCGTCCCGGGCCATCGGGGCAGGCTGTGCTTGCCCCTCAGGTGGCGGACGATGCCGAACCGGTGTTGACGTTGTCGGAGGGTGAGCGTCGTCCGGGCAACGACTACCCGGTGGTGGTGGGCAAAGCTCGCCGGCGGACCCGTGACGGTGTGTTCAACGCGGTGGTTGCTCGCGGTGCCGTGACGGATGACCCGTCGACACCACCGGTGTGGGCTGAGGCAATTCAGATGACGGGGCCGTTCGCGGCCACGTCGACGGGATTCAGGGTGAAGCGCAAGTTCTTTGCCTCCCCCCTGTTGACCACGGAGGCTCAGTGCCTCGCTGCGGCGAACACGATGCTGGCGTCGGCGTTGCGTCCGGCGAAGGTGATCCCGATCGAACTGCCGCCGGATCCGCGCATCGAGCTCGGCGACGTGCTGCGTGTGCGTGCCGACGAAGCTGCAGACGGGTCGTGGGGTGTGGACATCGTCGGCGTCGTCGTCGGGCTGGACTTGCCCCTGACCTACGACGACGGTGCAATGCGGCTAGATGTGGCGGTGATCTCGTGAGCGACCAGACACTGCGCCTATCCGCCCTCGATGTGGCACGCGAGGTGGACCTGCAATCGCGCGGCATTCAACGGGCGTCGGACGCCAGCCAGTTGAAGCCCGGCATTCTCATCGACGTCGACACCGGCACCAACCGAGTGCAAGTGTCGGTCGATGGTTCCTCCGGTGTGTGGATCCCGTATCTTGCCGGCTCCTACACGGTGGGCGACATGGTCTGGGTTTTTCGCGAGCAACTGCCGGGCGCGTCGGGCATGATCTGCCTGGGCCGTGTGGGAGGCACACCGGGCGTGACACTACCGGACGCACCGAACGAGGGCGCGACCACCGAGACGGCCGTGGCGACAATCCTGCCGACATGGACGGGCACGTGGCGCGTCGTGCGCAACGCCTACGACCGGTGGAACGCCGAACGCGCCGAGTATGGCGGCCGCGCCACCCTGTACCAGGGTGACGGGTTCGGCTCCGGCCAGCTCTACGGCCTTGCCCTGTATGGCAATCAGATCAAGGACCTGGGCGCCACCTCGATCGAGTCAATCACCCTGACGCTCCGTGACGCGAGCCTGGCGTCGGCGCCAGGCCCCGCAATGGTGATCCGTGCGGCCACCAACACGAACGCCTCTGCAGCGCCAGCCGCAACGGGCGCCACGATGAACCCCGCGCCGCTTGCCAAGGGCGCGGTCACCACGTTGGCGCTCGACGGCACGCTGCTCGAGTCGTTCCGCACCGGCGCCCTGCAGGCGCTCGCGACTGTGGGTGTGGGCTCGTCGGCTTACAACGCAGTGCGCGGCACGTCCGACGCCGACGGCATGGCCCTCAAAGTCAACTACACCCGACCTGTCTAGGAGCTCTCCATGGGAATCGACCTCGTTGGCCACAATGTGCCGGCATCCACTGATGCTCCGGCCCGGTCTGCGTTCAACAAGTTGTCGCTGACCATCCGTGACCCACTCCCTGTCGCTGACGCGGCGGCGCGCACGACGCTCTTGGCGTCGTTGGCGGCCGCGACGCCGGCGGTGGTGCCGTCGGCGTCGTCGCCGATCTTCTTCTACCAGGCGGATCTGCCGGCGGCGCATCGGGTGATCTGGACGGTCGACGGTGACAACTTCATCTCGACGTCTGGCCACTACGTGTGGGCGGACGACGCCGACCGCACCGCGGCGACCGGCATGACGTCGGGTGATCTGGGATTCCAGGTCGACACGGATGTTGAGTACCTGTATTCGGGCACCACCTGGTTGCGTTACACCACCGGGTGGCTGAGTGACTTCACGAACGGCTCGGGGTGGACGCCCGCCACATCTGGTCAGTGGCAGTCGTTGAAGTATCGGGTGACGAAGGGGCTCGTCACGGTCAACGGGGTGTCGACCAAGTCCTCGTGGGCTGCGCTGAACCTGATCGCGACCATGCCGGACGACGTTCGTCCTGATGGTCAGGTTGAGGCGTCGGGCGTGGCACGCATGCATCCGGACGGCCAGTTGCTCGCTGCCGCGTCCGGGACGACTGCGTTGGGTATCCACCTCGTCTATCCCATCAAGACCACGTGACCATGAGTATCGTCTCGATCGCTCCCGGGCACTCGCTCGAGAGGTCTGCAGCAGCGTCGTATGCGCGGTGCATTCTCGCGGGGATGCCTGCAGGTGGCCTCAACTCGTCGTACCGGCCGACTTCATTGCAGCGGGCGATCTTCTTGGCGAGGTACCAGACCACCAAGGTTGCCTATGCGCGCGTGCTGGGGGTGCCTCGCTACGACCGGCTTGTGTACAACGGTCGCGCGTATTACCGCAAGCCGGGCATGGCGATGGCTGCGGTCCCGGGCACGTCGATCCATGAACAAGGTCGTGCGCTCGACATTGCAACGGCCTCGGCGGCGTGGGCGTGGATGAACAAGCACGGCAAGCGCCGCGGGTGGCGTCGCACGGTCCGCTCTGAGAAGTGGCATTGGGAGTACTTCCCAGCCAAAGACAAGTACTTGAACGCTCCGGCGCCCGTGACGGCGCTCCAACCACAGGAGGATCTGATGGCCACGGTCATTATTGCGAGTGAGGACTCGAAGAAGGATGCGCGCACGTTCCTGTTCAACGCCGACAACGGGTTGTGCCGGCTGATCTCGGGTGCCGCCTACTACGGCTTTGTCGCGCTCCCGAAGATGGAGTTCAAGCGACTTCCCCAGGCTCACTTCGAAGCGGTGATCGCGACCTCTGAGGCGATGCGGGAGCAGTTGTCGCCCCCCGTCGACGTCACCACCGTGCCTGGTGCGGGATCGCCCACGATCACGGTGGAGGTCGCCGCCTCTCGTCAAGAGGTCTAGCACGTGGACACCACCCTTGCCGCGGTCCTCATCACGGCATCCGTCTCTATCGGGGGCTCGTGGCTTGTCGCGAGGCAGTCCGCGGCCAACCGGTATCAGCAACGCATCAAGGACCTCGAGGACCGTGACGCGAAGTGGGAAGACCGGTGCAACGTGTTGTGGGCGGCCCGCGAAGCGGACGCTCTAATCAAGCGTGCACAGGGTGACCACATCGACGTGCTCGAGGATCACATCTGGCACCACAAGCCACCACCACCACCACCTCGACCACACATTGTCTGATCATCGCGTGCGCCTCGCTTGGGGCGCCGCACCTAGCGCTGTGGAGCAGTTGGTCGCTCGCTGGGCTCATATCCCGGAGGTCGCAGGTTCGAGTCCTGCCAGCGCCACGAACACTCAAGGAAGGAGGTGACATGTTCACCACCATGCTCAACACTCTCGTGTCGAAGTTCAACGGCTTCTGGCTGTCGGTTGTCCGCACTGCGGCGCCGATCGTCGCGGGCTTCGTCATCGGTCAGCTCGCACGATGGGGTCTCGATCTTGATGAGTCCGCACAGACGACGCTCGTCGAGGTCTTCACTCTCGTCGGCGCGATCGCCTGGTATCTCGTCGCCCGCGGTCTCGAGCAGCTCGGCACACACTTCGAGTTGCCGTGGCTCGCGACGTTTGGCGGTCTGATGCTTGGTCTGCCGGCACCGCCGGATTACGGCACTGTTGTCGGCGGTACGTCGGCACGCGGTCCTCCCGCAACTATGTGACGCGGCCACACCTAGGTGGTCACACACGAACGCCCCCTCACGCACCGGCTCGACCGGGCAGCGTGAGGGGGCGTTTTGTGCGTCCCGGGGATTCAGGCCGAACGCACGGGGGGTGTCGCCTATTCGGCGAAGTACTCGATGCGCAGCGCCGGCACGCGCTCGCGGACGCGGGAGGCGATCGCGCGGTGCCACGACGCGGGGTAGATGTTCTTGGGATCCGCGGCCAGGAGTGCGGCATCGGTGCGGGGCACCTGGAGCACGGGCTCCGCCTCGCCTTGCAGCTCTGCCACTGTGGCGTCGACGGCTCTGGTCGCGATCTGCTCGAGCTCGAGCACGTCTTCCACGGCGCCGGGCGCGATGTTCATCTTGCCGTCTTGCCACCGGTTCACGGTGGCCTCGCCGACGCCGAGGTAGTCGAACATCCAGGCGACGGTGAGGCCGAGGTGTTCGCGTAGGCATCGGAACTCGGCGCCGGTCATGTGGTCTTCGGTCGGGTTGTGCATGGTGTCTCCTGTGGTGTCGGAGGGGGTGTGGCCCCGGGTTTCCCCGGGGCCCCCTTCCCTATGAGTATCTGCGGACGTGGTCTGCGGCGATCTTGCCTGCCATCCCTCGGAAGACCGCCATCTTTGGCAGGGAAAACATCGCGATCGCGGCGACGTCCTCAGCGAGAGTCTGGGCGGCGTTGCGGGCCTTGCGCTCTGCGCGGGGTCCACCATCAATGTGGAGCATCCCGGCCATTTCGCCGATGCTGTGGGCCACTAGCACTTCGTGGTCTGAGAACATGTTCTGCATTTGAATCCCCTGTGGGTCTCGGTCTGGCCTTCTGCCTGACCTCGTACCTAAAGTATACGATAGAAAACCTATCACGTCAAACCGGGAGGGGAGACACAGAGACCCCTCACCCATCAGCCGTATGGCGAGGGTGAGGGGTCTCTGTGCGGTGGAACGGCGGGGTTAGCGCGGGTCCTTGAGTGATTTCACGATGAGGGCTCCGAGGACAAAGGCGCCTCCGATCCCCATCCACGTGAAGCTCTTCCAGTTGGGGCCGCCCATGAGAAGTCCGAGCAAGCCTAGGCCTGCTGCGATCGCGCCGACGATTCCCCACCAGGGAAAGGTGGCCCGGGCTGCGGGTGTCACTTCGTTTGATTCGCTCATGAGTTCAGCCTAGTGACTCGGATGGGCGTTGTCCCGATCCGCCCGACCGCACTACCCCGCGTACCGTTCGCGCAGCGCGGTGATCGCCGCTCGAGGCGCATCGTCCGCGGGTTTGGTGTACATCTGCGTGGTGGCCACGGATGAGTGGCCGAGCAGGTATTGAATCGTGCGAAGGTCCACGCCGAGGCGTAGCAGCTCGGTGGCGAATGCGTGGCGCAGCGTGTGAGCGGTCCAGGGATCCGGTAGTGCTCGCGCAAGGAGTTTGCCGACGTAGTTTGCGCTGAGGTGTCCGTGGTCGTCTCCGGGGAAGCACCACCCTCCGCCCGCCAGGCAGGCGGTGCGTAGCGCCAGGGCCAGAGAGTAGTTGAGTGGCACGTCGCGGTCTTTGGCGCCTTTGCCGTGGATCCTGATGGTCCACCCTCCGGGGTCGCGGGTGATGTCGCGGGCGTGCACGAGCGAGATCTCGGTGCGCCGCATGCCGGCCTCGAACCCCATGCGCAACATGAGGCCCACCCTGTCGTCTGCAACTTCGAGCGCGGCCGCGTAGATGTCGTGAGGGATGGGTCGCGGGTTAGCCGCGGATGCACGAACGTGTGACAGTGCGTCGGCGGGGGAGTCGAGGATATGACCGCGCTCGCGGCCGAAGTCGTAGAACTGGCCGAAGGAGACGTGTCGTGATCGGCGGGTGGCACTGGCCCACGTCTGGCGTCCGGCCCAGTCCACGAGGTCGTCGCGGGTGACGTCCCATGGGTTCTCGATTCCGATGCTTCTGCCGAGCGTGCTGACGTGCTCGACACGTGCTTGGACGGATGTGTCCGCGAGCCCGCGTGTGCGGAGCGCTGGTACCCATGCGTCAATGGCCCCCCGCCAGGCGGGCGATAGCGCCCTGGTCTGCATGCCCAGAGCGTAGAGCCGCACCCCGTTGTGGAGGGTGCGGCTCGCTGGTTTGCCTGGGGAAACGGTCACGCCGCGTCGGGCTGTGGGCGACGGTCTTCAAGGCGGGACACGGTGGCGAGGTGCCGCGCG
>NZ_JADQBF010000044.1 GCF_016278775.1 Demequina sp. | reverse complement strand
ACCCGCCGGCCGGCCAGGAGCCCCAGCCGCGGGCGGGCGTCCAGCCCCCGGCGGCGCACGTCCAGGTGGCTTCGCGCCGAGGCCAGGCGGTGCCCCTGCTGGCGCCCCCGGTGCTCAGCGCCCCGGTTTCGGTGGCCCTCCAGGTAGCCGTCCGGCTGCCGGTGGTCGCGGACGCGGCGGCGGCACCGCCGGCGCCTTCGGACGTCAGGGAGGCCGCCCCACGCGTGGGCGCAAGTCCAAGCGCGCCAAGCGGATGGAGTACGAGCAGCAGCAGGCACCCTCCATTGGTGGCGTGCAGATACCTCGCGGCGACGGCAACACGCCGTTGCGCCTGCGCCGCGGCGCGACGCTCAGCGACTTTGCCGACCGCATCGACGTCAACCCCGCGTCGCTCGTGACCGTCCTGTTCCACTTGGGCGAGATGGCCACGGCCACGCAGTCTCTGGACGAGGACACGTTCCAGGCTCTCGGCGAAGAGCTGGGCTACAAGATCACGATCGTGTCGCCTGAGGAGGAGGACAAGGAACTACTCGAGGACTTCGGGCTTGACCTCGAGGCAGAACTTGAGGCCGAGACGGACGAGGACCTCGAAGTGCGGCCCCCCGTCGTCACCGTCATGGGTCACGTCGACCACGGTAAGACCCGTCTGTTGGACGCCATCCGCAAGTCCGACGTCGTGTCGGGCGAGGCCGGAGGCATCACCCAGCACATCGGCGCCTACCAGGTGCACCGCGACCACGAGGGCGACACCCGCGCGATCACCTTCATTGACACCCCGGGTCACGAGGCGTTCACCGCCATGCGTGCGCGTGGTGCCCAGGTGACCGACGTAGCCATCCTTGTGGTCGCCGCCGACGACGGCGTCATGCCGCAGACGGTGGAGGCCTTGAACCACGCGCAAGCGGCCAACGTGCCGATCGTCGTGGCCATCAACAAGATCGACACAGAAGGCGCCAATCCCGACAAGATCCGCCAGCAGCTCACGGAATACAACCTGGTGGCGGAGGAGTACGGCGGCGACACGATGTTCGTCGAGGTCTCCGCGACACAGGGCAAGAACATCGAGACTCTTCTCGATGCGGTGCTGCTGACGGCAGACGCTGGTCTCGACTTGCGTGCCAACCCTGACAAGGCCGCTCGCGGTGTTGCGGTCGAGGCTCACCTCGACAAGGGTCGCGGCCCCGTGGCGACGGTGCTCGTCCAGTCTGGAACGCTGCGCGTCGGCGATGCGATTGTTGCCGGCACGGCATACGGCCGCGTGCGAGCCATGTTCAACGAGCACGACGAGTCGGTTGCGGAAGCACTTCCGGCGCGCCCCGTCATGGTCATCGGCCTCACGTCGGTGCCTCGCGCAGGCGACACGTTCCTGGCGGCAGAAGACGACCGCACGGCACGTCAGATCGCTGAGAAGCGTGAGGCAGCCGAGCGCGCGGCTCAGCTGGCCAAGCGTCGCAAGCGCATCAGCCTTGAGGACTTTGCGAAGGCCATCGAGGACGGCAAGGTCGACACCCTCAACCTCATCATCAAGGGCGATGTGTCCGGTGCCGTCGAGGCGCTCGAGGATGCTTTGCTCGCGATCGATGTGGGCGACTCGGTGGACCTGCGCGTCATCCACCGTGGTGTGGGTGCCGTCACGCAGAACGACGTCAACCTGGCCACCGTCGACAACGCCATCATCATCGGCTTCAACGTGCGTCCCGCCGAGCGAGTCCAGGAGTTGGCCGAGCGCGAGGGCGTCGACATGCGCTTCTACTCGGTCATCTACCGTGCCATCGAGGACGTCGAGGCGTCCCTCACCGGCATGCTCAAGCCCGAGTTCGAAGAGAAGCAGGTCGGCTCCGCCGAGGTCATGGAGATCTTCCGCTCCTCCAAGTTCGGCAACATCGCCGGTTGCTTGGTGCGCAGCGGAGTCATCAGGCGCAACGCCAAGGCGCGCGTGGTGCGCGGAGGCAACGTGCTGGGCGAACCGACGATCGACACCTTGCGCCGCTTCAAGGATGACGCCACCGAGGTCAAGGATGGCTTCGAGTGCGGTATTGGTCTGGGCAAGTTCAACGACATCCAGGTGGGCGACATGATCGAAACCTTCGAGATGGTGGAGATTCCGAGGTCCTGATGGCCGACTCACCCCGCGCACTCCGGATCGCGGGCACGATCAAGAAGATCGTGGCCCGCGCTCTGGAGAGCGAAATCAAGGACCCCCGCTTGGGGTTCGTCACCGTGACGGACGTTCGCGTCACCGGAGACCTGCAGCAGGCGTCGGTGTTCTACACCGTCTACGGCGGCGAGGAGGACCGCGCCAACACGGCGGCTGCCCTTCAGTCCGCCAAGGGGCGTTTGCGTTCGATGGTGGGCGGCGAGCTGGGAATCCGGCTCACGCCCTCCCTCGAGTTCTTCCTGGACGCGGTGCCGGAGACGGCGGCGACGCTCGAGAAGGCGCTTCATGAGGCCGCGCTGCGCGACGCGGAGCTGGCCAAGTTGCGCGAGGGAGCCGCCTACGCCGGAGAGGAAGACCCTTACCGTCACCCCTCCGACGAGGACGACCAGGAGGACTGACCGCGTGGCCCGTCGCGCCGACGAGCCCACGCCGGGCCTGCTACTGGTGGACAAGCCGGCAGGGTGGACCTCGCACGATGTTGTGGCACGTGCACGCCGACTGCTGAATACCCGCAAGGTGGGCCACGCAGGCACGCTTGACCCCATGGCCACCGGCCTGTTGGTGCTGGGGGTCGGGCGCGGCACGCGCTTGCTCACGTACGTGACGGGTCACGACAAGTCGTACGACGCCACCCTTCGCCTGGGGCAGTCCACGGTGACGGACGACGCAGAGGGCGAGGTCACGTCAACGGCCGACGCTTCAGGAGTGACGGACGACGCGCTCGCCGCGGCTATTGCGGGCCTCACCGGCGACATCCTGCAGGTGCCCAGCTCTGTCAGTGCCATCAAGGTGAACGGGGAGCGCTCCTACGCGCGCGTGCGCGCTGGCGAGGACGTGGCGTTGGCCGCTCGGCCAGTAACCGTTTCCCGCTTTGCAGTGCGCGACACACGCAGGGGAGACGGGGTGATCGACGTGGACGCCGCGATCGACGTCTCGTCGGGAACCTACGTTCGCGCGCTTGCGCGCGACCTGGGAGCCGTGTTGGGCGTCGGGGGGCACCTGACCGCGCTCCGCCGCACCAGCGTCGGCCGTTTTGACGTGGCACACGCGCTCACGGTGGAGGCACTCGGGGCGCTCGCCGACTCGGGAGCCGCCCTCCCGCTCATCCCTCTCGACGACGCAGCGAAGGCCGCCCTCCCGGAACTGGCGCTGAGTGCAGAGGAGGCGACCAGCCTCAGTTATGGCAAGCCGCTCAAGGAGCGTGCGGCGGAGCTGATCTCACCTGAGCACGATGACGACTTCACGCACGACGCCGTCGCGGTCGCGCCCGACGGCCGGGTGATCGCGATCGTCCGTCGGGTGCGCGGCGCCGCCAAACCAGTGATCGTGTTCGCGCCTGCCGGCCAAGAATCCTGACCTAGGTGAGCAAGCCCGTCGCGACGTAGACCGCCAGAACCACGAGGGCCACGTAGCCCACGACGAGGCCCGCACCGTAAAGCCACGCGTGCAGGCGCGTGCGCGGGTGCTGCAAGTCCTCGGGGATCTTCGGTCGCTTGGTGAAGGCGCCAGCAGGCCCGTCCTTGATCGTGCCCAGCAGGAAGTCGGCCATGCGGACATGCGCGGTGACCGTGAGCGGGTCGTTGCGGTATGCGGAAACGACCAGGCGAGACCAGGAACCACTCCGGTCCTTTTCCTCGACGGCGACAGGAACGGAGACGCGGGAACGTCTGTCGGTATAGACGTTGAGGGCGATCGTGGTCAGTGCCGCGCTGAGGAGCCAGACGATACCCCACCACGCGATGGGGTCAACGAAGACCACCAAGAGCGTGGTGTAGAGCGCCGCCACCCACGGTTGGATCGTGTTGAGCCACAAGTAGTGAGCATCCACAATCTTGATGGTCTCGAGCGGCGCCTGATACAGCACGTGCTCGCGGCCGCCGATCATCATGACGTCTGCCGACTTCGGCGTCACCGGATAAATGGTCTCCATCGCTCCACCCCCAAGCGGATCTGTGCGCCCACAGTGCGCGTTCGTTCCTACTCCATGTTCGCACGCGAAGCTTTGCGCAGTCATCGGGCATGGTCGAATGCGGCAGAATGATCGAATGACCTCCGTGTGGCGCTCGCTCGCCGACGTGCCCGCAGACCTTGGCCCCACCGTCGTCACCGTCGGCAACTTCGATGGCGTGCACCGTGGCCATCAAGCCGTGTTGGCGGAGGTAGTCGCCGCCGCGCGTGCCCTGTCGGCGAAGGCGGTGGCCGTCACCTTTGACCCCCACCCCAAGGCCGTCCACGACCCCGACCACACGCCCGAGCTCATCACGGGACTTCAGGACAGGGTCGAGCGGATGGCCGCGGCCGGGCTCGACGGCATCGTCGTGCAGCAGTACACGTTGGATTTCGCGATGGCCACTCCTGAGGAGTTCGTCGCCGACTACGTAGTGGCAGGCCTCGGCGCGGTCGCGATTGTGGTGGGTCGCGACACGCGTTTTGGGCGCGGCAACGCTGGCGACGTGGAGACGTTGCGCGAGATGGGGCAGCGGCTGGGCGTCTCCGTTGACATCGTGGGAGACGCTGCGGGCACCACTGAGGGCGCGCGTAGGTGGTCCTCGACGTGGGTGAGGGAATTGCTGGAGGAGGGCGACCTGCGCGGAGCAGCCGAGATACTCGGCGCCCCCCACCGATTGCGGGGCATCGTCGTCCACGGCGACAAGCGAGGGCGCGAAATCGGCTTTCCCACCGCCAACCTCGACGTGCATGCGGGCTACGTGCCGCGCCACGGCGTCTATGCGGGCTTTCTGACGGTGACAGACGCGAAGGACAATGTCGCGGCACGTCAGTGGGAGGGCATGGCCCTGCCCGCCGCCATCAGCCTCGGATTCAACTACACCGTCGACAGCGAGGGACTACGCATCGAGGCCCACGTCATCGACCGTTTCGACCTCGAACTGTACGGAACCGAGGTCGCTCTCGACCTGATCGAATGGCGCCGGCCGATGCTCGACTTTGGTGGTCTCGCGCGGCTCATCACCGCCTTGGGCGAGGATGTCGCCTGGTGTCGCGAGGTGTTAAACCTGCGTTAACTCGCGACACGGCGGTCGCTGCTGGGGCTATTGTTCCTAGATGGACACCAGCCGGGAGCCTCGTCAGGACTACACACCGCTGGTAGTTCTCGCGGGCGTCAACAAGCATTTCGGCGAGTTGCATGTGCTCCAGGACATCAACCTCACCGTCGGTTCTGGTGAAGTGGTCGTCGTCATCGGGCCATCCGGCTCCGGCAAATCCACCCTGTGCCGCGCGATCAATCGCCTGGAGACCATCGACAACGGCACCATCCAGATCGATGGCACGGACCTGCCAGCCGAGGGGCGCCCGCTCGCGAAGCTTCGCGCCGACGTCGGCATGGTCTTTCAATCCTTCAACCTCTTTGCCCACATGACGGTGCTCGACAACGTCATGCTCGGACCCCTCAAAGTGCGCAAGATGCCCAAGGCCGAGGCGAAGAAGTTCGCCATGGAGCTGCTCACTCGGGTGGGGGTCGAGAATCAGGCGGACAAGCACCCGGCGCAGTTGTCGGGCGGTCAGCAGCAGCGTGTGGCCATCGCGAGGGCACTTGCGATGAAGCCGAAGGTCATGCTGTTTGACGAGCCGACGTCAGCGCTCGACCCCGAGATGATCAACGAGGTGCTCGACGTCATGACGGACCTGGCCGCAGAGGGCATGACGATGATTGTGGTCACGCACGAGATGGGGTTTGCGCGTAAGGCTGCTGACCGCGTCGTCTTCATGGATGAGGGCGTGATCGTCGAAGAGGCCACCCCAGAGGAGTTCTTCACGAACCCACAATCCGACAGGGCCAAGGACTTCCTGTCCAAGATCTTGACGCATTAGCCAACCCCAAGGCCGAGAGATCCTCGGTCAGGCGAGAGGATAGGAAATGAAGAATCTCAAGTGGGCGGCGCTCGGCGCCGCTGCGGCAATCGCCTTGACGGCGTGTTCCAGTGCCGACGAGCCGGAAGCGAGCGACGAGCCATCGGACGCGCCAGTGATGGCGGAGTTCCCCGAGGGCTCGACGATGGCGGCGCTCGCCGACGCGGGCTCCATCACGATCGGCACCAAGTTCGACCAGCCGCTGTTCGGGCTGATGTCCCCCAGCGGTACGCCGGAGGGCTTTGACGTCGAAATCGGCAAGATGATTGCGGCCGAGCTCGGCATCGATGCGGGCAGCATCGAGTGGGTCGAGACCGTGTCGGCCAACCGCGAACCCTTCATCGAGTCCGGCCAAGTCGACATCGTGGTAGCCACGTACACGATTAACGACAAGCGCAAGGAGGTCGTCTCCTTTGCTGGTCCGTACTACAACGCGGGGCAAGCACTCATGGTGCTGACCGACAACGAGGAGATCATGTCGCCCGATGACCTCGCTGGCACGAACGTCTGCTCGGTCGAGGGCTCGACGCCAGCCGCCAACATCGCGGAGAACTACCCCGAGGCGAACCTGGTGCTGTACGGCGCCTACACGGACTGCCTCGAGCCGCTACGCAACGGCGAGGTCGACGTGGTCACCACCGACAACGTGATCCTCGCGGGTTACGTGGCCGAGTCCGGCGGCGAGTTCAAGGTCGTCGGTGAGCCCTTCACGGAGGAGCCCTACGGCATCGGTGTGGCGCTGGACGACACCGAGTTCCGCATGTGGATCAACGACGTGCTCGAGGCGTCCTTCGATGACGGCCGCTGGCTGACCGCATGGCAGGAGACTGCAGGCACGGTTCTGCCCGATCCCGCAGTGCCGACGGTCGACCGGTACTAGGCCCCCAGTAGTCCGCTGAAGGCGGGGCGTCCCTCACGGGCGCCCCGCCCCAGGCGCCTCACGATCGAAACGGAGCGAGCACGCCATGGGCGCCCTTGTCGCGAATGCTGACCTGCTGTGGCAGGGCTTCGCGGCGACCCTGATGATCTCCGTCGTGGCGGGGATCCTTGCGTTCGTGTGGGGAGTGGTGCTCGCGGGATTCAGGGTCTCGCCCATCGGCCCCCTGCGGACCTTCGGGACCGCCTACATCAACGTGGTGCGCAACACCCCGCTCACCCTCGTGTTCCTCTTTCTCGGCGGCTCTACGTCCGCCCTGGTGGGCATCGTCGTCCCGGTGTCGAGGGACACCTACTTTGGGGTCACGATCAACAACGGCATCGTCTTCGCCATCGTCGCGCTCTCGCTGTACACGGCCACCTTTGTGTGTGAGGTGGTGCGGTCGGGAATCAACTCGGTGGGAGTGGGTCAGGCAGAGGCGGCGCGCTCGATGGGCCTGACCTTTGGTCAGACGCTGACCCAAGTGGTGCTGCCCCAGGCCTTCCGATCCGTGGTCCCGCCGCTCATCAACGTGTTCGTGGCGCACATCAAGAACACGTCGGTCGCCGCGGGCTTCGCGGCGACGGAGCTCGTCGCCGTGGCGAACCGCCTGTCAAACGCCAACCCCGGTGACGTATTCGTGATCTTCATGGGCATCGGCGTCGCCTACTTGGTCATCACGGTCCCGCTGTCCATTGCGGCCGAACAGCTCGAAAAGAAAGTGGCGGTGGCCCGATGAGCGCGCCGCAACAGGTCCTCTTCGACGTCCCCGGCCCCAAGGCGATACTGCGCGACAAGATCTACACGCTGGTCTTCTCGGTCGTGATGGTGGGCCTGCTGGCTCTGGTGGTCTACACGGCATACAGCCGCGGCATCTTCGATGATCGCTGGCAGGTGCTGTGGGACCCGCAGAAGGGCAACCAGACCGCCGCGGACGTCTGGCACTCGTTGCTGGTGCGCGGCCTCCTCGAGGGGACACTCAAGGCTGTCGCCATTGCGGTGCCGATCGTCGCCGTGACCGCCACGATCCTCGTGATCGCGCGCGTGGCCAGCAACGGCCTCATGCGGGCTCTCGCCTACATCTTCACTCACGTCTTCCGCGGTATCCCTGTGCTGCTCACGATGTACTTCGGCGTGATTGCACTCGGATTGTCGCCGCTCGTCTCCGTCGTGCTTGGCCTCGCGGTCTACAACACCGCCGTGGTTGCCGAGATTCTGCGAGCGGGAATCGCGGCGTTGCCCAGCGGCCAGCGCGAAGCGGGGCTGAGTCTCGGGCTGCGGCCATTGTCCGTACTACTGCGCATCCAGTTGCCGCAGGCAGTGCGCATCATGTTGCCAGCGCTCGTGAGCCAGGTGGTGGTGCTGCTCAAGGACACGTCGCTCGGCTTCATCATCGCGTACTACGAACTCCTCACGGTGACCAAGAATGACTTCAACTACTTTGGCGAAGCGACCACCGTTCCCTTCGTGCTGGTCGCGGCCATCATCTACATCACCGTCAACATGGCCGTCAGCCGATTCGCTCACTGGCTCGAGGGTCGGCTGAGTGGTGCGCGTTCTTCGGCAGGGGTCGGAGATGCGCCAGTGGTGCCTCCAGGGGGAGTGGCCGGGACTGGGCTCGGCGTCACCGCCCACTAGGGCAGCAGGGGTGGCGCCTCTCTTCGCCTCCGTGCCTGCCCATGTGCAAGGCCACCCGCGTAGCGCGGCCAACGCCCCGTCCGGTATGCTTGACCCTCGCCGTAGAACGGCCGCGGATTTCACTGCCCCAGAGAATCAGCCTGGGCGCGCCGCGCAACGATGTGTGAAGAGGAGAGCCTGTGCCGCTCGATGCAGCTACCAAGAAGTCCATCATGACCGAGTACGCCACGTCCGAGGGTGACACCGGCTCGCCCGAAGTCCAGGTGGCGATGCTCACGCGTCGCATCAACGACCTGAACGAGCACCTCAAGGAGCACAAGCACGACCACCACTCGCGTCGTGGCCTGCTCCTCCTGGTCGGCCAGCGTCGGCGCCTGCTCGGCTACCTGCAGAAGATCGACATCGAGCGTTACCGCTCGTTGATTGAGCGCCTCGGCCTGCGTCGCTAGTCCTTTCGGACCGACGCGCCAAGCCGCGCTCAGGCCCGGTCGCTCGCCCCTCAAGGGCTGAGCGACCGGGCCTTTCACTTTCTCGAGCGCGGGTTCGGCCGCCGGGTCGCCACGATGCAAGCCGCGCTTGCCAAAGCCCAAGCTGGGGCGGGCGGATACCATGTGCGGTCATGGGAATCGCGGACGGAGCGGCACATGAGCGTGGCTGACGCTGAGTCTCCCGTCTACATGGAACGGCAACCGTCGCCAGCGCTCACGGGCGTGGTCCGCAGGCTGTGGTACCTGTCGGCACCGACCCGCGGCACCATCGAACGCATCCTTCCGATCCCGTATGTGCACGCCATCGCCAACCTGGGCGAGCCGTACGTGGTGATGAGTCATGGCGAGACACCGGTGGGGCTCACGTGCGCGGGAGCCTTCGTGTCTGGCCTGCAATCCACCTATCTCGTGAATCGCAACCCCGCGCACCTGCATCACGTGGGGGCGGAGCTTGAGCCCTTCGCGTGGCGCGCCTTCGGAGTCGACCCCTTCGCGGACGAAGTCCGGGGTGCGGGCCCCATCCTGCCCTTGGTCGATGGCGTCAGTGCTACGCACCACGGCACTCGTGATGCCGATGCGGCGCTCGACGCGCTCGACGCAGCGCTCGTCAACTCACGTGCGGGAGTATCACCGGACCCGGTGGCCATCGCGGTGGCACGCGAGATCGCGAAGGACCCCGACACCCCCATTGCTGAGGTCGCACGCCGGTCCGGAATCACGCCGTCGGCGGTGGCTGCCGCGTTTCGCAGGGCTACCGGAGTGACGCCCAAGGCTCACGCGGACGTGCACCGGTTCCACCAGTTCCTCAGGGCTATCTCCGAGCCCGGTGAATTGCCGACGTGGACGGAACTCGTCGCGCGGAGCTCCTATTACGACCAGCCTCACTTCATTCGCAGCTTCACGCGGTTCGCGGGAATCTCACCCCGCGCATACGTGAGGGCGCTCGGGGACGAAGGCAGGGCGGGGCCGTCTTTCCTCGCGACCGACGCCACGTGAATTTGTACAAGTATTGACCCGCAGTTGGCTGGCACCGTCTTCGCATGGACACTCAAGACACCGTCAACTTCCTTGCCGTAGGGCTCGCCGCGCTCTCCATGTTCCTGATCGGCGGAGCCTGGTACTCGGTGCTGTTCCCGGGTGCGTGGCAGCGCGCGGCCGGGTTGTCTAGCGAGGCGCTACAAAGTGGGGCCGCGCGAGTCTTCGTCGGCAGCCTCGTGCTGGCACTGGTGATTGCGGGCAGCCTCGCGGCGTTCATCGGTTCCCAATCCGTGGCCTTCGGCACGGTCGTCGGTGCGGTCGCGGGCCTGACCTTCTTTGCCGCTCCGCTGTGGATTGTCTACTTGTTTGAGCGTCGGAGCCTCGCACTCGCGGCAATTAACGGGGGTTACGGCGTGGTGAGCTTCACGGTCATGGGCCTGATCGTCGGCGCCCTGCAATAGTCGGCACGCCGCCTAGCGGCACGGATTGAGCTACGGGGCGGACGATGCGGGCGCGAGGTGGTACAGAATGAGCCACTGGGGCGGGGGAGAGGGCCCCGTGGGAGCCCCCTCTGCTAGTCTTGGAGCACTCGCATGAGCGAGTTCAACCTGCATACCGAGCGGGTCGGCCGGACGCTGGTCCTCGGTGGAGATGCTCAGAACCCCTCACTTGGCAGTTCTGAGCGTGTCGACTGACGATCAGCCGGGGCTCGAAAGCCCAGTCCTGCCTGCTCGCTCCCTCATTACAAGGAGCGTGAGACCTTAAATGGAAGGTCCCGAAATCCAAT
>NZ_JADQBF010000111.1 GCF_016278775.1 Demequina sp. | reverse complement strand
TGCTGGTGGACCAAGACCAGTGCAGGGGCTGGCGCATGTGCGTCACCGGCTGCCCGTACAAGAAGGTGTTCTTCAACCACGCGACCGGCAAGGCCGAGAAGTGCACGATGTGCTACCCGCGCATCGAGGCGGGCCAGCCGACGGTGTGCTCCGAGACGTGCGTAGGGCGGTTGCGGTACTTGGGCCTGTTCCTGTACGACGCCGACAAGGTCACCGAGGCCGCGGCCACGCCAAACGAGCAGGACCTCTACGAGGCGCAGCTGGACCTCATCCTCGACCCCCACGACCCCGAGGTGCAGAAGGCTGCCAAGCGCGACGGCATTCCAGACGACTGGATGGAGGCGGCACGCCGCTCCCCTGTCTATCGCCTCGCGAAGGAGTTCAGGGTGGCGCTTCCGCTTCACCCCGAATACCGGACGATGCCGATGGTCTGGTACATCCCGCCGCTGTCGCCCGTCGTGGACGCTTTGCGGGAAACGGGGCACGACGCCGAGGACGCCGACAACTTGTTTGGCGCCTTGCGCTCGCTGCGCATTCCCGTCGAGTACCTGGCTGAGCTGTTCACGGCAGGAGATCCCAAGCCCGTGCTGCGCTCCCTCGACACGCTGTCGGTGATGCGTTCGTACATGCGCGACAAGAACATCGGCAACGCCTTGCGGCCGGAACTGCCGGCGCGCGTCGGGCTGTCTGAGGAGTCGGTCCTTGAGCTCTACCGGCTCCTGGCGATCGCAAAGTACGAGGACCGCTACGTCATCCCCTCCGCGCACGCGGAGGTGGGCAAGGAGCTGGAGGATTTGGCGTGCTCTCTCGACGGCGTCGGCGGGGTCGGGCAGTTCCCAGGCGGCGCGCCTGCCGCCAACATCAAGCGTCCGCAACCGGTCGCGGCCGAGAGCTTTCACGCGCTCAAGGGCAGGGACCATTTGCGGTCCGATCCCTCGGCGCCCCTGTCGCCCGATCTCAACCTGCCCCATTGGAACGGCACGGGAGTGCCCCTCGGAATCCCCAAAGTGAGGGCCCGCGATGAATGAGTCGACAGCCGCCGCACGCCTCGCCGCCTCCTGGCTGCTCTGGTACCCGGACGACGCCTTGATCCAGCGGCTTCCCGAGATCACCCAGGTGGTCGAGGAGTGCCCGCCCAAGGTGCGTACCGCGCTGCGCCAGTTCCTGGCGTACCTCGAAGAGGTGCCGCTGCTCGACGCGCAGAAGGACTACGTCGCCACCTTCGACATGAAGCGCAAGGCGTGCCCGTATCTCACGTACTGGACGGACGGGGACACTCGCAATCGCGGATTCTCGATTCTGCGCTTCAAGCAGGCGTACCTGGCCAGCGGCTTTGACGTGGGCGACGCCGAGCTTCCCGACCACCTGGCGGTGGTGCTCGAGTTCGCGGCGATCGGCAACACCCTCACGGGCGACGCCCTGCTGGTGGAACACAGGGTCGCGATCGGGCTGCTGCGCGAGGCGCTGGGCGCCCTCGGCTCGCCCTACGTCCACGTGCTCGACGCTGTCCTTGCCACTCTGCCAGCCATGACGCCCCAAATTGCGGAGCGCATGGCGGCACTGGCCAAGAGCGGGCCACCCGTGGAGACCGTGGGACTCGACCCGTTCCCCACGGCCCCCGCATCCGTCGAGATCGGAGGTCGCAGATGAACACGCTCGCGATGGCGGTCATCGAGGAGGCAGCGCCGTCGAGCGCGAACCTGCTCCTGTGGGTCGTCCTGCCGTACGTGACCGCCGCGACGCTGGTGGTCGGGCTCGTCTGGCGCTACCGCTACGACAAGTTCGGGTGGACCACGCGGTCGAGCCAGCTGTACGAGACGCGCATCATGCGCATCGCCAGCCCGCTGTTCCACTTTGGCGCTCTCGCCGTGATCGGCGGCCACTTCTTGGGGCTGCTGATCCCCCAATCGTGGACCGACGCGTGGGGCGTCAAGGAGGACGTCTATCACTCGTTGACCATGCCCCTCAGCCTGGTCGCCGGGACCGCCACCATCGTCGGCATGGCCCTGCTCATTTACCGGCGCCGCTCGAATGCGAGGGTGTTCCAACGCACCACCGCGAACGACAAGGTGATGTATGTGTTCCTGGCGAGCGCGATCGTGCTGGGAGTCAGCGCGTCGTGGTTTGCGTCCGGGCTGTTTGGCGAGGGCCACAACTACCGCGAGGACGTGTCCGTGTGGGCTCGCTCCATCCTGATGTTCCAGCCGCAGCCGGAGCACATGGCGTCCGCGCCGCTCATCTTCCAGCTGCACGTGGTGGCTGGCCTGCTGCTGTTCAGCGTCTGGCCCTTTACACGGCTGGTGCACGTGCTGAGCGCGCCGCTGCAGTACGTGGTCAGGCCGTACGTGGTCTACCGCACGCGCACGCCGCACTCCACCGGCAGCCGGGCCACGCGCCGCGGCTGGGAGCCGAGCCGTCGCGACTAACTGTCCCCAAACCCCACCATCCCCACATCTAGGAGAACCATGACTTCCGACCTCGGAATGCCCGGCAACAACCACGGCCACACCTGCACCTGCGGGGAGAACGACTCCGCGACCCTGCCCGTGCTGGTCGCCTCTGAAATTCCGCACGAGATCCGCCACGCCGCCATCTTTGGCGCGCTGGAGGGTTCCGCGCAGGGAATCGAACTGGTCGCGCCGCACGATCCCTTGCCGCTGCTCGCGCAGATCGAGGACCGCTGGCCCGGCATCTACGAGGTGGAATACGCCGAGCGTGACACCGCCTGGAGGCTGCTGCTCAAGCGTCGCGCTGAGGCCGCGCTCGGCGCGTAGCACGCGTCTTCTTACACTGACACCATGTCCCCCACTCTCGCGGGCGTCGTTGTCGCCGTGGTGACGGTCTCTGACCGTTCGTCACGCGGCGAGCGCGCCGACGCGTCGGGCCCCGTGCTTGCCGACGCCTTGCGTGAGTTGGGGGCGTCGGTGGTCACCTCCGTGGTCTCCGACGGCGCCGACGAGGTGGAACGGGTCATTCGTGCGGCCGTCGCCGAGGGCGCACGCGTGGTGGTGACGACGGGTGGCACCGGCATCGGCCCGCGAGATCTGACCCCCGAGGGGACTTCACGCGTTCTTGCGCGGCCGTTGCCCGGTCTTGCGGAGCGCTTGCGGGCGGCGGACGCCGACGCCGTGCCTGGCGCGGTGTTGTCGCGCGGACTTGCAGGGCTCACGGGTGGCGGCCATCCGGCGATCGTGGTGAACGTGGCCGGGTCAACGGGTGCGGCCCGCTCTGCCGCTGGTGTGCTGGCTGCGGTGCTGCCGCACGCGCTCGCGCAACTGGACGGGGAGGATCACTGATGCCCGCCATCGCTGCGCTGTCTTCTTCGCCCTTGTCTCTTGATGCTCACGTGGCCGCCGTGGCGGACCCGACCCACGGCGCGATCGCAACGTTCGTGGGGCTGGTGCGCGATCACGACCCGAGCGTTGACGGCGAGGTGACGCACCTCGAGTATTCGGCTCATCCTGACGCCGCGGCTGTTCTGGAACGCGTGGTGGCCGAGGTGGAGGCGCGCCATGATGCCGTGTTGGCGCTCACGCATCGCGTGGGCCTGCTAGGCGTGGGCGAGGCCGCGATCGTGGCTGCCGCGGCGTCGGCGCATCGGGCGGAGGCTTTCGCGGCCTGCCGGGACGCCGTGGAGCGCGTCAAGGCGGAGCTGCCGGTGTGGAAGAAGGAGATCTTGGCCGACGGCTCGCACACCTGGGTGGGGATCACATGACTGCTCTTGTTGACCGCTATGGGCGCGTGCACCGGGATCTGCGCATCTCGCTGACGGACCGCTGCTCGCTGCGCTGCACGTACTGCATGCCGGCCGAGGGCGTGCCGTGGCTCAAGGGACCCACGCTACTGAGTACGGAGGAGCTGGTGCGGCTGGCTCGCGTGGCCGTGGGGCTGGGAGTGCGCGAGGTGCGGCTCACGGGCGGGGAGCCGTTGCTGCGGCCCGACGTGGTGGACGTGGTGCGCGCGCTGGCCGCCATCGAGACTCCTGATGGGCCTCTGGACCTGTCGCTCACCACGAACGCGTTGCGACTGCCCGCCTTGGCGGCGCCGCTACGGGACGCGGGGCTGGACCGTGTGAACATCTCGATCGACACGCTGCGGCGCGCGCGATTCATCGACCTGACGCGCCGCGACCGGCTTGCGGACACTCTGGCGGGCATCGAGGCGGCGCGCGTGGTGGGCTTCTCCCCCATCAAGCTCAACGCGCTCATCATGCGCGGCGTCAATGACGACGAGGTCGCTGACCTGGTGTCGTTTGCCGTGGAGCGCGGGTTGGAGATGCGGTTCATCGAGCACATGCCGCTGGACGGCGGGCACACGTGGCGGCGCGAGGAGATGGTGACGGCCGAGGAGATTCTCGCTGCGATTACTTCGCGCTTCTCGTTGGAGCCGCTCGGACACGATGGCTCCGCGCCTGCGGAGAAGTTCCGCATTGCGGGGACGGATGCGACGGTGGGCGTGATCGCCTCGGTGACGCGCAAGTTCTGCGACCGCTGCGACCGGGTGCGGCTGACCGCCGACGGCCAGTTCCGCAACTGCCTGTTCTCCCACGAGGAGTCGGACCTGCGCACCCTGTTGCGCGACGGCGCCGATGATGACCGGCTGGCGGAGGCGATGATCGCGTGCGTGGCGCGAAAACTGCCGGGGCACGGGATCGACGACCCGAGCTTCGTGCAGCCGAGCCGTCCGATGAGCGCCATCGGGGGGTAATCGCCGATTGGGTGGGCCGCCCATCCAGTCCGTCAGCGTCGCGCGCTCGTGCCGCCCGTCAACCCGCGAGTTTCGTTGGTCTTGGGGAAGGTTCTCACCGCACCTGTGAGTGGCCGGGTGACACTGTGGGTGCGCGCTGACTGGCAGCTCTGCCGTGCTTTGGCCTCCGGGATCGAAACGATGGCCCAGTGCGATGCTGCGGTAGGTCAGCGGACCCGGCGAGGCGGGAGGGCGTGCGCCGGCCGGCGTGGTTGCCGCCGCTGGCGGGCGGCACACTGCCCGACCCGTCCTCAAGCGATACCTACGAAGTCCGTGGCGAGGTACTCCGGATAGCCCAGGAACCCCTACGAGTTATGTTGCTGATTCAAGTAAAGTGGCGGCGTAGCGGTTCACACGATCCTGATCGTGGTCTTGATCGTGGTCTTGATCGTGGTCTTGATCGTGGTCTTGATCGTGGTCTTGATCTTGCGGCTTCTATGGCGTAGTCTTTTGGGCGAAGCAAAACTTCGTCTCCCGACTCAGGCGGATGAGGTTGACCCCTGGTGTGGCCACGGCAGCCAGGGGTTGCTTTGTTTCTAGATGAGTTCAGTGATCTGTTCGATAAGTTCGAAATAATCCCGGTTCCCGTGAACGATCTGCTGGCGGTACGCCGAGCACGCTAGGTCCGGCAACCACAGTAGCGGCTCATCACTCGGCGAAACTTGGAGCATCTGGATCGCTCGAGTCAACAATCCTTGAGCAACCAGTCCGGTTTTCGTACTCGCATCTGCGGTCGCCGATGTACTGGGCCGACGTCTCTCAAGTACTACCAACGTAACTCCCGGTCCATGGAACCCTGGATTCGCAAGGTACGTAAGCAGTTCCTCCAGGCACGCTTTGCGCGCTGACTCTCCGTCTCGATCACCGAGATCGACTTCGACGGTATGTCGAATCACACAGGTCTCTCCCCCGGCAGGGTCACCTAGGTACTCGAGCAACTCGTGCGTGCGTTGGCGGCCCTGTTCCGTGCGCAGTGACTGAGTGGTGTGCCAATAGTTGCCACCAACCAACTCTACGATTCCATCCCGGACATAGTTGAGGTCGGCGACTTTGACGACCACGGCTGTCATCACATAGAAGTGGCTGTCGTGCATCGGGTCCACATCATACGTCTCGTCAAGAAAAGCGACAGAGTCGCGGTTGACAGTCGCATACGCTTGTGCGAGAGCCGTATTCCTGACAGTGAAGTTCACAGGTGTGACTGTAGCGGGAAAGCACTAGCTCCCACGGGAGCCGTCCTCACGGTCACGTGCGCGCAAGTAGTCCGCAGCCAACCACGCAAGACACGCTCATCGCAACTTCGCACCACGTACTGGATTGATTGACGAATAGCCGGATTGCCCAGTGGTTTGGCCTCCTACTAGAGCAGCGCGTCACCCCAGGGTGTATCGACATGTTGCTCCATTGGGTGGAGTGCTTTGCATCCGTGATCTATGCGGTCGATCGACATAGCCAACGGGGTGCCACTGTGCAGCCCGGGGGCGGATTGACGATAGACAGGGTTGGCGACCTTTGTCGCCAACGAAGTGGGCCGCCCCCGGCAGCAAACCTGCACCGGGCCGCACGGACGTGTCGAAGTTTGGCGACAGTGGACACGTGGTCCGCTATCTGTCGACCCCTGCCCGCTCGAGTGGCAGTCATGAGTATTGGCGCCCCTGGAGCATCTTCACTGAGAGTGGCAAGCGCCCTCCCAGTCAAAGCCACTCCGAGGACGCTACATTCTGAGAGAGCAGCGCAGTACAACGACGCCAACGCTCTAGGTCTGGATATGTCAGAACCGCAAGTGGCGGCAGCAGCGTTATGCGAACGGACCAAGGATGAGATGACCTCGCCGATAACAGGCTAGTCACTCGACCTTAGGTCAGTCGGCGCAGTCAGAACCCTCGATGGACGTCGTCCTCCAACGCGGCATCCTGCTCGCGAGTCGCGTCACGAAGAGATGAGCATCGCGGCCGGTCTAGACGTAATCATTGAGTCATGCCAATCCGCATTTCCAGCCAACTCCAGATCATACGAAAGGCGGCTGCCTCGACGCGCTCACCATTGCGACTGAGGAAGTCCTTGAGTCGCTGGCGAGCGCCGATACGTGCGGGGGTCGGAGCTTGCTCGTCGTTGAGTTCTGCCAGCGCAGCCTGCAGATCGAAAGCCTCTGCTCCTCCGAACGCTCGGATCGCGTCGAGCAGTGCTTCCGGCGTTGTTCCGACCGCGACCGGCCCACTGAGATTCTGCGCAACTAGACCCTCGACGTGATTGAAGAACTGCTGGTTGACCACAACCTGCGGCTGGGCTGTCCCGGGACCCGCGAGCCCTCCCGTCAACTCCGACGCGGAGAAGGGTGACGAGGGGATGAGCTGTTGTACGAGAGTTGCGATCACGTCGCTCGAGACTTCCGAGGCCTCATCACTCAGTTCCGTCTCGAGTTGCTGCTGAACGGAGAGCAATCGCTTCTCTCTCTCGTGCTTCGTGTCGAGCAGTACCCGTCGGGCGTCTCTCGAGTACCTGCCAACAAGTTCTGAGGCCCTCGCATGGTCAAGCCCCAGCCCGACGATCATTGCAACCGCGTCTCCATGGTCATCTATGAGACTCAGGAAATGCGCGAACCTCTCCATCTCATCGCGCAGGCCGCCAACCGAGATACGCGCGTCTCCAAAGAACTCGACTACGCGTCCGCTAGCCGTCCGGTACCCGTCGCGCCGAACGGAAAACCCACGGACCGACCCAAGCCAGTCGTGAAACATTGCGAGGAGTTTCTCGAGTTCATTCTCATAAAGCCGACCGGCTGGAACGTAGATGCGGAAGAGCAGGTTTCCAAGCGCATCGTCGACAAGCGCAGCTGCGAGCACCGAGGCCTCCGCATTGGTCTTGTAACTCGACACGACCAGTCCATGGCTCTCGAACATCGCAAGCACGTCGTCACGCATTTGTGAGTCGACTGGCTTGAAGTAGTCGCTTTCGAAGAATTCGCGCCAGCCGTCGCTCGACATGCTCGACGTTGCCGGGGAACTCTGATCCTCGTCGCTCGCGTACCCGAGAATGCCCTCGTGGACGAGCAAGATGTAAGGCTTCGCAGACAACCTCCCAAAGACGAGGTCGGCGGCAGCAGAATAGCGTGGACTTCGAAGCCTTTCGAAGTCACTTCTCGTCAATTTCGCGACTGTTGCGCCGAGACCCTCGTCGTCCAATAGCCTCGCAATCTTGAGCCAGTTGTCTGGACCAGAGGCCAACATCTTTGACTGATACACGACACCCGACGTCTTGATGGTCGTCGTCACAGTCTCGGTAAGGATCGAGCCCAGCACCAATATGAACTTGTCGCCAGCAGCCATGGTCGAAGTCTCCCACCGACGATCGAGATCGGCTATTCCAACGGCAATCGCGCGGCGAGCAGCGGCGGCAGCTATCTCTCGGTTGGCGACGAGTGGCCCCAGTGAAGTACCCGGTGGCAGTTCGGTTTCGTGCCGCGCTGGCCAATGGTGCGCTGCTGAAGAATCCGCACTCGGAGGACGGCGCGGCCTAGACGGTCTGGCCTGCCTCCCGTGGCGGGCCGCTTCGACCCAGGTCGCGATCGACGCACATCGCGGAGCGAGTCTTGGCATCATAACTCTTCGCGTCCTTCGCAAGATGCTGACCAAGGATTGAATTAGCAGCGACTTCATCGCGGTGCGGATATGTCCTTCATTCTGTCGACGTAGTCGTGGCTCAAGGCGCTAGGTCCGCTTGTGTGCTTACGGGTGGGTTGCACCTGGCTGAGACGGCTTTGGCTGCCTAGCATCAGGCACGGACTTAGGGCGACGGTGTCCGTCTTGGCCCTCTGTCAGGGCCGTAGGGCTTCCGCCCGTCATCCGACCGCGATCAAGTCTGACCCGGCTCCCTGCTACGCGCCGAGTATCGCGTTGCCCTGCACTGCAAAGAGCTCGCGGGCTACAACTTGGAAGCCAAAACTGCCGCCGCCAGGAGCACTCCACCAACTGGCGCTAGCCAGATCGACAGACCCACGCGACGATGCTTGGTCCAAGCGATGTCGGCCATCACAACGATCTGGCGGGCGACTTGGTCCGTGAGGTCGCCTCTGCGGATTTCGTGCGCGAGCGCCTCGGGCTCCCATCGCCGCGCGTGACCGAAGAATATGAAGTTGCGATCAGTCTCATCGTCGAGGTGCTTGGACCGCAGCCGTGGTGCCACTACTGAAGCGGCGACGACAAGTCCGAGCGCCACAAACAGGCTCCCGGCTCCCAGGAGCCAGTACGCAACGACCCCATCCACTTGGTCTAGCAGACTCACAGCCGCAGCGAGCAATGCTCCATGGATAGAGAGAGCGAATGCCGCCTTCGCGTCCACTTTGCCAGTCCAATCCATCTGAGCGTCGTGGATGCGCCAGATGGCTTCACTACTGTTCGCTGTCTGACGGCGCGGCGTGCGACGGAGCATCAGAGCGATGTCCAGCGGTAACTGGTCGTGTAGTACCCGTAGGACCCGCCGCCCATCTGGAGGGAGTACGGCCCAGTCCACATGTTCTTCCCACTTGCCATGATCACGCGCTGCTCCATGCCCCCGTAGGTGCCTTTGCCAATCGCAATACGGTGCCCAACCGAAGTGTTACGCAGATCGCTAAGTTTCGCGGCAAGGTTCGGCCCAGCGCCAATCGAAAGCAGATCGCTATTGTTTCGGATGCCGGCGCGCACCAGGAGCGCCTCGCTCGTTGCGACACCTGTCATTGACCGAACGTGCCAGCCCGCTTCTCGTATGGCCGCGAACGTCTCCCGCACCTTAGGATCTAGGATTTTGCTGGTTGCATGCTCAATCTTCATGGCTGCCCGCACGGCGCGTGTCTGGCGACTCGGACCGGTGAAAACTCCCATGACGCGGTCGCCGTCGAAACTACGAATGTGCCCGTTCTCAGCGCGGATGATACGCACCGACACTTTGAGGAACGCCGACATGACAGACGCGACCTGTTCTTGGTTCGCTGCCGCTCGTACGAGCCCAGACGAGTCGATGAGGTCCGAGTAGAGGTAGGTCGCTTGGACCACTTTCGCATCGCTGTAACCCATGGCGTCGGGATCAGGAACGTCGGTCGTAGTCTTCGACCATGTTGTCGTGCCCCAACTCCTAGAGACATCGCTCACTGCCTCAGCGACTTGCTCTTTCAAACTCGCCATTCAACTGCACTCCCGCCGCTGCTATTCGCCCTTTGAGAACGACGCTACCGCGAATGCCCGACATCGAGGAGGCAGAGGCCGGACCAGTTGTCCTGGCTCATGGAGGCGGTATTGCGTGCTTGGGGCCGTGAGGCTGGCACGTCCTCGAAATCCATCCGAGATTGCGGGAACCGCGACAGCGAACCGTCCCCACCGCGCACATCATCTAGGAGACGGAGAGGCGGCAGGCCGGACTGCCCAATTTTCCCGCGCCCGCGGCCGCTGGTCGACGAGCAATACGCACGCCTCTCCCTGGAGGGGCTTGAGCTCTATCGAGGCACCCGCGCGCCGCGCGATGCCGACCGCGAGTCCCCTGTGCACCCCGCAGACCACCTCCGGATGGCGGCGTGCGTCTTCCAAGAACGGGCAGGCACGTAGCGAGAGTCCGCCCTCGGACGGAACGGGCGCGAATCCCAGTTCAGTGAACACCGCCGAGAGCGCCGCCACGGGATCGCGTCCGACAACGTCCAGAGTCTCAGCCCACCGCTCCCCCGCGCGTTGCGCACGCTCGGCCACCGCACCATCCCCAGCAGCAGCGTCGGCAAGCGCCGCGAGCATCCCCGCCCGAGCGTCGGGCACGCGAACTGCCTGGTAAACCATGCGCGGCCGGCCTCGGCCCCCGGAAGGAACGGCATGGCCCGCAACAAGACCGTCGGCCGCTATCCGGTCCAGATGAAAGCGCACCGTGGTGACGTGCAGACCGAGGCGCGAGCCAAGCTCGGCGGCCGTCACCCCAGCACCCGCGTCGCGCACCGCCGCGAGCACCCGCCCGGCGCCGGGACGTGCGTCCTCATCGATCCTCATGATTAAAGAGTAGCCTTATCCTCTCAAATCAACCGGGACGGAGGGCTTATGGCCGCGCAGACCGCTGAACCCAACGGCACCGAACAGCGCCCCACCAAGGGACGCTCCACCACAGGACGCCCACGCTCGCGCCGCCCCCGCACCGACCGCCTCACCACCATCTGGATGCTGCTCGCCCTGGCCGCCGCCGTCACCGCGATCGCCACGCGCGACGCCCTGCCCCAGACCTGGTGGACCACCATTCACCTGGTCACGCTGGGCGTGCTTACCAACGCGATCCTGCAGTGGAGCTGGTACTTCGCGCGCGGCCTGCTGCGCCTGCCGCCCAACGACCAGCGCTCGGGCCGCGACGCCCTCATCCGCT